>JAZSAP010000059.1:0-5402 GCA_045601925.1 Lawsonibacter sp.
ATGATCGAAAAAGGCTTCATCTACTGCATCCCCCCCTTCATGATCCACGGCAACGTGGTGGAGGGCGTTATGTCCCAGACCGAGATGGACGCCATGATGTACAAGATCGAGGGCGAAGATCTGTACCTGATCGGTACCTCCGAGCACTCCATGATCGGTAAGTACATCGACCAGATCATCCCCGAGGCCAACCTGCCCCAGACCCTGACCTCCTACTCCCCCTGCTTCCGCAAGGAGAAGGGCGCCCACGGCATCGAGGAGCGGGGCGTGTACCGCACCCACCAGTTCGAGAAGCAGGAGATGATCGTGGTCTGCAAGCCCGAGGACTCCATGGCCTGGTACGAGAAGATGTGGCGCTATAGTGTGGAGCTGTTCCGCTCCATGGACATCCCCGTGCGCCAGCTGGAGTGCTGCTCCGGCGACCTGGCCGACCTGAAGGTCAAGTCCTGCGACATCGAGGCCTGGTCCCCCCGTCAGCAAAAGTATTTCGAAGTCTGCTCCTGCTCCAACCTGGGCGACGCCCAGGCCCGCCGCCTGAAGATGCGCGTCAAGGGCGCCAATGGCACCTACCTGCCCCACACCCTAAACAACACCGTGGTGGCTCCCCCCCGCATGCTCATCGCCTTCCTGGAGAACAACCTGCAGGCCGATGGCAGCGTGAAGATTCCCGCCGCCCTGCGTCCCTATCTTGGTGGTATGGAGGTCATGCTTCCCAAGAAGTAAAACCCCCGCCCTCCTCCGCACCAAAACCCAAACCGCGACCCAGCAAAGCGGTCGGGGTTTGGAGAGGACGAGCAGCGTAGCGATTGAGCCGTCAGCGTCGTGCTGGCGGCGAAGGATGCGAAGCTTGTGAGGACGAGGCGGCATGGACGTTATACTTCCCAAGAAGCGATTCCATTTTGTAATATCATCACGGCATAATACTCTTTGTTTTCGCTTTTCCCATAAAAAAGAGATTTGAGAGGAGCAACCCAAGATGAAAAAGTTTTTCAACGAGTTCAAGACCTTTGCCATGCGCGGCAACGTGATCGACCTGGCGGTCGGCGTTGTCATCGGCGGTGCCTTCGGCAAGATCACCACCTCCATCGTCAATGACATCATCATGCCCTTCATTTCCATGCTGACCGGCGGCATCAACTTTGCCGACTGGAAGTGGGTGCTGAAAGAAGCTGTGGTCAATGCCGAGGGCGTCATTGACCCCGCCACCGAGGTGGCCATCAAGTACGGCAACACCATCGCTATCATCCTGGACTTCATCATCATCGCCTTTGCGGTGTTCTGCCTGGTCAAGGCCATCAACTCCCTGCACCGCAAGAAGGAAGAGCCTGCTCCCGAACCCGCCCCCGAGCCCGAGCCTTCCGCCGAGGAGAAGCTGCTGGGCGAGATCCGCGATCTACTCAAGGAGAAGAACTGATGCCCGAGGTCAACAAGCCTGAACTGCCGCCGGAAGACGAAGGTTACACCCCCGCTTCCCCAGCCAAGCGTGCCATGGCATGGGTCGGCATCGTGTACATGGTAATTTTGGTGGCCTTATCCACCTACATGTACTTCTCCGGCGGCGTTGCCCTGACCGGCATCGCCCCGTTGCTGGCCGTCCCCGGCCTGGTGGGACTGGGTATCGTGGGGCTGATCAGCCACCGCACCACCGGCGCGCCCACCAAAAAGGCCGCGTGGACGCTGGCCGTCGTCTGTTGGCTTGTGGCGATCTGGTTTTTGATCCCCGGCATGGCGGGCCTGCTGGCCAACTTCGCCTGAAATATTGGAGGGCACCCCCGTGAAGGATATGATTTCCGCCGGTCTTGACCTGCTGGGTCTGACCGAAGGCGTCCCCGCCAACGCCGCCGACACCCTTGCCGAATACGGCAGGCTCCTGCTGGAGAAAAATCAGGTCATGAACCTGACCGCCATCCGGGACGAGGCGGGCGTGGCCCGGCTGCACATGCTGGACTGCGCCGCGCTGGTGGGTCTTGTGGATTTTGAGGGCAAAACCCTCATCGACGTGGGCACCGGCGCCGGCTTCCCCGGTCTGGTGCTGAAGTCGCTGGCCCCCACCCTGCAGGTCACCCTGCTGGACAGCCTTGGCAAGCGGGTCAACTGGCTGAACGAGGTGGCCGAACAGCTTGGTTTGGAGGGCGTCACCGCCATCCACGCCCGGGCTGAGGAGAAAGCGCTTGAAAAAGGCTTCCGGGACAGCTTCGACTTCGCCACCGCCCGGGCCGTGGCCGACCTGCGGCTTCTGTGCGAGCTGTGTCTGCCCTATGTTAAAGTTGGCGGCGCGTTTCTTGCCATGAAGAGCACCGACAGCGACGAGGAGCTGGCCGGTGCCGCCCACTGCATCAAGCTGCTGGGCGGTCGGGTGGAGGCCTGCCACGACTACACCATCCCCGGCACCGACGTGACCCATCGGCTGGTGGTCATCCGCAAGGTGGCGCCCACGCTGAAGGGCTATCCCCGCAAGTGGGCCAAAATTCAAAAAGACCCGCTGTAAGCACCGCAAAATTTCCCCCAAACTATTGACCCATCATGGTTTTATGGTAAACTATTGATGTGATTGGAGGCCGCTATGGCTACTGGTACCGCCATCGTCATCGCCTCCGGTAAGGGAGGCACCGGAAAAACCTCTCTCACCGGCGGAATTGCCGCATGCCTTGCCCGTCTGGGCCGCAAGGTGCTGTGCATCGATATGGATATCGGTCTGCGCAATCTGGACATCAGCCTTGGCATGAGTGACCGGGTGCTGATGGACTTCTCCGACGTGGTAGAGGGCCGCTGTTCCCTGTCTCGTGCCGCCGTGGCCCACCCGGACCTGCCCGGGCTGCACATGCTCACCGCCCCCATCCGTCTGCCCGCCGGGGTGACGGAGGATGGCATGCGCCAGCTGCTGAACACTGCCCGCAGCCTGTACGACTACGTCCTGATGGACGCCCCTGCCGGGCTGGATGCCGGCTTCCAGCTGGCCGCCTGTGCCGCTGACCGGGCCATCGTAGTGGCAACCAACGATGCCTCCTCCCTGCGGGATGCCCAGCGCGCCGTGGACGAGCTGAACCACATCAAACAGGTCCATCTAGTGGTCAACCGGGTGCAGCCCAAGCTGCTGCGCCGCCTGCGCACCACGATTGACGACGCCATGGACGCCGCCGGCCTGCCCCTGCTGGGCGTTGTGCCGGAGGACCCCAAGGTGGTTTTGGCCGCTAATGCGGGCAAGCCGCTGATTTTGACCGGCCGCCGGGGCGCGGCAAACGCCTGCCTGAACATCGCCAAACGTATCGAGGGCCATCGCGCCCCCATTATGAGGATCCGCTGATTGAAAGAGAAAGGAAAGGGATGATATCGTATGAACATTGCATTGATGAGCCACGACAACAAGAAAGAGCTGATGATCCAGTTCTGTATCGCCTACTGCGGCGTTTTGGCCCGCCACACCTTGTGCGCCACCAACAGCACCGGCCGTCAGGTCAGCGAAGCCACCGGCCTGCCCATCAACCTGTTCCTTTCCCATGAACACGGCGGTATTCAGCAAGTGGGCGCCCGCATCGCCTATAACGAGATCGACATGGTGCTGTTCTTCGACGACCCCGCCAGCAACGATCTGGAGGAGGAAGTCCGCCACATCTGCCGCCTGTGTGACCAGCACAACGTCCCCTTCGCCTCCAACGTGGCCACAGCCGAGGTCCTCATCCACGGTCTGTCCCGGGGCGATTTGGACTGGCGCGACATCGTCAACCCCAAAACCGCGCCTTTTGCGGTCTAAACCTTGACTTTTCGTCCTTTTTAGGATAACATAAGCCATACCGCCATGACGGCGCATGAGTAACCGAACCACCCCGCCACAGAGAGAGCTTCCCTGGCTGCGAGAAGCTTGCGCGAAGAGTCGGTGAAGACAGCGCTACCAGCGGCCCCGGAGACGGGGGCGGTCCCCTTCCCGCAACAGAAGGCAAAAGGGGCGCACTGCGCCTGAATTTGGGTGGCACCACGAAGCGTACACCACGCTCTCGTCCCAAACAGGGGACGGGAGCGTGTTTTTTTCTGTTTCTGCTCCCCTTTCGTAGGGGCGGCCTGTGGCCGCCCGCGGGCGCGCACAGCGCGCCCCTACAAAAATCGGCTTTGTCTTAACATCCCCGAAAGGAACTGATATTATGGCTATCGTACAACCCCGCACCCTGTCCGGCTTCATGGAGCTGCTGCCTGCCCGTCAGGCACAGTACGACGCGATTGCGGACACCCTGAAAAAGAACTACGCCCTGTACGGCTCCACCGGTCTGGACACCCCCCTCATCGAGGCGTCCGAGGTGCTGCTGGCCAAGGGCGGCGGCGAGACGGAAAAGCAGATCTACCGCTTTTCCAAGGGCGACACCGACCTGTCCCTGCGCTTTGATCTGACCGTCCCCCTTGCCAAGTACGTCGCTCAAAACTACGGTCAGCTGACCTTCCCCTTCCGCCGCTTCCAGATCGGCAAAGTCTACCGCGGTGAGCGGGCCCAGCGGGGCCGCTTCCGCGAGTTTTATCAGGCGGACATCGACATCATCGGCGACGGCAAGCTGGACATCAGCAACGAGGCGGAGATTCCCTCCATTATCTACAAAGCCTTCACCGCCATGGGTTTGAAGCGTTTTCAGATCCGGGTGAATAACCGCAAGATCCTCAACGGCTTCTACGCCATGCTGGGCCTGACCGAACAGTCCGGCGACATCATGCGCACCGTGGACAAGCTGGACAAGATCGGCGCCGACAAGGTCCGCGCCCTGCTGGTGGCGGAGGAGATCGGCCTGACCGACGAGCAGGCCGACGAGATTTTGAAGTTCATCGCCATCACCGGCTCCAATGCCGAGGTTTTGACCGCTCTGGAAGGCTATCGCGGCCGCCACGCGCTGTTCGATCTCGGTCTGGACGAGCTGAACACCGTCACCAAATATTTGTCCGCCTTCGGCGTGCCCGAGAGCCACTTCGCCGTGGACCTGACCATCGCCCGGGGCCTTGACTACTACACCGGCACCGTGTACGAGACCACCATGCTGGACCACCCGGAGATCGGCTCCATCTGCTCCGGCGGCCGCTACGACAACCTGGCCGAGTACTACACCGACAAGCAGCTGCCCGGCGTGGGCATCTCCATCGGCCTGACCCGCCTGTTCTTCGTGCTGGAGGATCAGGGTTACCTGAACGATGCGCTGAACACTGCCCCCGCCGATGTGCTGATCCTGCCCATGACCGAGGATCTCTCCCCCGCCATCGCACTGGCCACCCAGCTGCGCGCTGCCGGCATCCGCACCCAGATCCACGCCGAGCAGAAAAAGTTCAAGCAGAAGCTGTCCTACGCGGACAAGCTGTCCATCCCCTACGCCGTCTTCCTGGGCGAGGATGAGATCAACGCCGGCGTGGTGGCCGTCAAGGATCTGAAGACC
>JAZSAP010000060.1:0-17689 GCA_045601925.1 Lawsonibacter sp.
TTTGGAGGGCGGCGCGCTGCGCACCATCTATTCCAGCGGTGTATGCGACGGTTTACTGGCCGGAAATGTGATGGCAGACTATGTTGTGGGCGTGTCTGCCGGCATTGCCTATGGTGTGAGCTATATTTCCCGGCAGCCGAAGCGCAATCTGGAGATTGTCAGCCGCTTTGCCAAGGACCGGCGGTACATGGGGCTTGGCAACCTGCTCAACCCCCAAAACCGCAGCTATTTCGGCCTTGATTTTACCTTCCGTCAGATTCCGGACACCCTTGTGCCCTTCGATTACAAAACCTTCGCAGATTATCCCGGACAGGTAGAGGCGGTGGTTACGGAATTGGAAAGCGGAAAAGCGCGCTACTGCACCGTGCCCCGGGACCGGGAGGGGAGCAGCCTTGTGTTGCAGGCTTCCTGCGCGCTGCCTTTGATGTTCCCCAGCTTCCGCGTGGAGGGTGTGGAATGTGTGGACGGCGGCGTGGCCGATTCCATTCCTTACAAGCGAGCCTTTGAGCAAGGCTGCGACCGGGTGATTGTGGTGCTGACCCGGCCCCGTGACTATGTGAAAACCGCCGACCGCAGCCTGCCGCTGGTGCGGCATAAGTACCGCAAGTGGCCCGAATTCTGCAAAACGATGGCGTCACGTGCCGAGAACTACAACGAAAGCCGCCGGCAGCTGTTTGAACTGGAGCGGCAGGGTAAGGTGCTGGTCATCGCCCCGGAGACCACCCACGGCGTGTCCCGCACGGAGCGCAACGTGGAAAAGCTGCGCCTGCTGTGGGCGGACGGCTACCGACAGGCCGCTGACCGGATGGATGAAATTCGTGCATTTTTCAATCAGTAGGGATATCGGTGCCGCAGTTTGGCTGGAAAGCCAGCAGAGCCAGCGTATCCCCGGCAACTGTGAGAAAGGCGGCCAGCTGCGCCATTTCCGTCTCCGTGCGTCCCTTTGACAGCACGCACGCCAGTATTACCGCCGCGATGACCAATGTGCGGCTGTCGTGAGGAAGCTCCATAAAAACACCCCCTGTTCAGTTTATGAGCGGGGGGTGTTCCTTGGTGCAAAAATGGCGAAAGTTCTTGCTTTTTTCGACCAAAAGCGGTAAACTGAAACGGTCAAGAAAACAGGCAGCTTAGGCTTGCGTGTGCTGCGCTCCTTCGGGGCGCTGAGTGCCGGTGGAACAGGGACTGTCCGCCGGACGAATAGCCATTGGCTTGCAGTGCGCAAACCGGTTCCCACTGCCGCATACCGGAGAATGACCTCCTCTGTGCGGCTTGCCCAACCACGTGGGCTGCCCATTGCACAGAAGGAGGATTTTTTATGAACAACCCAACCAAAGAAACCCTGCTCCACCGCAGCTACTGGAAGGCGGCAGCGACCGAACTGTACAGCACCCGCAATCTGGTCTTTGCCGCCCTGATGGTGGCTATGGCCCGGGTGCTGGCCCTGATCCCCAGCATTCCCATCGCCCACACACGGCTCAGTTTCAGCTTTCCCGCCCGGGCCATGTGCGCCCTTGTGTGCGGGCCGGTGGCGGGCATGACCTACGGCTTTGTGGAGGATATTTTGGGCTTCATTTTGCAGCCCACCGGGGAGTTTTTCTTCGGCTACACCATCTCCACTATGGCGGGGATGCTGGTGTACGCCCTGTGCTTCTACCGCCGCCGGGTGACGGTGGTGCGTATCGTGGCAGCCAATGTGCTGGTCAATATTTTCGTCAACGCCATGCTGGGCTCTCTCTGGACCATGATGCTTCGCGGTGGTGGCTATCTTGGCTGGTTTGTTCCGAGTTTGCTGAAAAATCTGGTGACCATCATTCCCAAGAGTTTGGTGCTCTATTTCTTCTTCCAGGCTATGCTGCCCATTCTGGGTCGCATCGGCGTGCTCGCAAAGGGGAAGAATGATGTAATTCGTCCGTGGTGACCTGACACAGCACCGCGAGAGGGGAGGCGGCGTGCGTAAACTGGCGATTTTTACCGGCGGCTTTGCCGCGGCGGTGTTTGCGGCCATCCTGTTCTTTCCTCATTTGGACCAGCTGCTTGTTGGTGCCGCGTGTGCCGGGCTGGCCCTGCTGCTTTGCGTGCTGCGGCGGGTTTTGCCCGACAAGCCCCGCCGCCGGGCGCTGCTGTGCTGTATGGGCATGGCGCTGGGCCTGCTGTGGACAAGCGTTTATGACCGGCTGTTTATGGAGCCGGTCCGGGCCTTAGACGACACCACCATCGTGCTGACCGGCACGGTGACCGACTGGCCGGAGGGGACCGATTACGGCGTAAAGGTCCGCATCCGCGCACAGCTGCCGGAGGGCGGCCACACCGACGCCCTGCTCTATATGGACGCGCTGTACGCCGACCTGGAACCGGGCGATACCGTGACCACCGTGGCCCACTGTTCCGTTTCCAATAAAAACGGTTTGGGACAGGCGGTTGACTACAACATGACGAAAGGCATCTTCCTGGTAGCCACCGCCTATGGCGAGGCGGAAATCACCCGCCCGGAGCGGCTGCCTGTATCCACGATTCCCGCCCGGGCCATGCGCAAATTGCAGCAGGGGATCGAGGCGGCTTTTTCGGGGCGGACACGGACCCTTGTGTGGGCGCTTATTAGCGGAAATCGAGCGCAGCTGGAGCCGCTGCTGACCGCCAGCCTGAAACGCACCGGCATGAGTCACACGGTGACTGTTTCCGGCATGCACCTTGCTTTTCTGGCGGGGCTTCTAACCTTGCTGTTGGGGCGCAACAGGCGGTTGACTTCTCTTGTAAGCATTCCGTTGATTGTGTTCTTTGTTCTGATGATTGGCAGTCCGCCATCTGCCGTGCGGGCGGCGGTGATGCTGATTTTATTGCAGCTGGCGCCCCCGCTGGGGCGGGAGGGGGACACGCCAACCTCACTGATGCTGGCGCTGTTCCTGCTGCTTGCGCATAATCCCTACGCCTGTGCAGACATTGGCCTGCAGCTTTCCTTCGGCGCGGTGGCGGGTATCGCCCTGTTTGCACAGAAGCTGCAGGATCGCATGACCGCACGGCTCACGCCCGCAAAGGGCATCAAAAGGCTGTATCACGCGGTGGTGCGGGCGGTTGCCGCCGTGCTGGCCGTGACCCTTGGGGCGCAGGTGTTTATTGTGCCGCTGACGGCATACTATTTTGACACCATTTCCCTGGTTTCACCCCTGGCCAACACGCTGTGCGCGTGGTCGGTCTCTGCTTTGCTGCTGCTGGGTGCCATCGGCGGTTGCCTTGGTATGGTCGTGCCGGGAGTGGCGGCGGTATTGGCGCTGCTGGCTGTGCCGGCGGGGGAATATTTCCATTGGGTGGTTACGACCTTGGCGCAGGTCCCGTTTGCGGCTATCCCGGCCCGGCCGGAGATGTACCGTCTGTGGCTGATATTTGTCTACCTGTTGCTGGCGCTGGCCTTTGCGCTGCCCGGAAAGAAGCGGGCGTTGATGCCGTGTGGGGCGGCGGCCCTTACCCTGGCGGCGGCAATGTTCTGCACCACCGCGCTGCTGCGCACACCGTCCATGCAGGTGGATGTGCTGGATGTGGGACAGGGGCAGAGTGTGCTGCTGCGCTCCGAAGATGCGTTTGCCCTTGTGGATTGCGGCGGTGACAGCTATCATGAGTCGGGGGATATTGCGGCAGACCGCCTGCTGAATTTTGGGGAAGATGACTTGGATCTTCTGATTCTGACCCACTACCACGATGACCATGCCAATGGTGTGGCGGAGCTTTTGGACAGAGTGGATGTAAAGCGTATCGCCTTGCCAGATGTTGAGACGGAGTCAGAACTGCGTCAGCAGATTTTGACGCTGGCACGGCAGAAGAATATTGAAGTTTTATTTGTCCGGGAGGACAAAAAGATCGAACTGGGTGGGGGTGTGATCACCATCTACCCGCCGTTGGGTGAGGAAGACGCCAACGAACTGGGCCTGACCGTGCTGTACAGCGCGGGGCAGCAGGACGTCCTCATCACCGGCGATATGAACGCGGAAGTTGAGCAGGAATTGCTGAAGTACACGGACCTGCCCGATGTAGAAGTAATGGTGGCCGGCCACCATGGCTCCAAACATTCCAACTCCGCACAGCTGCTGGAGGAAGTTCGGCCGGAATTTGCGGTGATTTCCGTGGGCGCGTATAATCGATTTGGACACCCGACTGCGGAAGCGTTGGAGCGTTTCCAGTCAGTGGGTGCGGAAATTTACAGAACCGATATGATGGGTACGGTCACGCTGGTGGTCGACCCGGTGAAGAAAGGGGCGTGATGGCATGGCAGCCAAACAAAAGGCGGACAATTCTGCCTATCAAAAACTGAAGCAGGACCTTGCTGCCGGCACCCTCGGTCGGCTGTACGTCCTGCACGGGGAAGAGAGC
The DNA here is from genome assembly GCA_045601925.1 of Lawsonibacter sp. Lineage (GTDB taxonomy): Bacteria > Bacillota > Clostridia > Oscillospirales > Oscillospiraceae > Lawsonibacter. The sequence continues at coordinate 4,360 of JAZSAP010000060.1, forward strand.
TATCTGCGCAGCTACTATCTGGAAAAAATGAAGGAGCAGCTGGTGGGGCGGGGAATGGCAGATTTTAATCTGCACGTGCTGTCCGGCAAGGAGCTGACCCCCGAGCTGCTGGAGCAGACGGTGGACGCTCTGCCCATGATGAGCGAGCGGACCATGGTACTGGTGGAGGACTACGACCTGTTCCGTGCCGGAGAGAGTGACAGACAGGCCATGACCGACCTGTTTGCCCAGCTGCCCGACTACTGCTGTCTGGTGTTTGTCTATGACGCGCTGACCTATAAGGCCGATGCCCGCACCAAGCTGGCCATGGCGCTGAAGGAGCATGGCAGCGTGGTGGAATTTGCCCGACAGGACCAGGGGGACCTGGTGGACTGGGTCCGCCGGCGTTTTCGCGCCCTGGGCAAGGACATCGACACGGAACAAGCGCAATATTTGATTTTCCTGTGCGGCGATTTGATGAATGCGCTTATTGGTGAGATTGAAAAAGTCAGCGCCTACGCCCGGGGTCAGCGCATCACCCGGCAGGATATTGACGCGGTGGCCACCCCGCAGCTGGATGCCATCGTATTCAATATGACCGATGCCATCGGTATGGGCAACTTTGACCGGGCGGCGGCGGTGCTGGGCGAGCTGTTCCAGATGCAGGAGCGGGCCATTCCCATCCTTGCCGCCCTGGGCAAGCAGCTGCGCCAGCTGTACTCGGCCCGGCTGTGCATGGAACGGCACGGCACGGCGGGGGACCTGGCGGCCCAGTGGGGCATCAAATCCTATCCCGCAGAAAAACTGATGAACAATGCCCGGCGGTTTTCGCTGGCCTGGTGCCGCAAGGCGGTGGTTGCCTGCGCCAAAACCGACCTGGCGCTGAAGTCCAGCAGCGGCACCGAGCGGGAGCTGATGGCCGACCTGCTGCTGGAACTGGCTACCCCGGCGGGCAAGGTTGATTGAGGGGGCGGTATCATGCTGCGCATACGTGAGGCCATCGTGGTGGAGGGCCGTTACGATAAAAACGCCCTGTCCCAGATGGTGGATACCCTGATCGTGGAAACCGCCGGTTTTGGCATTTTCAAGGACTTGGAACAGATGGACCTGCTGCGGCGCCTTGCCCAAAAGCGGGGCCTGATCGTCTTTACCGACCCGGACGGGGCGGGATTTGTCATCCGCAACCGCATTAAAAGTGCCATTGACCCGCAGTATCTTAAGCACGCCTATGTCCCGGATATCATGGGGAAGGAACGGCGCAAGACCCGTCCCGGCAAGGAGGGCAAGCTAGGTGTGGAGGGCATGACTCCCGCCGTACTGGAGCAGGCCCTGCGAAACGCCAGCGCCACGGTGCTGGATGGGGAGGATGCCCCGGTGTGCGACCTTGCCCTGACCAAGGCAGACCTGATGGGCATGGGCCTTGCCGGCACAACCGACAGCGGGGAGCGCCGGGGCAAATTGCTCCGTGTGCTGGGCCTGCCACAGCATATGTCGGCAAACGCCCTGTTGCAGTATTTGAACACCTGCTGCACCAAAGAGGAATTGGATGCAGCGCTGGTGCGGATAGAAAAATAAAAAAACTCCGTGTCCATTGGACACGGAGTTTTAGTTTGCCTTTCAATCACACCGCACGGGTGACCTTACCGGAACGGAGGCATCTGGTGCAGACGTACACATGAGTGGGGGCGCCATTCACGATCGCCTTGACACGCTTCACGTTGGGCTTCCAGGGGCGGTTAGAACGGCGGTGGGAGTGAGACACCTGAATGCCGAACACCATGCCCTTGTCGCAGAATTCACATTTGGCCATTTCGCTTACCTCCTCGTTTAGAAGTACACTCAAATCGGAGTATCGACAGATATAATAGCAGATTGTTTGTCAAAATGCAAGGGCTTTTTCAAGTTTTTTTCGAAAAGTGAACGGATGTGCCGGCAGGGGGCGGAACCTACTTGCGTCTGGAGTAAAAATGGTCTATACTGGAACAAATACCAAAACAAAGGAGCGATGGTCATGTCACAGGAAGAGTCCAGCGTCAAGCTCAAGGAAATCATCGAGCAGTTTCATCTTGAAATTCTGCGCAGCGGAGAAAATTTCGGTGAATATCCTCTGCAAACTGCGGACATCAACCGTCCCGGTCTGCCCCTGATCGGTTTCTTCGACCACTTTGATGAGAAGCGCCTGCTGGTCATCGGTCTGGTGGAGACCACCTATCTGTCCAAGCTGACTGCCGACCAGCGCCGACAGAGCTTTGACCGTCTGCTGGCCCACCCGGTTCCCGGCCTGATCATCACCCGCGGCATGGAGCCGTTTCCCGAGTGTATGGAGATGGCGGAGAAGTATGACCGCACCATCCTGCGCACTCACGAGGCGACCTCCGTCTTCACCAGCTCCCTGATCGGCAGCCTGCGCCTGCATTTGGCCCCCCGCATCACGCGCTCCGGCGTTATGCTGGAGGTATACGGCGAGGGCGTGCTCATTCAGGGCGAGTCCGGCGTGGGTAAGAGCGAGGTGGCCATCGAGCTGATCAAGCGCGGCCACCGCATCATCGCCGACGACGCGGTGGAGATCTATAAGGACAACGCGGGCAACCTGGTTGCCACCGCGCCGGAGCTGATCCGCCACTATATGGAGCTGCGCGGCATCGGCGTCATCGACGTGCGCCGCCTGTTCGGTATGGGCGCCATCAAGGACAGTCAGGAGATCGACTTCGTCGTTAACCTGGAGGCATGGAAAGAAGGCAAGGTCTATGACCGCCTGGGTATGGAGAACAACTATACCGATATTTTGGACACGCCGCTGCCCTCCGTGACCATTCCGGTCAAGCCCGGCCGGAATTTGGCCAGCATTTTGGAGGTTGCGGCCATGAACAACCGCAACCGGAAGATGGGCCACAACGCTGCGCTGGAGCTGAGCCAGCGCATGGACGAGTACTTCCGTCAAAGCGAATTGAACTGAATTGCAGCGCAAAAATAGTGGGGTGCCTGGCACCTCACTATTTTTTTATAAATAGGTATTCTATTTGTGTGGGGGATTTGTTATAATAGGGTGTACTGTATTATGGAGCAGTTTATCTATGTCGGCTGCCCGGAAACGAGGAAAGGTTATGGACCGTTTCGAACAACTTGCAAAACGTCTTGCCGAGCTGTGTCCCCGACTGGAACAGCGCGAGCATGAGCCCATGTGCAATCATACTTCCTTCCACATCGGCGGCCCGGCCCGGCTGATGGCGCTGCCTGTGGATACGGAGCAGGCGGTGTGTGCTGTGCGCGCGGCGGCAGAACTGGGTATCACGCCCTTCTTCATGGGCAACGGCTCCAACCTGCTGGTCCCCGACGAGGGGGTCGAGCGGTTCATCATCAAGACCTCCGGGATGAAAGGCTGTGTAGTAGAGGGAACTGCCGTTACCGCCGAATGCGGGATCACGCTGGCCCGGCTTGCTGTGCTAGCCCGGGATGCGGGTCTGACAGGACTGGAATTTGCGCACGGGATCCCCGGCAGTCTGGGGGGCGCGGTGACCATGAACGCCGGTGCCTACGACGGCGAGATGGCCCAGGTGGTCACCGGCGTGACCTGCCTGAACGCCGATGGCAGTGTGGAGCAGGCGGAGGAATTTGACTTTGCCTATCGCCACAGCGCATTTTCCGATGGCAGGCGCATGATCTTGTCGGCCCGGATGGAGCTTGCTCCCGGTGACCCTGTGGCTGTCACCGCCCGCATGGACGAACTGGCTGTCCGCCGCCGGGATAAACAGCCGCTGGAATACCCCAGCGCGGGCAGTATGTTCAAGCGCCCTGTGGGTTACTTTGCTGCGGCACTCATCGACCAGTGCGGCCTGAAGGGCCTGCAGGTGGGCGGCGCTCAGGTGTCGGAAAAGCACGCGGGGTTCGTGGTCAATCGGGGCGGGGCCACCTGCGCCGACGTCATGAGCCTTGTGGAACAGGTGCGTCGGCGGGTGCTGACGGAAACGGGCGTGAGCCTTGAAATGGAAGTGAAGCTGCTGGGGTGACCCGGCGGATACAGACAGAAACAAAGGATGATGGAAGATGGAATTTGTTATTGTGACCGGCATGTCCGGCGCGGGGAAAAGCTATGCCGCCAACTGCATGGAGGACATGGGGTTCTTCTGTGTGGATAATCTGCCCGTACCTTTGATCGGCAAGTTTGCCGAGCTGGGTATGGGGGGCAGCGGTGAGTACAAGCGGATGGCGCTGGTCACCGATGTGCGTGCCGGCGCGGCCTTTGAGGGGCTGGCCCGTGTGCTGGACGAGCTGGAGCGAAGCCACTGCCCGGTGCGCATCCTTTTCATGGATGCCGCCGACAGTACCATTATCAAGCGGTATAAAGAGACCCGCCGTAGCCACCCCCTTGAAGCGGAGCAGGAGGGACTGGAGGCCGCCCTTGCCGCCGAGCGCGAGCTGCTTGCGCCCCTGCGGGAGAAGGCGGATTGGGTGGTGGATACCACCGAACTGCCCAAGCTGAAACTGAAGGACATGCTGCAGAAAATTTTCCGCAGCCGGGATAGCCGCGCGGACGAGATGCGGGTAAACGTCACGTCCTTTGGATTCAAATACGGCATTCCGCCGGAGGCGGATCTGGTATTCGATGTTCGCTTTATGGCAAACCCCCACTATGACCCCCAGCTGCGCCCCCACACGGGGTTGGAGCAGCCGGTGGCTGATTACGTTTTCAACGATGACAGTGCCGTGGAGTTCATGGGGCAGCTGTGTGATATGCTGCAGTTTTTGCTGCCTCGGTACAAAGAAGAGGGGAAATCGGCCCTGTTCATCGCCATCGGCTGTACCGGTGGTCGTCACCGCTCTGTGGCGGTTGCCCACCGGTTGGCGGAGTTTGTTGCCAACTGCGGTTATCCTGTGGCGGAGAACCATCGGGATATGCTTCGAAACTGAAGGTGAACGATATGTTTTTTGATTTTACCGACCGCCACAGCTGGGAAAACGGGCCAAAAATCGTCGTCATCGGCGGCGGTACGGGCCTTTCCACTCTGCTGCGCGGTTTGAAAAAATACACCGCAAACCTGACCGCCATCGTTACCGTGTCCGATGACGGCGGCGGATCGGGTATGCTGCGGCGGGACATTGGTATTTTGCCCCCCGGCGACATCCGCCACTGTATGGAGGCCCTGGCAAATGCCGAGCCCGTCATGACCGACCTTTTGAAGTACCGCTTTACCGAGGGCAGCCTTGCGGGGCAATGCTTTGGCAATCTGCTGCTGGCGGCCATGGACGGCGTGACCGGCTCCTTTGAAGAGGCGGTGCGGCAGATGGGCCACGTGCTGGCTATTACCGGCCGGGTGCTGCCGGTGACCAGCGCCGACGTGCAGCTGGAGGCAGTATTTGAAAACGGCAGCAGCGTGATAGGTGAGTCCAGCATCTTTGCCTTTAAGAAGGAGCAGGACTGCCGCATTTCCCGGGTGGCTCTGATCCCGGAGAAGCCTGCGGCCCTGCCCGACGCGCTGGAAGCCATCGCGCAGGCGGACCTGATCTTGCTCGGTCCGGGCAGTTTGTATACCAGCATCATCCCCAACCTGCTGGTGGAGGGGATCGTGGATGCCCTCTGCAGGGCCAAGGCGCTGAAAATGTATATCTGCAACATCATGACCCAGGAGGGGGAGACGGAAGGCTACACCGCCGCCGACCACGTGGAGGCCCTGATGGCTCACGGCGCCCCGGGCATGGTGGATCTGTGCCTTGCCAACAGTCAGGCGGTTCCCGACTGGCTGCTGGAGCGATATAAACAGGAAGATGCAGTTCCGCTGGTGGTGGACCGGGAGCGGTTCGGCCAAATGGGACTGGAACTGGTGGCGCGGCCCGTGGCCTCGCAGGACGGCAACTTTGCCCGCCACAGTTCCGACCGCCTTGCCCGCGAGGTGCTGCGGGTCTACCAGCAGAAGATGCAGAAATAATACACGATACCGAGAGAAAACAGGTGAGAACGTATGTCCTTTGCAGCTGACGTCAAGACGGAACTGTGCCGTATTGGTTTGAATAAAAAATGCTGCGCCCAGGCGGAGGCCTACGGCGTGCTGATGTTCTGCAACCATTTTGGCAATCAGGTGCGCATCGTGACCGAGAACGATTCCCTGGCGGTGCGTCTGCCGGCCCTGTTCAAAAAGGCCTTTCGAATTGAATTTGACCGCCTGCCCGAGCCGGAGGCCACGGGTAAGCGGGTGTTCGGCATTACCGACCCGGAGAAGATGGGTGTCATTCGGGATGCCTATGGCATTGACGCGAAGAATATGCTGGCCCACCACATCAACTTCGCCGTGCTGGAGGAGTCCTGCTGCCGGCTTGCCTTTTTGCGAGGGGCGTTTTTGGCCGGCGGCTCGGTGACCGACCCGGGGAAGGGGTATCATCTGGAACTGGCCACCTCCCACTTCAACGTCAGCCGGGAGGCAAACGCCCTGATGCAGGAGTGCGGGTTTGCACCCAAGCAGGTCACCCGCAAGGCCAATTACATCGCCTATTTCAAGCAGAGTGAGGCAATTGAAGATTTTCTCACCGGCGTAGGTGCGCCCATCTCTGCCATGGAGATCATGAATGCCAAGGTGGAAAAGACCCTGCGGGGTAGTGTGAACCGCCGGGTCAACTGCGACGCCGCCAATTTGGACAAGGCGGTGGAGGCGGCCCAAAGCCAGCTGGAGGCCATTCGTCTGCTGGAACAGTCCGGTATGTTGGACACCCTGCCCGATAAACTGAAAGAAACGGCCCGTCTGCGCGTGGCTCACCCGGAGGATACCCTGGCACAGCTGGCCGACCGTTGTGACCCGCCTGTGACCAAGTCGGCCATGAACCACCGTCTGCGCAAGCTGATGGAATTGGGGCGCGTGGAAGAATGAGTGTGCTTTGTTACATTGGGGCAGCGGTGCTGAACGCGCTGTGGCTGCTGCTGGGGGACAGGCTGTCGGTCAACCATCAGCTGATCGTGCCCCTTGCAAGCGTTGTACTGGTGGGGCTCGGCGTGCTGCTGCGTACGCGCGGCATGAGCAAGGCTGCGGGCAGACGATACTGCCGCAAGGCTTTGTGGGTGGTGCTTGTGTACTACCTTGCCATCCTGTCCGTGCTGCTGTTTTTTGGCGGCCTGTTCCATCTGGACCGGGCCTGGGGCGGCGCGGTGAATTTGGAACCCCTTTATACCATTCGTCGGTTTTTTATCCATTACCGCAGAACCGGCAGCCTCGCTAGCCTTTTCAACCTTTTGGGCAACGTGGTGATACTCATCCCCCTTGGGGTGCTGCTGCCCGTGATGTTCCGGCCTATGCGCCGCATTTGGCTGTTCGTGCCGCTGATGGCGGTCATTTGTGCCGGGGTGGAGTGGCTGCAGTGGCGCACCGGCCTTGGCATTGCCGATGTGGATGACTCCATTTTGAACTTTGCGGGTGCCATGGCCGGCTGGATCGTGGCCCGGCTGTGCCAGTTGGTTTATTTTTGGATCAGAGGAGCAACGAAATGAGCGATTTATCCTTTCGTATGGCCATCCCCGGGGATGAGGGGATCATCCTGAACTTTATTTGCGCCCTGGCCGAGTACGAACACCTGGCCCATGAGGTGGTCGCCACGCCGGAACTGCTGCGGGAATGGATTTTTGAAAAGCAGAAAGCCGAGGTGCTTTTTGCCCTGGAAGAGGGAAGAGAAGTGGGATTTGCCCTGTTTTTTCACAACTTTTCCACCTTTTTGGGCCGGGCAGGTGTCTATTTGGAAGACCTGTTCGTCCTGCCGGAGCATCGTGGAAAGGGCTACGGAAAAGGCCTGTTGAAGCGGCTGGCCGCCATTGCCCAGGAACGCGGCTGCGGTCGGCTGGAGTGGGCGTGTTTGGATTGGAACACCCCCTCCATCGAGTTTTACACCAAGCGCATGGAGGCCGTCCCCATGGAGGATTGGACTATTTACCGCCTGACCGGCGAGACTCTGAAACAGGCGGCGGAGTAAGAAACGTGATTTAACAAAGAAGAGAAGTTAGGTGAGCAATATGTCCTTTGTCCACTTACATCTGCATACGGAATACTCCCTGCTGGACGGCGCCTGCCGCATCTCCAAGCTGGTGGAGCGGGTGAAAGAGCTGGGTCAGACCGCTGTGGCCATCACCGACCACGGCGTGATGTTCGGCGCTATTGACTTCTACCGCGCCTGTAAAAAGGCGGACATCAAGCCTATTATCGGCTGCGAGGTCTACGTTGCACCCCGCACCCGCTTTGACAAGGTGCATGAGCTGGACAGCGAGGCCCGGCATTTGGTGCTGCTGTGCCGCAATGAGGAGGGCTACCGCAACCTGTCCTACATGGTGTCCTGTGCGTTTACCGAGGGGTTTTATATCAAGCCCCGTGTGGATATGGACATGCTGCGCAAGCACAGCCGTGGCCTGATTGCCTGCTCGGCCTGTTTGGGCGGTGAAATTCCCCGCTGCCTGCTGGCCAACGACTATGAGGGGGCCAAAGCCCACGCATTGGAAATGCGGGACATTTTCGGCCCGGACGGCTATTACCTCGAGCTGCAGGACCACGGGATTCCCTCCCAGCGGCAGGTGAATGCGGGCATCATCCGCCTGCATGAGGAGACGGGTATCCCCATCATCGCTACCAACGATGCCCACTACCTGACCCGGGAGGATGCGGAGACTCAGGACATCCTCATGTGCATTCAGATGGGCAAGACCCTGGATGACCCCGGCCGCATGAAGTTTGAAACTGAGGAGTTTTACATCAAAAGCGAGCAGGAGATGCTGGACTTGTTCCCCCAGTACCCCGAGGCCATTGCAAATACCGCCAAAATCGCCGAGCTTTGCAACATGGACTTTGAGTTCGGCCACTACCACCTGCCTGAATTCAAGCTGCCCGAGGGCTGGGACAACGCCACGGAGTACTTCAAGCACCTGTGCCGCAAGGGGTTTGACTGGCGCTACCCCAACGGCACGGAGGAGAACCGCAAGCAGCTGGAGTACGAGATGGGCGTCATTGAGCAGATGGGGTTTGTGGACTACTTCCTCATCGTGTCCGACTTCATCGGATACGCCAAGAGCCACGGCATTCCCGTGGGTCCCGGCCGCGGCTCTGCCGCCGGCTCTATGGTGTCCTACTGCCTGAATATCACTGATATCGACCCGCTGAAGTACAGCCTGTATTTCGAACGGTTCTTGAACCCCGAGCGCGTGACCATGCCTGATATCGATATCGACTTCTGCATCCGCCGCCGTCAGGACGTGATCGACTATGTCTCCCGCAAGTATGGGGAGGACCACGTGGCCCAGATCGTCACCTTCGGTACCATGAAGGCCAAAGCGGCCATTCGTGACGTGGGCCGGGTGCTGAACCTGCCCTATGCCGAGGTGGACAATATCGCCAAACAGGTGCCCTTTGCGCTGGATATGACCCTTGATAAGGCGCTGGAGCTGTCCAAGCCGTTCAGGGAACTCTATGACGAGAGCGACACCGTCCGCAAGCTGGTGGACACCGCCCGCAAGCTGGAGGGTATGCCACGCAACTCATCTACCCATGCCGCCGGCGTGGTCATCACCAAAAAGCCGGTGTACGAGTATGTTCCCCTTGCCACCAACGACGATTTGGCGGTGACCCAGTACACTATGGTCACGCTGGAAGAACTGGGCCTTTTGAAGATGGACTTTCTGGGTCTGCGCAACCTGACCATTCTGGACGATGCGGTGGAGCTGGTGCGGCAGGAACAGCCAGACTTTTCCATGGCGGACATCCCGGACAATGACCCGGAAGTTTATAAGATGTTGTGTGAGGGCCGGACCAGTGGCGTGTTCCAGATGGAATCTGCGGGCATGACCGGCGTGTGTGTGGGCCTGAAGCCTAAGAGCGTGGAAGATATCACCGCTATTATTGCTCTGTATCGCCCCGGTCCCATGGACTCCATCCCGCGGTTCATCGCCTGCGCCCAGGACCCCAAGCTGGTGCGCTATAAGCACCCGCTGTTGGAACCGATTTTGTCCGTTACTTACGGCTGTATCGTCTATCAGGAGCAGGTTATCGAAATCTTCCGCCGTCTGGCGGGTTATTCCCTTGGCCAGGCCGATATGGTGCGCCGGGCCATGTCCAAAAAGAAGGAGAAGGACATCATCCGCGAGCGGGAATCCTTCCTCCACGGCGACCCGGAGCGCAATATCACCGGCTGTGTGGCTCACGGTATTCCGGAAGAAGTTGCCCAGTCCATTTACGACGAGATCTTGGATTTTGCAAGCTACGCATTCAACAAGGCCCATGCCGTGTCCTACGCGGTGGTGGCCTATCAGACCGCCTGGTTCAAGTGCCACTATCCCCGGCAGTATATGGCCGCGCTGCTGACTTCCGTGCTGGACGATCAGGACAAAGTGGCGGAATATATCGGCGAATGTAAGAATTGCGGCATCGCCCTGCTGCCCCCCGACGTGAATGAGTCCGGCACCAGCTTTACCGTGTCCGGCGACAATCTCCGCTTTGGCCTTGCGGCGGTGAAGGGTGTGGGCGTTGGCGCTGTAGATGCCCTGTTGGCAGAGCGTGTAAAGAATGGTCCATTTACAGACTTTGTGGACTTCTGCGAGCGGATGTTCGTTGATTTGAACCGCCGCGTGGTGGAAAATCTGATTCGCTGCGGCGCCTTTGACAGCATGGGGTACAAGCGCTCCCAACTGCTGGCGGTGTTTGGACAGGTGCTGGACGGCATCGCCGCCGCCCGTAAGCGCAATCTAGAGGGTCAGCTGGACCTGTTCGGCATGGCGGCCCAGGAGGACGCCGCACCTGTGACTCTGCAGCTGCCCGATCTGCCCGAGTTCTCGCCCCAGGAATTGATGGCCATGGAGAAGGAGACTACCGGCCTCTACCTCAGCGGCCACCCCATGGATGCCTACCGCCAGGCGGCTCGCCGCCGGGGAGCTGTGTCCGTTGGTTCCATTCTTGCCGACTTCAAGCGGGAGGAGGGCCCCACCACCTACCGGGACGAGCAGAAAGTCACCGTGGCGGGCATCATCTCCCGCTATAAGACCAAGACCACCCGGAACAATACTCTTATGGCCTACGTGACCTTGGAGGATGACACCGGTGCCATGGAGCTGCTGGTTTTCTCCCGCACCCTGGGCGAAAGCGGCAACTACATCCGGGAGAACAGTCCCGTCATCGTCACGGGCAGAATTTCCGTCCGGGACGAAAAAGAGCCGCAGATCATGTGCGACACCCTGCGGCCCATCGAAGATCTGGAGCAGGAGCTGCAGCGTCAGCCGGCCCCCGCACAGGCCACGGGCAATAAGCTGTACCTCAAACTGCCCTGCCGGGAAGATCCCCGTATGCGCAAGGTCAAACTGGTGCTGTCCATGTTCCCCGGGGAGGGACAGGCCATCCTGTACTTTGAGGATACCGGCACCCGGGTCGGCACGCCCTGCGTGGTCCATCCGTCTTTGGTGAAGGAGATGCAGGAGATGCTGGGTGCGGAAAATGTGGTTGTAAAATAACAAAAAATCACCCTGTTCCGTGAACAGGGTGATTTTTTATGCAGATTATTCGTCCTGAAAATCGGACAGAAGGGCGTTGACCACGCCGTTATAGATCTGCTCGGGGTGGTTGTTGAACTGCTGGGCCAGCCGCTGGGCTTGGGTGTGGGAGGGGGTGAGCAGCTCCAGTTTCAGCAGGGAGCCGGCGTCATCATTGAGCTGCAGGGCCACGGTGTATGTGCCGTCCTCGCGCTCGGTCACGCTGCTTTGTACCTGGGCGTCCCGGCGCAGCTTGGCATTGAGGGCGGACAGGTTTTTGTCGCAGCGGCGGCGGACGGAGAAGGGCAGGCTGCTCTCACAGATGTAGCTGTTGTGGCGGCCTTTTTCGGTGATGGCGTAGCGGTCACGCTCCAAAGTCAGATGCTCGGTCTCCACCAGATGAGTAGCCGCCTGTTGGAAATTGAAGTAGTTGACACCCTCGTCACACAGGCACAGCTCCAAAAGCTGGTCGGGGGAGATGGGGGCGGCAACGCGGTTCATAATGTAAAGGACCAAAAACTTCAGGTCCAGATCACTTTGAATGTAGCCGGGATTGGTCATGGTGAGCCTCCTTGTACAGGGGTTTTGTACATTATAAGCCAAAAACGAAGAATTAACAAGGGGAAGCAATAAAAAACCCGCCCAAATTTGGGCGGGAAAAGAGAGGGAAATTCAGCGGTGATAGCCGTCGCTGCAGGAACAGCTGGTGTTAGGCGGGAAGAACTCATCCACGGGGAACTTGACCTGCCGGAACACCTCGCAGGGGTCGTCACATCCGCAGTCGCTGTCACCGCAGGCGCACTCCTTGTCGGGCATGCAGTAGTCGTAGACGGGCATGAGCAGCTGGGCGTCCCGCTCCATGCGGATGATGGAGAACTGACCCAGAGACACGTACATCCGCCGCCCCTCGCTGCTGGTGACCAGCGCGCTGTCGAAGGCGGCGCTGACACAGGCGGGAATGTCGGTGGGGACGCAGTCACAGGTGGGGCAGCTGCAGGCTTCGGTCACCTTCATGTTCAGCAGAATGGGGTCAACGGCTTCCACCACGGCGGTGGGCAGCTGACAGCCGCAGGCCACGGTGCAGTCCTGCATACCGCAGGGGGCGGAGGAGAACATCTTGGCGCCGCCCTCGCTGCCGAAGAGGATGACCCGCTTGTCAAATACGGCAAGGCCGCTCAGTTCCACCGGCCGGGCCGTCCCCACAAAGGCACAGGCGGTCACCCGGTAGAAAAAGCGCGCATCCACAGTGTAGAACCCGCGGTTAAAGCCCACCGGTTCCACATCGATGTAGGTGTAAAGCAGCTCCGCCCGCCCGGGCTTGATGGACATGGCCTGGGACAGAACTTCCTGGGACGTGACGGTGGGATAGACCCGCAGGTCCTCGATGCAGTCCTTGTCACGGCAGGAGTCGAAAATCTTCTTGGTGTGCGTGCACACAGCCTCCCGGATGCTGACATCTTCAGCCACGGGGCCGGGCATGACCTTTTCAGGCATAATACATACCTCCCGATTTTGTTTGGGTCTGATACCCTCTGCACAAGACTGGCGCGATGGTATCGCTTCCAAATCATTCTATGACGGGGGGAGAAATTGGTGTGTGGATGCGCGGCGAATTTATCCGGGAAAAACCGCGCAAAAGGGAGAAATACCATTGAGTATTTTATTTAGATGTGTTAAAATAACTTGTTAGCGTATACACTTGAAACAAGATATCCCACACAGAGGTGTCAGATATGAAAATTGTTGTTTTGTCCGGCGGCCTGAGTCCCGAACGCAACGTGTCCCTTTCCTCCGGCTCCATGGTGTGCCGTGCCCTGCGTGAGCGGGGCCACAGCGTGGCCCTGGTGGACCTGTATTTCGGCATGGAGGGCCGCG
>JAZSAP010000061.1:0-10397 GCA_045601925.1 Lawsonibacter sp.
GCCGGCCTGTGCATAGGCGTGGGCGTCCACCACCACGGTGCCATCTTCCTGAAGGGTTAGGTAGATGGGATCCGTTAGGATTTCGTATCCACTCGGTGGTGAGGTCTCCTGCAGCCGATAATGCCCGTAAAGCAGGTTATCAAAGGTCAGCGTGCCGTCCGAGCCGGTGGTGGCGGTACGGGTAACGAAGGTAGAGTCGATCGTGTACCCTCCGTTTCCATCCGGGATGAGATGCTGCAGGGTGAATGTGCCCCCGGGCAACCGTACCGCTCCGGACAGATTGGTCTTGGTCAGCCGCAGCAGGGTGCGCCGGGTGTCGTTCTGGATGGTGAATGCGGTGTTGGTCACCTTTCCGCTGCCGTCCCTGGTATAGGTTGGGTCGGAGTAGCTCACCAGCCAGTTGGCGAAGGTGAAGTCCGGCTTGCAGTTTTCTGTGCCGATCCTGGTTTCACGCACGGACCAGGTAATGGATGTGCCGTTGGCATAGGCGGGCAACCCGCTCCATGTGGCGCGGTAGCCGTTGGCCGCCGTCAGCTGCACCGTGGGTTCCACACCGGGGATCAGAGAGGAAACCAGTTGCCCATTGGCCAGCAGCTGCACGGTCACATCGGCCCAGTCGGCCTCGGGACACAGCCATCGCTTGGACACGGTGACGGAGGTGTTCTCCGTGGTGTTCTCAATAATCAGCAGTCCATCATGGTAGGAGGCCAGAGGAGATGCACTCAAGATCCCCACCTGATCGGTCGGCTGTCCTGTATCCGGATCTGCCAGATAGCCGATGGTGATATTTTCAATGGGTGTATAACCCGGCGGCGCCCGCAGCTCCTGCACCACCACGTTGCCGCTGTCATAGCTGAATCCGGAGATGACCAGCTCGTAATAGCCGGTGGTAGAGCCGGATAGTTCCGTTATACTGCCCTGTGTGTCATAGATGTATTGGTTCTTTACACTGTCATAAGTAAAGGTCAGGGGCAGTTCGTTCTGCAGCAGTTGGAAGGTGGCACCCGCCAACGGGTTACCGGTGCGGGCATCTTCCTTTTTGATGATAATGGAGTCGCTGGTGTGGTACACATTGGTGAACTCCACACGCATAATCTGGTCGGTTCCCGCGTCCAGAGCGTAAGTCTGACCGATGATGTGCACGGTGGTATCGGCGCCGTTCTTGTTCTGCTGGTTGAAGGCGTCGATGACGCTGTACTCGGAATAACCGTGGTAGTTGATCCCGCCCGGGTTATTAACCTCATTATAGGTGTGTTCGGTGAGCGTCCATGGTTCGCCATAGTCCAGACCGTTTACCTCCCAGTTGTAGGTGTCGGTGGCCGGATCATAGCCGGTGGCGTTGTCCAGCGTCAGGGTGTGCCGTTTGGTGCCGGCCCCATTGACTGCGGTGATGGAAAAATCCTGCTTGGCCAGCGCCACGCCGTCCTGGTTTCCGGCGAAGGATTTTTTTACATAGACCAAACCTTGCTTCTTCACCAATCGGCCGTCGACGTGCCATGCATCGCTCTGTGCCTTGAACACATACCAGCGGATGGCGTAGGCTTCGGCGTGCAGGTCTTCGGGATCCACAGGTTCTCCATCCACCTCAAGCTGTCGGTTTTGGGCGTATGTTTTGAGTTTTTCAAAAATATCGCCATCGTCCGGGAAACTCTGCAGCCAGATGCCCGGTTGTTCACCGTACAAAGCGCGGATGCGCTGGTCGGCACCGAAGGAGTTGTCCGTAGTGGTATCGGCGATGTAGTATTTGTCATTCAGCTCATTCACGGACAGGGATGCCGCATCCGTGCCTCCCACATGGGTGGCAAACAGTTCAGGGGTGTAGTCGGTGACCGCACCACCCACTACGCCGCCGCCCTGGGTATCGATGGGCTTGGAGTCATAGCGGACGAAGAAGCTGACCGTTTGCAGGGGTGAGGTTTCCCACACGGCGGTGAGATTGAGCCGGTTTCCGCTTGCAAAGGATTGCAGCTCGTCCCAGTTCAGGGTGGAGTTGGGGCTGAGGATGGTGTCCGAAGTGCCCACCCGCCAGCCGGAGAAGCGGATGATGCGCGTGTTGCCGTCGGACAGTTTTCCCGGCACCTCATGCTGGGAGACATTGCGGATGAGCGCAGAATCGTTTTCCTCCACCGTGTCGGTCAATGTGGTAGCGGTGGTGCCGTAGATGGTGGGTCTGGTGGATACCGTTACGCCGCTCACCGTTGGGAAACCAATGTTGTAAACGATGCGCAGGGTTCCGTTATCTTCACTTGCAGTAAAGGTTTTAGGGCCGTTGATGGTCACAGACTGACCTGCGGCATATTGGGCGCTTCCGTCGCTCCACACATAGTCGCCCGCAAGGGTGATGGAGCTGCCGCCCACTACGTATTTCGAATCGGAGGAGCCGTTCGGGTATCGGAACGTCACGGTGTAGAAGGAAAGCGGCTCACCAGAGGACGTGGTCAGGAACACGTACTTTGCACTGCGGGCCGTGTTGTTGGAGGTGAAGTAGTCGCTGTTGCCGTTTCGGAACGTGATATTGGAGCTGTTGATGGTGACCTGGTTCAGGCTGCTGTAGTTTGCAGAGCTGCCCCAGCGCAGGTTCAAATCACGCCACCCGTAGCTGGTTCCCAGGCTGTTGTTGACCAGATTGACCACATTGCCGGTGGTAAGACGGGCGGTATACTGGAAGAAGGAGCCGGAGGTGGTAAAGGTCAACTTGCCAAAGCAAGTCCACTTATCGTTGTCCAAATAGACATAGAAGTTGGCATTGTTGTTTCCCGCGCTGGCGCTGTCACCTACGGCCAAAGTGGAGATCCCGCTGTCCGATCCCGCCGCAAGCAAGGTGGATGTATCCGTCGGCAGGACCAAATCGCTGGGTCCAGCGGCAAGGGTGGATGCCTTGTATAGATTCTCGTTCAGCACCAGTCCGGGCTCTACGTTGTTTTCAGTAATCGCCTCGTTCAGAGCGGTTACATCCAGCTGGGCAGGTTCTTCCAGCACCTCAGGCGTCTCGGTCTGTGCGGAGGTGTTGTTCAACAAAACTGCCTGCACGTCAGGAATATTGTCGGTCTGTTCCAAGGGAGCGATGACATCGCCGCTGAGTTGGGCAGCAGTTTCCACCGTATCGGAAATGACGACCTCCAAGCTGTTGCTTGCATCCGCATCCACCTGAGCCAGCAGGTTGTTGATGTCATTGTCCCGGAGCAGAACAAGATAACAGTTCTCTGTGTGCGTATGCTGGGGCTGAATACAGGTCAGCTGACTGCCGGTGTAGCAGTCAGATCCGTGGGTATGTTCCACCATACCACAGCGGGCGGACTGCTCCAGAGCCACCGCACTGACCATGTTGCTGCGCAGGGACAACAGGGAGAGCAACAGGAAAACAACAACACCGGCGGCGATCCATATTCGATTGTGCGGTCGCAAGCCGATCGTTTTCACATGCTTCATCTTCTTTGCTTCGTCAAAGTGTATTGTGCTCTATCATAGAGCACAAGTCAGGGACCCCTGACTCGATAAGGCCTGGTTACGTGGGCCGGGTCAAAGAACTTTTCCCAGTATGCGGTCGGTGGGGACAGTCCCGATTTCGGAAAGGCGGCTGTCCATGGCAATGGAACGGTTGTCCCCCATGACAAAATAGTGGCCGTAGGGAACGTGATAAGGAAAAGAAATGTTGTGCTGTCCAATGGAGGGTTCCTGTATATAGGGCTCCTCCAGAACCACGCCATCAACGGTCACGGTCCCGTTCTCCTCCAGCGAGATGCTGTGACCGCCCTCGCAGATCACGCGGCGTACCAGCACCTTGTTGTTGTAGTAGAATGCGATAATATCACCGGACTGTACCTTGTCCGTTTTAAGCAGCACAAGCAGCTGGCGGTCGGAAAGAGATGGCTCCATTCCGTCCCCATAATACCGGACGACCATAAACACATGGGTGAACAGGTTGACCAGCAGCAAAACCACGACTACCAGCACCGCAGCCAGCCGCAGGGCAATTTTTCCGTAGGGAGGGCTGGGCAGGACGCGCTTCCCCTTTGTTGAAATAAGTGTATTCAAACTGCCCTCGCCTCCCCTAAAATATGGTATACATAAAAAATGAAAAATCCCATTTTACGGTAGCACTTTTTTACTGTGTTGTCAACTATTTCAGGCCGTTGGAGCAGTTGCGGAAGGTAACAGAATTTCGCAAGGCAAAAAACGGATTGCTTTTATTGGATACAGCAGCACAAAATATGATGCAGATGTGGGCATCGTGTTGCATCGCATATCCCCCACTGCTCCGCCAAAGGGCACCTCGGCGCCCTCATGCTCGAAGTCGGTGGTTGCGGCACCGTTTTGACCCATTTTTTGACCCAAAACAGAAACTTCTCCCGTGGGAGCAATAGAGAAAAGATGATCTTCCCCTCTGCAGAGGTAAAAGGAATATTGCTTTTGTGCTAACAGGGTGATATGATTAGGCTACACAGAAAAAGCGAAAAGAGGGAGACTATGAACGACATCATCCGAAATTTGCTCAAAAACGTAGAAGTACCCAAATTCGTCAGGGTCAAACAGACCTTCGACTCCACCCATATCCCCCCCGAACGCATTCGGGAAACGGTGTTTGCCATCCTGTCACGTCAGGACATTGCCCAGCGCATCCGCCCCGGCATGCGCATCTGCCTGACCTGCGGCAGCCGTGGCATCGACAACATCGTAGAAATCATCGCCTCCGTGGCGGAATTCTGCAAACAGCAGGGCGCAGAACCCTTCGCCATACCCGCCATGGGCAGCCACGGCGGCGCCACCGCCGAGGGTCAGCTGGAGGTGCTGCACTCCTTCGGCATCACCGAGGAGAGCATCGGCTGCCCCATCATCTCCTCCATGGAGACCAAACTCATCGGCCAGACCGAGGAAGGTCACCCCGTTCAAATCGACCGCAACGCGGCAGAGGCTGACGGCATTATCGTCATCAACCGCATCAAGCCTCACACCTCCTTCCGGGGCACCTACGAAAGCGGCCTGATGAAAATGATGGCCATCGGCCTGGGCAAGCAGAAGGGCGCCGAGGTGTGCCACGCCGCCGGTTTCCCCAAGATGCATCACATGGTCCCTCTGTTTGGCAAGGCCATTTTGAAGTACGCCCCCGTCCTGTGCGGCGTGGGCATCATTGAAAACGCCTTTGACCACACCGCCCATCTGGAGGCCCTGCTGGCCGAGGAGTTCGAGGAAAAGGAGCCCGCCCTGCTGAAAAAAGCCTTCTCCCTGATGCCCGGCATTGGCTTTGACTCCTGCGACGTGCTGGTGGTGGACGAGATCGGCAAAAACATCAGCGGCTGCGGCATGGACCCCAACATCTCCGGCGTCTTTGCCACCCCCGGCATGACCGGCGGTATCCAGGCCCAGCGCCGCTGCATTCTCGGCCTGACCGAGGA
This sequence comes from Lawsonibacter sp., assembly GCA_045601925.1. Lineage (GTDB taxonomy): Bacteria > Bacillota > Clostridia > Oscillospirales > Oscillospiraceae > Lawsonibacter. Next base: position 5,394 of record JAZSAP010000061.1, read on the forward strand.
GACCCACGGCAACGGCTACGGCATGGGCGCCGCCGACGCCATCAGCGAACGGTTTTATCGTGAGCTGGATCTGGACAAAGTGTACCCAAACACCATCACCTCCACCTCTCTGGGCTTTTCCAAGGTGCCGGTGATCATGGACAGCGACCTGAACACCATCCGGCTGTGCATCCGCACCTGCAACGAAAAGCACCCCGACGGCGTGCGCATCGTCCGCATCCGTAACACCCTGTCCCTGAGCGAGTTCGAGATTTCCGAGGCTCTGATCCCTGAGGCAAAGAAGAAGGACACCTTCGAAATCCTTACCGAGCCTTACGAACTGCCCTTCAACGAAGAGGGCAACCTGTGGTAAAACAACACACGTAAAAACGGCCCCGCAGCTAAACGCTGCGGGGCCGTTTTTGTTTTACCAGCCGGCTTTGACCATTTCGACGGCCCGGATGCCCGCCAGAGAAAGCTCTTCGGTAATGACGGGGCTGTTCAGCAAGCCTTTTTCTATGCAGTCGGCAATATGTTCAACCTCATAGACCAACTCGTGTTCACAGGGAAATTCCAGCGTTTGCGTTTCGCCGCCGATATGGAAGACCGCCTTTCTCGCCTTCCAGTAGCTGGGCAGCTCCGCAAACCCGTTCTCGCCAAAAATGCGGCAGGTGTTGTCCAGCACCGCCCGGGTGCTGTTTTTGGCGGAGAACAGCACGCCCTGCTCCGTTTCTCCCGTCAGGATGTACTGCCACTCCACGCCGTTGTCCAGCTTGCTTGCCCTGCCCCGGATATCCGCAATTTGACCAAACAGCCAGCTGACCAGCTGCACGGCGTAAATACCGCTGCTCAAAAGGGGACCGCCGCCGGCTTCCTTGTCGAACATCCAGCCGTTGTAGGTGGCTTTGAAACTGTGGCTCATCTCCACCATCGTAATTTGACCCAGCTCCCCAAGCCGCTGACGCACCGCCAGCACCGCCGGCAGGAACAGCATCTTCTGCGCCTCCATGAAGAAAAGCCCCCGCTCCCGGGCCAGCGTGTACAGCTCCCGGGTCTGCACTTCGGACGTGGTACAGGGCTTTTCGCAAATGACGTGCTTTCCGGCAAGCAGTGCCGCCTTTGCCCAGGGGTAGTGCTGGGCATTGACGTTGGAGATGTAGACAATATTGACCCGCTCATCCGCCAGCAGCTGCTCGTGGGAGCCGTAGGCCGCAGGGATGTCCCATTCCGCCGCCTTCTCCCGGGCCTTTTCCAGGGTGCGGGAGGATAGGGCCACGATTTCCCCCTTTCCACAGGCGCGGACTGCGGAAATGAACCGGGGCGCAATGGACGATGTACTTAAAATACCGTAGTAAAGCTCCATAAAACTACCTCCAGATCGGAACGCGGCACGCCGCGTGTATGTATAGCAGAATGTTTCCTGGCAAATATATTATAACACAACCGAGGTTCGGAATCTATTTGATTGACAAAAAACATAAATCTCTGTTATATTTTAGCTACCAATAAAACACAGAAGGGGTGTAATTTATGGCAAAAACTGTTCAGGATATCCTTGCAATGATCAAGGAAAACGACATCAAGATGGTGGACTTCAAGATGGTGGACATCAACGGTCAGTACCGTCACGTCACCATCCCCGCCGAGAACTTCTCCGAGGACACCATGAAAAGCGGCATCGGCTTCGATGCCTCCAACTACGGCTACGCCGTGGTGGAAAAGAGCGACATGGTATTCATCCCCGACCCCGACACCGCCGTCACCGACCCGTTCTGTTCCATTCCCACTCTGTCCATGACCGGTAACGCCATGATCATCGACACGCCGGAGAACCGCCCTCTGGCCCAGTATCCCCGCAACATCATCAAGGCTGCCGTGCAGTATATGAAGGACAGCGGCATCGCCGACGAGATGAAGATCCTGCCCGAGTTTGAGTTCTATCTCTTTGACGACGTGACCTGGAACGTGGACGGCCGCTATGTGGGCGCCACCGTGGATGCCAGCCAGTCCTACTGGAACTCCGCCACCGAGGGTCACGGCGTGGTGGTCCCCAAGCAGAAAAACTACCACATCGCCAAACCCTTCGACACCTCTTACGAGTGCCGCAGCGAGATGTGCATGCTGATGAAGGAAGCGGGCATCGACATCAACTACCACCACCCCGAGGTAGCCGCCTCCGGCCAGTATGAGATCGAGCCCCAGCTGGGCGAGGTCGTCCACATGGCCGACGCCACCATGATGATCAAGTATATCATCCACAACGTGGCCCTGAAGTACGGCAAGAGTGCCACCTTCATGCCCAAGCCCATTTACGGCGAGGCCGGCAGCGGTATGCACGTGCATATGATCCTGTTCAAGGACGGCCAGCCCGTGTTCTCCGACGACAACGGCTACTCCCACCTGAGCGAGACTGCCCACTACTTCATGGGCGGCCTGCTCAAGCACATCGGCTCTCTGTGCGCCATCACCAACCCCAGCACCAACTCCTTCAAGCGTCTGGTCCCCGGCTTCGAGGCGCCCGTCACCGTGGGTTACGCCACCTCCAACCGCAGCGCGGTCATCCGTATCCCCGCCTACGCCAAGAGCCCCGACAAGCGCCGTTTCGAGCTGCGCAACCCCGACGCCACCTGCAACCCCTACTTCTGCTACGCCGCCATCCTCATGGCCGGTCTGGACGGCATCAAGAACAAGATCGACCCCCACGCCAACGGCTGGGGTCCCTACGACATGAACCTGTACCACCTGCCCGAAGAGGAGAAGGCCAAGCTTCAGGGTCTGCCCACCTCTTTGAACGAGGCGCTGGACTGTCTGGAGAAGGACTACGAGTACCTGACTGCCGGCGGCGTCTTCCCCGAGGAGCTGCTGCGCAACTTCATCAAGGCCAAGCGTGCCGAGTGCGCCGAGATGGCCAAGATCCCTCACCCCGCCGAGTTCGACAAGTACTACAACCTGTAAGCCACCAAAAGCCTGCGTTCGGTTTCGAACGCAGGCTTTTTCTTTGTGTGCGCCTGTGTTATAATGAGTGCAACGTTTCTTCAGGAGGTATTCCATGAAAGCATTGATCACCGGTGCAAGCTCCGGCCTGGGCCGGGAAATGGCCGCCATTCTCTCCCGAAAGGGCTATGATATCATCGCCGTGGCCCGGCGAAAAGACCGGCTGGAGATCCTGAAAGCCGAGCTGGACACCAACGTAGAGATCCTCTGCCTTGACGTGACCCGGGCCGAGGATGTGGAACAAATTGCCGCCCGATTGGACGAGGTAGACGTGTTCATCAACAACGCTGGCTTCGGCGTGTTCGGTGATTTGTGTTCTTCCGACCTGGACGCAGAGCTGCGCATGCTCGACACCAACGTGAAGGCCGTCCACATCCTGACCAAGCTGGCGGCGCAGAAGTTCAAGGCCCGCAACAGCGGCTATATCCTGAACGTGGCCTCTTTGGCCGCCTTCTTCCCCGGCCCCCTGTTCTCTGCCTACTACGGCTCCAAGGCCTATGTCTTCCGCCTGACCCAGGCCCTGTGGGAGGAGCTGCGCCGGGCAAGATCCGCCGTGAAGGTCAGCGTCCTCTGCCCCGGCCCGGTGAAAACCGAGTTCGAGCAGGTGGCGAAGGTCAGCTTCGGACGGGGTGACGAGCCGGGCCGCGACTTCATTATCGCCGACAGCCGCAAGGTATCCGAGTACGCCATCAAAAAGCTGTTCCGGGGCAAGCTCATCATCATCCCCGGCACCCTGATGAAACTCGCCGTGTTCTTCCGGCGCATCCTGCCGGAGAAGACCCTTTGCAGCCTGCTCTACACCCTGCAAAGCAAAAAATTCGTACAAAAGTAAAAATCCCCCCACAATCTCACGATTGTGGGGCGGTTTTTATGTAACAAGTACGGCTGTTATTGTCAAACACCCCCTCCGTTTGGATAAACGACCAAAATTCAAAACGGCCCGTTTCCGCAGGTAAAAAGTTGTTGATTTCGTCCGCAAAAACTGTTACAATGCTTAAGATGGGTGTAGAATGTTAACATCACAGTTTGTTGACACGACCACACCGCCGCTTCGGTGTATGCAACTACATTCCGGGCGGCATCCTAATACGTGAAAAATTTAATTTTTTATAGGAAAGAGGTAATCACTATGAATCTGGATCTGACCAAGTACGGCATTACCGGTGCCACCGAGATCGTCCACAACCCCAGCTTTGAGGAGCTGTTCGTTGCCGAGACCGATCCCGCCCTGACCGGCTTTGAAAAGGGTCAGGTGACCGAGCTGGGCGCCGTCAACGTTATGACCGGCATCTATACCGGCCGCTCCCCCAAGGATAAGTTCATCGTCATGGACGACACCTCCAAGGACACCGTGTGGTGGACCAGCGACGAGTTCAAGTACGACAACAAGCCCGCCTCCAAGGAAGCCTGGGACGAGTGCAAGCGTCTGGCTGTCGAGCAGCTGTCCAACAAGAAGCTGTACGTCATGGACGTGTTCTGCGGCACCAACAAGGACACCCGCATGGCCATCCGTTTCATCATGGAAGTGGCCTGGCAGGCTCACTTCGTCAAGAATATGTTCATCGCCCCCACCGCTGAGGAACTCGAGAACTTCGAGCCTGACTTCGTCTCCTACAACGCCGCCAAAGCCAAGGTGACCAACTACAAGGAGCTGGGTCTGAATTCCGAGACTGCCGCCATCTTCAACCTGACTTCCAAGGAGCAGGTCATCCTGAACACCTGGTACGGCGGCGAGATGAAGAAGGGCATGTTCTCCATGATGAACTACTACCTGCCCCTGAACGGCATGGCCTCCATGCACTGCTCCGCCAACACCGATATGAACGGTGAGAACACCGCTCTGTTCTTCGGTCTGTCCGGCACCGGCAAGACCACCCTGTCCACCGACCCCAAGCGCCTGCTGATCGGCGACGACGAGCACGGCTGGGACGACGAGGGCGTGTTCAACTTCGAGGGCGGCTGCTACGCCAAGGTCATCAACCTGGACAAGGATGCCGAGCCCGACATCTACAACGCCATCCGCCGCAACGC
>JAZSAP010000062.1:0-8772 GCA_045601925.1 Lawsonibacter sp.
AGAGACCCGCGCCCCCAGGGCCGCGGGGTTCTGTCTTTACTCTATGGTCTCCGGAGCAAAGAGGTGGCGATAATAGTCCTCATCCAAAATCAAGGCCGAGAATTGGAAGCGGTCCCGCACGTCCTGCACGGTTTGGGCCACATACTCCTCATCGTCCGGCTGTCCCTCACCCCAGGGGATAAACTGCTCCTGCAGGAAGCGATAGCCCCCCCGTTCGGACAGGAAGCTGTAGTTTGCAAAGATGACCAGTCCCGGCGCATCGGATAAGATGTCCCGCCCCGCCAGCAGACGGGAATCGTACTCCAGCCCAAACAGATTTGCCAGGGTGGGCATCACGTCCAAACTGGAACAGTATTTATCCACCCGGACCGGCTTCTCCATCTGGCTGTTCCAAAGGATCAGCGTGCTTTCGTATTTTTCAAAGTCCGGATCCACCGGATGCCCTAGCAGTTCGCTGATCTCCTCATCCTGCAGGCCGTAGGGGTAGTGGTCACCGGATAACACGATCACGGTATCGTCCAGTTTCCCCGCCGCCTCCAGCTGTTCCAACAGCTCCCGCACAGCCAGTTCCAGTTCCACCTGACTGGCAAGATACGCTTTCGGCCCCTCGGTCAGCGGCCGATCCTCCACCAGTTTCCAGTGTTTGGCGGCCATATCGTTCTGTTCCTGATTGTAGTTCAAATGTCCGCTGAAGGTCAGATAATAGACCATGAACCGATCCTCGTTCAGGTACTGAGGTAGGCTCTTTTCCACCATCTCCAAATCGGAAGCGGGCGAGGTGCGGGCCACATCCAGCCCGTTGCCCACGCCGTAATACTCGTATCCCATATTGGGATATGACTCATCGCGTCCGTAATAGGTATAGGTATTGTTGTGGTAGGCCAGCGTCCGGTATCCCTGCTCCCGGAACTGATGTCCGAAGCCGAAGGGCATATAGTTTTCTGCCGACTGCAGATAGCTCCAGGTACCCGCCTTGGGAATCAGGCCCGTTGTAGTGACATACTCACCGTCAGAGGTGGATAGTCCCCACAGTGGGGTGTAAAAATGTTCAAAGACGAACCCCTCTTGGCTCAAGCGGCACAGGGTGGGGGTCAGTTCCGGGTCCAGCGCCTCGTCCGAAAATGCTTCCGCCACGATCCAAACCAGGCTTTTCCCCTCAAAATATCCGGTCCACTCATTCTTTTCCGTGGGGGTAACGCCGGCAAAGTATTCATGCATGGCCCGCAGGTTCGAATCTTCCTCTGCGGCGATCAGCGCGTCAAAATCAATGTCCAGTATCTGGTCGTTTTCATCCAGAACCGGCCGAGGATGAGGGGTCAATGTGGTGTCCCCTTCGATCAACTCGCTCAAAACATCGCTGTCCGGATCCAAAATGCTGTCGGCCCGCACGCCAAACACAAGCCGCATCAATTCCCGCCGGGTGTTGGTCAGCGTGCCAAAGTTGGTCACCATCAATTCGACAGCGTCCGACTGGTTGTAAATATGATAGAGGGAAACCGGGCCGCTGTTTACCTGAAGAGTCAGCAGCGTGCAGGCCATCTGCACGACCAGCGCAAGGGCGGCCCAGTGAACGCCGTCCCAGCGCGGAAGTTTTCTGTCGTCCAGCAGCCACTTGCGTCCAGCCCAGGCCCCGGCAAACGGCAGACAGAGCACCACGATTGGGAACCAGCTTTTCAGGATATTCCCGATGGCCATGCCGCCAAATTCGCCCGCCACCATGGGCGTGCGCACCAGTGAAGCCAGGGACAAAAAAGTTTCAAAAAGCCGATAGTAGACCGCCTGGGAGGATAGCCAAACACAGATGATCGCCGTTACAACAAGCAGGATCCTGCGCCCGGTTTTGGGTTTGACTGCGGCGCACCACAGACCCAGCAGCAGCGCGATGGGCAATGTGAACAGGGCTGTAAAAACAAGTCCTCGAACGGGAATCACTCGAAAACAATATAGTTTCAGAAAGAACTCCTGAAATATAATGGTCAAGAAGAAAAACAGGGACGGCTTTGCAAGCTGTGCCCAGTGCTGCATCTGCTTGTTCCACTCAGGCTTTATTAAAGTAAAACGGGACATTGCGACACCTCCTGTGCCAATAGTCAGGACATATTTTACACCTTGTGCCGAACAAAGTCAATTTTTCTACGCCGCTGCAGACCTGCGGCGAAATTTGTCCGTTTGCCCTTGAATCCCTCCCGCAATCCTGTTATGATAGACGTATCTGTATGTATGATTGCATCCGAAAGGAGAATGCCTGTGTCCGCCACCTGTGACGATCTTGCACAGCGTCTGCTGAACGCCTGTCTGCCCAACATTCCCCTTACCCGTTCCGAGGCGGAAGGTGACCTGCTCTTTACAGGTCAGGAGCATTTGCGCCTGCCGCGCTGCCTGTTCTCCCCCAAGCGCAAGCTTTGGACCTTCAAAAAGAATGAATACTGCTATGCCTTCCGGGTCTCCGAGTTGAACTTCGACTCGCTGGCCCGGTGTCATGCCGCAGCGTTGGAGGCCGGCATGGCCCGGTTTGACCCCGCCGCCAAGCACAGCGCCACGCACATCACCGCCCTCATCATCTGCGATACCGCTCAGGCCGACGCGCTGGAGGCGTTGACCCGTTTCAAAAAGCGCATCGGCCGCCCCCTGTCCTTTAAGGCACAGCTGGACTATCTCCTTGCCGCTGCCGACCTTGCCACCGGTGAAGTTGTCTGCAACCGCCGCGCCCGCAAGTTCAGATCCGCACTGCTGGCGCAGATCGCTTTGGGTTGAACTTCCCACACTCCTTTGTTACAATAGCAACCTTAATTTCCGATGAATGGAGGTGCCCCGCCAGATGAATCGCGTTCTGCAGGAGAAGGCAAAAGAAGCCTTGTCCTCCGTCCTGCCCATTACATTTATCATTTTGCTGCTGAGTGCGACGGTCACCCCCATGCCCTTGGATATGCTGGTGCTGTTCCTTGCGGGCACCGTAATGCTCATATTCGGCACCGCTCTGTTCTCCCTTGGCACCGACATGGCCATGACCCCCATGGGCGAGGGGATCGGCGCACAGCTGCCCAAAACCCACAAGGTGTGGCTGATCTGCCTGATCACGTTCCTCATCGGTGTACTCATCACCATGGCGGAACCTGACCTGCAGGTGCTGGCCACCCAGGTGCCTTCCATCCCCAACATGACCTTGGTTTTGACCGTGGCCCTGGGCGTGGGTGGATTCTTCGTGCTGGCAATCCTGCGCACCTTGTTCCGCATCCCACTGTCCCGGCTGCTGGTGTTTTTCTACACGGCGGTCTTTATCCTGTCCGCCTTTGTACCCAAGGATTTCATCGCCGTCGCCTTTGACTCCGGCGGCGTGACCACCGGACCCATCACCGTGCCGTTCATCATGGCTATGGGTGTCGGTATCGCCTCCATCCGCGGTGACCGCGGTTCTCAGGACGACAGCTTCGGTCTGGTAGCCCTGTGCAGTGTGGGCCCCATTTTGGCCGTGCTGATTTTGGGCATCTGCTTCAGCGGCAGCGACCCGTCCTATACCCCCATCACCCTGCCCAACGTGGCCGACACCCGCGAGGCTGCCCTCGCCTTCCTCCACGCTCTGCCCGAATACATCGGGGAGGTGCTGTCCGCACTGCTGCCCATCCTGTTCTTCTGCGCGATATTCCAACTGGTCTTCCGGCGCTTTACGATTCACCAGCTGCAGAAAGTCTCCATCGGTTTCCTGTACACCTTCCTGGGCCTTTCCATTTTCCTGACCGGCGTGAACGTGGGCTTTATGCCCGCCGGCCACTATCTGGGCAGCCAGATCGCCTCTTTGGAAATGGGCTGGCTTATCGTTCCGCTGAGCATGGTCATCGGCTACTTCATCGTCACCGCCGAGCCTGCGGTCCACGTGCTGAACAGGCAGGTGGAAAGCATCACCAACGGCGGCGTGTCCCAGCGGGCCATGATGCTGTCCCTGTCCATCGGCGTGGCCGTTTCGCTTGGTCTTTCCATGGTGCGGGTACTGACTGGTCTGTCCATCTACTGGCTGCTGATCCCCGGCTATGCGCTGGCCATCGGTCTGACCTTTTTCACCCCAAAAATGTTCACCGGCATCGCCTTCGACTCCGGCGGCGTGGCCAGCGGCCCGCTGACTACCACCTTTCTGCTCCCCTTCGCCATGGGTGCGTGTGAGGCGTCCGGCGGCAACATCCTGACCGACGCCTTCGGCATCGTGTCCATGGTCGCCATGACCCCGCTGATCACCATCCAGGCTCTGGGCCTGATCCACGCCCTGCGCAGCAAGGCTGCACAGGCTGAAATTCCCGTTGTCGACGATACCGAAGACGACGATATTATCGAGATCAAGGAGGAATCCTCCGATGACTGACCAGGTTGCCATCCACATGATTGTCACCGTGGTTGACCGTGGCCGCAGCGAAAAAGTTGTCGCCATCTGCACAGAGGCTGGAACGCCTCTGCACACCGTCAGCCTTGGCCACGGAACCGCCCGGACCGAGATGCTGGATCTGCTGGGTCTTGGTGAAACCAGCAAGGACATCGTGTTCTCCTTCGCCCCGGAAAGCGCTGTAAATCCCCTGCTCAACCGGTTGGCCGACCGACTGAACATGCGCTACCCCGGCAAGGGTATTACCTTCGCCATTCCCTTGAGCAGTGTCAGCGGCCGGATGTACCGCGCCCTGACCGAAACCGAAAGTCCAGATACAGAAAGGATGTCGACCGATATGGCCTGTCCCGGAAAATACGAACTTGTGGTTGCCTTGACCAACCGCGGCTACACCGACCTCATCATGGAAGCCGCCCGTCAGGTGGGTGCCCCCGGCGGCACTGTGCTGAACACCCGCGGTCTCAGCACGGAAGACGTCGAGCAGTTCCTCGGCATCTCCATCCAGTCGGAGAAGGAACTGGTCTTTCTTGTGGTTCCCAGCGAGAAGCGTCAGGATATTATGCAGGCCATCAGCCACGAGGCCGGCCTGAAGACCCCCGCTAAGGGCATCGTGCTGTCCCTGCCGGTCAGCCACGCCATCGGCCTTGCCTGATAAACAGGCAACAAAATGCCCCTGTCCGTTGGACAGGGGCATTTTGTTGCCATTTGCATCTGTTTCAGTTTTCCAAAAGTCGATCGCCACGCAAGAGAATTTCCCGCGTCGCATCTTCCCCCAGCCTCTGTTCCAATCGGGCCACCGCCTGTCCCATGTTGGGCGGACGCAACGTGGTATTGTGACAATCAGAACCAAGTACCATATTGCTATGCCGCGCCAATAAGCGGATAAATCTGCGGCCAAAAAAGCGAGGCAACAGCACATCTGTGCTGATCTGGATCGGTATTCCTATGCTCATAACCTGCTCTAAAACAGCTTTGCGCTGTAAGGAAAAATATCGTTCAAGATGGGCCAGCAGCGGCGTGACTCCTTTGTTGATCAGATTGTACATGCTGTCAAAAATCACATCATACCACGGCTCACACGGCAATTCCAACAACAATATTTTGGTATCCCCTATGCACAGCCGATCAAGTTCCGACCATTGTTCTATGTTGGGTCGCCATGCCACCTCTGCCGCTACGAGCAGCTTCGGCAGCGTATCCCCATCCGGCAAATCGGCGATTGCGGCCCGCAACTGCGCCATCGACTGGTTTCTTCGATTGATAAATGTTTGAATCGACTCTCGTTCCCTGTAGAAATGAGAGGACAGCACCACCGTATCAACGCCTTGCTCTCTCTGCATGCGCAACAGAGCAAGGCTGTCCTGTGCCGAGGCGGAACCATCATCCATTCCCGGCAGAATGTGCGTGTGAAAATCAACCATTTTTTATTTCGCCGGCTGGCTCCTCCGAGGTATATGGCATCATCGCAGTACTGCTGTAGCCATACTTTTTGTAGCCGTAGTTGAAGTAGCGCTTATATCTCTTGGTTCCATATCCGTAATAGGCACTCTCTCGCTCTACACCGTTAAGTACAAAACCAAGAATCTTTGCCTTGGCATACTCCAGCTGGGCGACCGCATGGATTACAGCCCCGCGTTCAGACTGGTTGGCTCTCACTAGGAACAACACACCATCGCTGGCAGGAGCCAACACGACAGCATCCGTAACCATATTTACAGGAGGAGAATCCAGGAAAATATAATCATAGCGCTGCTTCAGTTCTTCCAACAAAGAAATCATGCGGGGAGACCCCAGCAGTTCGGAGGGGTTGGGCGGAATGCTTCCTGCCAGGATCACATCCAGTCCCGAGACATTTGTGTGCAAAATGGCCGTATCAAGCAGTTCCGGCTCCATCAGCAAATTACTCAAGCCAACCTTACTGCCCATCTGCAGCAGACGCGCCAGTTTCGGCCGACGCATATCGCAGTCAACCACAATAACCTTACAGTCGGTCATAGCATAGGAAATGGCCAAATTGACACTGGTAATACTTTTGCCTTCACCCTGGAGGGAAGATGTGAGTACCACAACCTTGCTTTTGCTCTCGCTGGTCAGGGCGAAGGACACATTTGTGCGTAGAGTTTTATAAGCTTCCCGCACAAAAAAGTCACTCTGGGGCGTCAGCAGATTCTTGCGGGTTTCCTGCAGCTGCATGTACTTGATCTGCTCCTGCGTTTTTCTTTTTCTTAAGCTGAACATTACGCATTCGCCCCCTTTCCCGGCTTTCCCTTCCGGCCAGCCCTTTTGATCTTTTGTGCAGATTCCACGTTATTGCCTGCAAAGGCAGGAACCTGGCCAAGCACGGGATAGTCAAAAATAGACTCCAAATCTTCTTCTTTTCTGATACGAACATCCAGCAGATGCATCAGCGCAATAATCACCACCGCAAACATACATCCCAGCAAACCGCCCAGCATACAATTACGTTTCATGCTGGGAGAAGACGGAGCACTGGCAAGTTTGGGCTCGTCAACCACCTTGGTGGAACTGCCCTCCACAATGGCAGACAGTTCACCTGGTACTACCTCTGCCACGGCCTGGGCCATCCGCAGGGCCATAACAGGATCCGGGTGGGTAATCACAACATTGAACAAAACCGTTTCACTGACTTGTTTGGCAGATAAACATCCACGGACCGCCCCGGCCGTCAATCCACCACCCACCTTCTGCGCCACCTGGTCAAGCACGGAATCCGTTTTGATAATTCCAATGTAGGTGTTGACCAACTGCTGAGATGCATCCAGGTTAGAACTGGAAATATAGTTTACCTGCTCATAATTACTGGCATTGTTGACGTACAGGATTACTGTCGACTGGTACATAGGGGTGATCATCTTTGCCGTAAATAGCGCTGTTGCCACGATGGCAGTCACAGCACATAGCAGAATCAGCCACCATTTAGCCAAACACGCAAAAAACAGCTTTTGAAGATCAATTTCCAGCGCTTCCATTTTTTCCTTGGTCACATTAGACATGCCTCTTCCCTCCATCGTTCCAAATGTATCAGGGCAACTCAAAAACGCACAATTCGTATATATTTTACAATAATTCAGTTTCTTTTTCAAGAGCCTCTTTCCGTTTTCTCAAAAAGAAAGGGCCACTGCTGAACTTTCAGCAGTGGCCCTTTGTTTGAATCAGATCTTGGTAATGTCGATGGGGGTCAGCTCTTCACTGCGGCTCTGCTGGCGGACGGTGAGCAGGGCCCGGGCAGTATCAATGGCGGTGACACAGCCCACGGAATGCTCCACCGCGCTGCGGCGGATCTTGAAGCCGTCGGTGTCCTGCTTGCGGCCCTTGGTGGGGGTATTGATGATCAGGTCCACGGTACCGGAGGCGATCATGTCCAGGATGTTGGGATGAGCCTGGGACACGCGGTTGACCCGCTTGCAGTCCACGCCCGCCTCGGTCAGCACATCGCAGGTGCCGGAGGTAGCGTACAGCTCCACACCCATCTCCTCAAAGCCACGGGCGATGGACACGATCTCCTTCTTGTCCTCGTCCTTGACAGTGATGATGATGCGGCCGCCGCGCTTGGGCGCACGCATACCAGAACCCTTGAACGCCTTCAGCAGGGCCTGGGGATAGGTCTCGGCCAGACCCAGCACCTCGCCGGTGGACTTCATCTCGGGGCCAAGGCCGGTGTCCACGTCGGTCAGCTTCTCGAAGGAGAACACCGGGGCCTTGACGGCGTAATAGTCGGCCTCCTTGTAGATGCCGGTACCGTAACCCAGGTCCTTCAGCTTCTGACCCAGCATGACCTTGGTGGCAAGGTCGATGATGGGCACGCCGGTCACCTTGGAGATATAGGGAATGGTGCGGGAGGACCGGGGGTTGACCTCGATAACGTAGATGTCGTCGTTGTAGAGGATATACTGGGCGTTGATCAGGCCAATAACGCCCAGGGGCTTGGCCATGTTGCGGGTGTGCTTCAAAATCAGCTCACGGTGCTTGTCCTCCAAATTCAGGGGAGGATACACGGCGATGGAGTCACCGGAGTGAACACCGGCTCGCTCCACGTGCTCCATGATACCGGGAATCAGGATGTCCTCGCCGTCAAACACGCCGTCCACTTCCAACTCACGGCCCATCAGGTACTTATCGACCAGAATGGGATGCTCCTGTACGGTCATGTTGATGATCTTCATGAACTCTTCAATGTTGCGGTCATTGTAGGCAATTTCCATACCCTGACCGCCAAGCACGTAGGAAGGACGCATAAGGACGGGGTAACCGATCTTTGCGGCAACAGTGAGTGCTTCTTCTGTGGTCATAACTGTAAGACCTACAGGACGTTTGATATTGTGCTTCTCAAGTACTGCATCAAACTTTTCTCTGTCCTCTGCGGCATCAATGCTCTCTGCGGA
>JAZSAP010000063.1:0-2488 GCA_045601925.1 Lawsonibacter sp.
CTTTTTATCAAAGTATTCGTTTTCTGCAACACAATCAGTTCGTCATTTACATGCATCTTCTGCGGTACCAATCCGTTTTTTATTTAATTGGAATAACCCCTTGCAATTCCTAGATGTTATGGTGTAAAATAGGGCGTTGAGAATGTAACATTCCCCAATACCGACAGGAGGGATTCTATCATGGCTGACGAGATGATTCTGAACACCGCCGAAGAGGGCGCTGTCACCAGCCAAAACTTCATCCACGAGTTCATTACCGAGGACCTGGCCGAGGGTGGCCGGTGCGAGGGTATGCAGGTACACACCCGCTTCCCGCCCGAGCCTAACGGCTACCTCCACATCGGCCACTGCAAGGCGCTGATCATCGACTTCGGCTCTGCCGAGAAGTTCGGCGGTATCTGCAATCTGCGTATGGACGACACCAACCCCGCTAAGGAGGACACCGAGTTTGTGGAGGCCATTCAGGAGGACATCCACTGGCTTGGCTTTGACTGGGGTGACCGCTTCTACTACGGCAGTGACTATTTCGAAAAGACTTACGAGCTGGCGGTTGGGCTGATCAAGAAGGGCCTTGCCTACGTGTGCGAACTGACTCCCGACCAGTTCAAGGAGTACCGCGGCGACATCGGTACCCCCGCCCGTTCCCCCTGGCGTGATCGCCCCATCGAGGAGTCTTTGGACCTGTTTGAGCGTATGCGCAACGGTGAGTTCCCCGAGGGGTCCAAGACCCTGCGCGCCAAGATCGACCTGGCCAGCGGCAACTTCAACATGCGCGACCCCGTCATCTACCGCATCCGCTATATCAACCACCACCGTCAGGGCACCAAGTGGTGCATCTTCCCCATGTACGACTTCGCCCACCCCATTCAGGACGCGCTGGAGGGCATCACCCACTCCCTGTGTTCTCTGGAGTACGAGGATCACCGTCCCCTGTACGACTGGGTCATCAACAACACCGACGTACCCTCCAAGCCCCGTCAGATCGAGTTCGCCCGTCTGGGCATTAACTACACCGTCATGAGCAAGCGCAAGCTGCGCAAGCTGGTGGAGGAGGGCTACGTTTCCGGTTGGAACGACCCCCGTATGCCCACCGTGTGTGGCTTGCGCCGCCGCGGCTACACCCCCGCCGCCATCCGGGACTTCTGCGACCGCATCGGCGTGGCCAAGAACCCCTCCACCGTGGAGTACGGCTTCCTGGAGCATTGCCTGCGCGAGGACCTGAATGAGAGCGCCCGCCGCGTCATGGCCGTGTTGCGCCCCATCCCCCTGACCATCACCAACTACCCCGAGGGTCAGTCCGAGACGTTCGAGGTGGAGAATAACCCCATTCGTCCCGAGGACGGCACCCGTGAGGTCACCTTCTCCCGCCACCTGTTTATTGAGGCGGATGACTTTTTGCAGGAGCCTATCCCAAAGTATAAGCGCCTGTTTCCCGACGGCCCCGAGTGCCGCCTGAAGGGTGCCTATCTCATCACCTGCACCGGCTGCGTCACCGACGAGGCCGGCAACGTGACCGAAATTTTGGCCACCTACGACCCCGAGTCCAAGGGCGGCAACCCCGCCGACGGCCGCAAGGTCAAGGGCGCTACCATCCACTGGGTGGATGCCGCCACCGCCATCGATGCAGAGGTGCGTCTGTACGACAACCTGTTCTCCGACCCCGATCCCGACGGCGGCGACAAGGATTTCCTGGACTGCCTGAACCCCGGCTCTTTGGAGGTGCTGACCGGCTGCAAGCTGGAGGCTTCCCTGGCCAACACCGACCCCACCGACCGGTTCCAGTTTATGCGTCTGGGCTACTTCTGCGCCGACAGCGTGGACTCCACCCCGGACAAGCTTGTGTTCAACCGCGCAGTCAGCCTGAAGGATGGTTTCAAGACCAAATAATATTAAACAGCCGCCACCCGGTTGGGTGGCGGCTGTTTCCATTGTCTCATTTCCAGTTAAAATCCCCGGACAGGAGAATGACCTTGTCTGTGGACACGGTCAGCACGCCGCTTTCGATGCGGCCCACCTTTTCCGTGCCGTCGGGCAGTTCCACCTTGCATTCGCTGGGCACGATGTAGGACACGAAGGGGATGTGGCCGGCCATGACCGCCAGCTCGCCCTCGGTCCCCCGCACGCACAGCATGGTGGCCTCGCCGCTGAACAGGTCGCCCTCCGGAGAGGTGATGCGCAGGGCAAAGGTGTTCATCGTGCCACCTTCTTCGCCTTCTCCACCGCCTCGTCGATGGTACCGACAAAGAGGAACGCAGACTCGGGCAGGTCATCGTGCTTGCCCTCGATAATCTCACGGAAGCCGCGGATGGTCTCCGCCAGCGGCACATAAGAGCCGGGGATGCCGGTGAACTTCTCGGACACGTCGAAGGGCTGGGACAGGAATCGCTGGATCTTACGGGCACGCTGAACCAGAAGCTTATCCTCGTCAGACAGTTCGTCCATACCCATGATGGCGATGATGTCCATCAGTTCCTGATAGCGTTGGAGA
>JAZSAP010000064.1:0-17215 GCA_045601925.1 Lawsonibacter sp.
CGTCTACCAGCTCCAAATCGTCCTCACGGATGTCGCTTCACCAAGTAAATATGGAGGAGTTCCCGAGTGGCCAAAGGGGGCAGACTGTAAATCTGTTGCGTTTCGCTTCGGTGGTTCGAATCCACCCTCCTCCACCAAAAAATCCGTTCACCCGCTGGGTGGACGGATTTTTTATTTGAGGGTGGCGGTGCGTCTCAATTTTTTATTTACTTTTCGACAAAATTTGATACAATGTCCCTTTAGAGAACAAATTAAGAAATTGCGGTGACCGATATGACTCAAAACGATACGCAAACGAATATTCCGCGGGACAATAAACTGCTTACATCGCCCATCTCGCGGCTGATCCCCGAGATGGCCATTCCTACCATTATTGCCTTCCTCATCAACTCCATCTACAGTCTGGCGGACACCTTTTTCGTCAGCGGCCTGGGGACGGAGGCCACCGCCGCCGTCAGCGTCAACGCCACCCTAGACCAGATCATCATGATGGCGGGGTCCATGCTGGCGGTGGGTGCCAACAGCTTTGTGGCCCGACTGCTGGGTGCGCGGGAGAAGGAGAAGGCGGACCGGGTGCTGTCCACGGCCTTTTTCCTCGCCCTTGGTCTGGGCCTGCTGCTGAGTATCTTTGGTACTATTTTCATTGGCCCCATGGTGGACATGCTGGGTGCCACGCCCACCTGCCGGGACTATTCCATTGACTACGCCACTTACGTGCTTCTGGCTGCGCCCCTGATGGCGTCGTCCTTCGTGATGAACCAATGCCTGCGGGCCGAGGGCAGCGCCATGCTGTCCATGTTCGGCATGGGCTTCGGCGGCATTTTGAACTGCGTGCTGGACCCCATCTTCATCAACGGCCTTGGCATGGGGGTCAAGGGCGCATCCGTTGCCACGGCCATTTCCAAGCTGGTCAGCTTTGCCATTCTCGTTTATCCCTACATGGCCCGGCACAGCGTGCTGCGCCTGTCCGTGCGGTGCTTCTATCCCAAGTGGAATATTTTGAGTCAGATCATCAGCGTGGGCATGCCCTCCATGCTGCGCTCTCTGCTGGCGGTGGTGACGGGCATCCTGCTCAACCGCATTGCTGGCGAGATCTCCGACTCCGTTATGGCGGGCATCGGCGTGGCAACCAAGATCATGATGTTCCCCTTCAGCATTATTCTCGGTTTCGGCAGTGGCTTCCAGCCGGTGGCCGGCTTCAACTGGGGCGCCAAACGCTTTGAACGGGTGAGGGAGAGCTACCGCTACGCCGGTAAAATGGCCTTTTGGGGTGCGGCGATCATGGCACTTGTTCTGGGCCTGCTGGCTCAGCCCATTACCGCCCTGTTTGCCAAGGACGACCCGGAGCTGTTGCGCCTTGGTACCCTGTGCATTCAGTTCCAGTGCGTGGCCCTGCCCATCCATGCGTGGGTGGCAGTGGTGAACATGCTGTGTGCGGGCTTGGGCTACGGCGGCCTTGCCTTCCTGCTGGCCACCTCCCGTCAGGGCAGCTGCTTTTTACCCATCCTGTACCCCATGGCGCTGCTGATGGGAGAGATGGGCATTATCTCCGTTCAGGCGGTGGCCGACGTGCTGACCCTGCTGCTGGCCGTCCCGGTGTGCCGTGTGGTGCTGCGCCGCATCCGTGAGGCGGAGCAGCTGCAAGGAGCGAACCATGAACTATAAAGCGGTCTGTTTCGACTTTGACTACACCCTGGGCGACGCTACCGAGGCCATCGTGGCGGCCTTTGAATACGCCCTTGCCACCATGGGGCATCCCAAGCCGGAGCGGGAGGCGGTGCGCCGCACCGTGGGTTACACGGTACAGGACGGCTACACCATGCTCACCGGCGACCCCGACCCGGACCGCCGGGAACAGGCGCTGGAGCTGTTTCGCTCCGTCGCCCGGCCCATGCAGCTGACTACCACGCAGCTGTTTGACGGAGCGGCGGAACTGCTGGCGGGTCTGCATGGTAAAGGCATCAAGCTTGCGGTGGTCAGCTCCAAGGGCGGGGACACGCTGCGAAAGGTGATGGACTATTGCGGCATCCTGCAATATGTCGATTTCATTGTGGGTGCGTGGGATGTGCGCAACCCCAAACCCGACCCGGAGGGACTGCTGTGGGCGGCGGAACAGTTCGGCCTTTCCCCACAGGAGATCCTCTACTGCGGGGACAGCCTTGTGGATGCGCAGACCGCGCAGAATGCGGGGATCGACTTCTGTCCGGTGCTGAACGGCACCACCACCGCAAAGGAGTTTGAAGCGATTCCCCACGTGTATGTTGCTGCTGATTTGAACCAGCTGACCCAATGGCTGGACACAATATGAACCGATAAAAACCGGAGAAACGGCTTGTTTCTCCGGTTTTTGTTCTGATCTCCGTTTTCGACCTGCTTTTTCCAAAAAATGGAATATAATGGAGCAACCAAGGGCGGACAAGCTGTCTGCCGGTTCAGGAGGAAACGGATATGGCAACAATGGAGAATTTCCGCACCCGCTTTGCCCGGGCCCGGGCACGGTCGGTGCAGTCCGGACGCGTGGTGCTGGGCCTGCCTGCGGTATTGGGTGTGGCCCGTGGGATCTGTTATTTTTTGCTTGGCGGCGTGCTGTCCGGCGGCGTGATCATGGGGGGCAGCGCGCCCTTTGGCGTAGCGCTTGTGGGTGGGGCCGGTTCGGGTATGAATGCGGCGGCGGCCCTTTTGGGCGCCTGCGTAGGATACGTGGCTTTGCTGGGACTGGTGGAGGGACTGCGGTACGTGTCTGCCGCCATTCTGACCTTCTCGGTGGCCTTTGCCTTCTGCGATACCAAGCTGTATCGCGGTGTGTGGACCATGCCGGTGGCGGCGGCAGTGATGAACGGCTGTGCGGGGTTTATCTACCTGTCACAGCAGGGGTGGCGCACCCGGGACGTGATATGCTTTGCCCTTGAGGTGGTGCTGACGGCCCTGTTTGCATATGGCTTCCGGGCCGCCCTGTCCGAGCCGGAACAGCCGGAGCTGGGCTGGCGGCGGATCGGCAGTGCGCTGCTGCTGACCGCAGTACTGGTCAGCTTGTCCCAGCTGACGCTGTTTCTTGACATCAGCCTGGGCTGCATTTTGGCCGGTGCGGTGGTGCTGTATGCCGGCTGTCAGGTGGGAATGGGGGGCGGCGCGGTTTTCGGTGTGCTGCTGGGAATGGCCATGGACCTGGCAAAGGGGCACACGCCACTGTACGTTTTGTGTATGGGGGCGGCGGGCCTTGCGGCGGGCCTTTGCTCCGGGCGGCGGGTGCGTGCGGCACTGTGCTTTGCGGCGGTGGGCGCGGCTGCGGTGCTGTGGACGTGGAACGGCGGTATGCGGGTGGCGGCCCTGTGCGAACTGGCGGGGGCAGCGGTGCTGTTTCTTGCCGTGCCGGCCAAACTTTTAGAACGTGCGGGGGTGCTTCTTTTGCGGGAGCAGGAGGGGACGGTGCAGGACGGTGCCCGGGAGTACGTCAGCGGGCGGCTTGAGGCGGCGGCCCAGGCGTTTCACGCCCTGCACGAAACCATGCGTTCGGCCTTTCGCCGGACGACGACCAACGACAACGACACGGCGGTGGTCTTTGACCGGGCGGCGGACCGGGTGTGCCGGGGCTGTACCCTGCGTAGCGGCTGCTGGGAAAAGGACTACGTCACCACCTTCAACGCCCTGAACGATGCTACGCAGGTCATGCTGCGGCGGGGCAGTGCGGAGGCGGGGGACTTTCCTGCCTATTTTTCCGGCAGGTGCATTCGCTTCCGTGAGTTTTTGGGGGCGGTCAACCGGGAACTGACCGGCCTTCTGTGCCGCAGGCAGTACGCAAGCCGCATCCGGGACAGCCGCAGGACGGTGTGCGGCCAGTACGGCCAGCTGTCCCGGCTGTTGACCGAAGCGGCCCAGGAGCTGGGACAACCCCTGACCGCCGACCCGGCCCGCCAGCGCAGACTGCGCCAGCACCTGTCCCTGATGGGGTTGGAGGGGGACGGCGCGGTGTTCTATGATCGGGACCACCACCTGCGTGTACGCATCTGCGGCCCGGCGGCGGGACAGCTGACCGGGGAGCGGGAGGTGGCAAGTCTCTCCGAACTGATGGGCATGCCCCTGTATGTGCTGGAGCAAGGGGAGCAGGTGCTGACCCTTGCCCAAAGCGAACCTTTCATGGCCGTGGCGGGCATCGCCGCCCGCAAAAAGGACCGGGAGACGGTCAGCGGGGACGCGGGCACCTGGTTCAAGCAGGAGGACGGCCAGCTCTATATGCTTCTGTGCGACGGCATGGGCAGCGGGGCAGGGGCCAACCGGGAGAGCGGCCTTGCCGTGCGTCTGCTGGAGCAGTTTTTGAGGGCGGGGGTGGAGACGGAAAATGCCCTGTCCATCCTGAATGGCGCCCTGGCCCTGCGGGGGGAGGAGGAGGGCGGCTTCACCACCGTGGACCTGCTGCAGCTGGACCTGTTCACCGGCCAGGCAGCGGTGTGGAAGTTCGGCGCGGCCCCCACCTATATCCGCACGGCAGCCGGAATCCGCCGGGTCAGCGCTACCTCTCTGCCTGCGGGCATGGACCAGCGGGGAGGCCGGCCCGACTGCACCCGGCTGACCCTTTCCGAGGGGGACTGGGTGCTGATGGTCAGCGACGGAGTCTGTCCCGACGGAGAGGACGGGGCATTGCGCACCTTGCTGGCCGAGTTTAAGGGGGAAAGCCCCAAGGAGCTGGCCCGCCTTGCATTGGAGCATCAGGGGGAAAAGGCGGGGAAAGATGACCGCACCGTGCTGGCCGTGAGGCTGGCCCGCAGGCCGGGGTGCGGATAATTGCACTTGACAAAAAGGGACAGATTGTGATATGTTTAACAAAGTCATATGACTGACGGAAGTGGATGGACCACGTGGAGTATGACCGGCTCAACGCCAAAAATGCCGACCGTCTGGGCGCACCGAGTTTTTGGTGCGCCCTTATTTTTTGGAAATTGAAAAGGAGGACACCACCCATGATGACCGATATCGAAATTGCCCAAAGCACGCAGATGCTGCCCATTGCCGACGTTGCCAAGCGTCTGGGTGTGGACGAGGACTGCATGGAGCTGTACGGCCGCTACAAGGCCAAGGTGGACATCACCGCCCTGCGCAGCACCCCTCGCAAGGGTAAGCTGATCCTGGTCACCGCTATCAACCCCACCCCCGCCGGCGAGGGTAAGACCACCACCAGCGTGGGTCTGGCCGATGCCCTGGCCAAGCTGGACAAGAGCGTGTGCCTTGCCCTGCGTGAGCCCTCTCTCGGCCCCGTGTTCGGCGTCAAGGGCGGTGCCGCCGGCGGCGGCATGGCGCAGGTGGTGCCCATGGAGGATATCAACCTGCACTTCACCGGCGACTTCCACGCCATCGGCGCGGCCAACAACCTGCTGGCCGCCATGCTGGACAACCACATTCAGCAGGGCAACGCTCTGGGCAACGATGTCAAGCGCATCACCTGGAAGCGCTGCGTGGATATGAACGACCGTCAGCTGCGCAACATCATCAACGGTCTAGGCGGCCGCATGCAGGGCGTGCCCCGTGAGGATGGTTTTGACATCACCGTGGCCAGCGAGATCATGGCCGTGCTGTGCCTGGCCAGCGACCTTGTGGACCTGAAGGCCCGTCTGGGCCGCATGGTGGTGGGGTACACCTTTGATGATAAGCCTGTGCTGGCCAGCGACCTGAAGGCCGAGGGCGCCATGACCGCCCTGCTGAAGGACGCCATCAAGCCCAACCTGGTCCAGACTTTGGAGCATACCCCTGCCTTCGTCCACGGCGGTCCCTTCGCCAACATTGCCCACGGCTGCAACTCCGTTTCTGCCACCGACACCGCTCTGAAGCTGGCCGACTACGTGGTGACCGAGGCCGGCTTCGGTGCCGACCTGGGCGCAGAGAAGTTCCTGGACATCAAGTGCCGTGCCGCGGGCCTCAAGCCTGACGCCGTGGTCATCGTGGCCACCGTCCGCGCCCTGAAGTACAACGGCGGTGTGGCCAAGGCCGACCTGGCGGCCGAGAATCTGGAGGCGCTGGAGCGGGGTCTGCCCAATCTCCTGAAGCATGTGGAGAATATTACGCAGGTCTACGGCCTGCCCGCCGTGGTCGCCATCAACCGCTTTGTGCAGGATACCGAGGCCGAGTTGGAACTGATCCGCAGCAGCTGCGCCAAGTACGGCGTCAACGTGGCCCTGTCCGAAGTGTGGGCCAAGGGCGGCGAGGGCGGTCTGGAGCTGGGCCGCGAGGTGCTGCGCAGCATTGAGCAGGGCGAGAACAACTTCCGCTTTGCCTACGAGGTGGAGCAGCCCCTGAAGAATAAGATCGAGGACATTGCCCGCAAGATCTACGGTGCCGACGGCGTGGACTTCTCTCCCGCCGCTGCCAAGGAGATCGCCCGTCTGGAGGGCCTGGGCTACGGCAACCTGCCCGTGTGCATGGCCAAGACCCAGTACTCCCTGTCCGACGACCCCACCAAGCTGGGCGCCCCCAAGGGCTTCCGTATCACCGTCAACAAGGTGAAGGTGTCCGCCGGTGCCGGCTTCGTGGTGGCCCTGACGGGCGAGATTATGACTATGCCTGGATTGCCTAAAGTTCCTGCGGCTGAAAAAATCGACGTGGATGCTGACGGCAAGATCACCGGCCTGTTCTAAATCAAACAGAAAGAAAACCGCTACCCGAGAGGGTAGCGGTTTTTTGTGCCAAAAATGGACTTACAGATTGCCCAAACGCTTGGCGCAGGCGGTGCAGATGTTCTTGCCGCGGAAGGTGATGACGTCCTTTGCATCCTCACAGAAGATGCAGGCAGGCTCATACTTGCGCAGGATGATGGTGGGGCCGTCCACGTAAATCTCCAGCGCGTCCTTGGGGGCGATGTCCAGCGTGTTGCGCAGTTCGATAGGCAGGACGATGCGGCCCAGCTCGTCCACCTTGCGCACGATACCGGTGGATTTCATTCGGATCAGTCCTTTCTGTCTTGTTTTAATTCTCTGTCTACTTTTATTATAGTAAACCAATTTTGGATGTCAACGGAAAAATATGAAAAAATTGTAAATTCGACCAACTATTTGGAAAGAAAAGTAAAAATATGGAAATTTCGCAGGGGATGCAGGGGAATAAACGGAGAGGCCGGGCCATATCAGTAGGCAGAGGAGGGATGACGGTTGACCATGTCGGTGATTTGGACGGCCATGGTGGCGGCGGCGGTGCTGTGCGGTGCGGCCACGGGCCGGGGAGAGCAGGTAGCCGCCGGTGCGGTGGAGGGGGCAAAGGCGGCGGTGGATCTGTGCCTTGCCATGGGCGGCATGCTGTGCCTGTGGACCGGAGTGATGGAGGTCATGCGCCGTTCGGGCCTTGCCCAAAAGCTGGGACGGCTGCTGCGGCCCGTTTTGCGCCGTCTGTATCCCGGCGAGGATGGGCAGACCCTGGACTGCATTGCGGCCAACGCTTCGGCCAACCTGCTGGGACTGGGCAACGCGGCCACGCCCCTGGGGGTGGAGGCGGCCAAACGCATGGCCCGCCGCAGCGGCGGCAGGGCCAGCCACGGTCTGTGCATGCTGGTGGTGTGCAACACGGCCTCTATCCAGCTGCTGCCCACCACGGTGGCGGCGGTGCGGGGTGCGGCGGGAAGTGCAAGACCCTTTGACATTCTACCGGCGGTGTGGCTGGCCTCGGCCCTGTCCGTGCTGGCGGGCATCGCGGCGGTGAAGCTGCTGGGCCGGGTGTGGGGGGACGGGGGATGATGGACCTGCTGAGCACCATGCCGGTGCCGCTGATTTTGGCGGCGGTTGGCATCTATGCGCTGGGCAGGCGAGTCAATGTGTACGACGGCCTGATCTGCGGTGCGGGGGAGGGCCTGTCCACACTAGTGCGCATCGCGCCGTCCCTCATTGCCCTGCTGACGGCGGTGTATATGCTGCGGGCCTCCGGCGCCCTGGAACTGATGGCGGATGTTTTGTCCCCGGTGCTGAAATGGCTGGGCGTCCCACCGGAAACGGTGGGATTGATGCTGGTACGACCGGTCAGCGGCAGCGGAGCACTGGGCGTGGGGGCGGAGCTGATGGAAACCTACGGCCCGGACAGCTATGTGGGGCGGGTGGCGGCGGTGATGCTGGGGTCCACGGAGACCACCTTTTACGCCATTGCCGCCTACTTCGGCGCGGCCCGCGTCAGCGGGACGCGCTATACGGTCCCCGCCGCTCTGTGTGCGGATTTGGTGGGGTTCTGTGCCGCGGCATGGGCGGTGCGGCTGTTTTTTGGAACAGGTGGATGACAGAAAGGCGGATTTGTGGTATGATATAATTGAAACTGTGTTGGAGGTGAGCGGATGGAAGTGAGTCAGGATACCTTCCGTTTGCCGCGGCGGGCCAGGGATGCCCACAAGGGCGACTTCGGCCGGGTGCAGATATTTGCCGGCAGTGTGGGCTACACCGGCGCACCCGTGTTTGCTGCGCGGGCCGCGGTGCGTACCGGCGCGGGACTTGTATTTTTGAACGTGCCCAAGCGGGTTTGGCCCGTGGTGGCCGCCAAGTGTGATGAGGTTATGGCCCGTCCGGCCCCTGCGTGTCCAGCTAAACTGTGCAAGCAGATGAGTGGCTGCAACGCGGCCCTCATCGGCCCCGGTCTGGGCCGCACGCGTCGGGCGCAGCGCGCAGTACACCGACTGCTGCAGGAACTGGGCACCCCTGTGGTGCTGGATGCCGATGGACTCAACGCCATCGCCGGGCATCTCGACCTGCTGGATCGTCGCACTGCCCCCACCGTTTTGACCCCGCACGAAGGGGAATTTGCCCGCTTGTGCGGGTGCGAATTGCCCCTTGCCGATCGGGAAGAAGCGGCCCGCCGCTTCGCTGCAGAACACAATTGCGTGCTGGTGCTCAAGGGGCATCGCACCATCACAGCCGCAGCCGATGGCCGGGTGTGGGTGAACACTACCGGAAACCCCGGCATGGCCAAGGGCGGCAGCGGCGATGTGCTGTCCGGCATGATTTTGGCCCTGTTGGGACAGGGGGTTTCCCCGGAGCAGAGTGCGGCTATGGCTGTGTGGCTCCACGGCAGGGCCGGTGACCTATGTGCGGGGGAACTGGGGGAGTACGCCATGACCCCAAGCGACCTGCTGGATGCATTGCCCCGGGCAATTCGGGAACTGGAAGAATAAGATTTGGAGGAATCGCTGTGCGCAGATCGTTTGTGATGTGCGTACTGATGATAAGCCTTTTGCTGACCGCCTGCGGCAGCAAGGGGAACGGAACGCCCATGGACCGGGCGCTGGCGCTGCGGGGGGAATACCTGTCCGCCAACGGCTGCACCGCCCGGATGCAGGTGACCGCCGATTACGGCCAACGGGTCTATACCTACGTGGTGGACGCGGCGGTCAGCGGCGGGGAAACGGTGCTGACCGTCCGGGAACCGGCAGAGATCGCCGGCATCACGGCTCGGCTGCATGAGGGCGAAAGCTTTTTAAGTTATGACGGTGTCATGCTGGAAACCGGCCCGCTGGCGGAGGATGGACTGACTCCCCTGTCCGCGGTGGCCGCCCTTTTGGAGGCGGCCCGCAGCGGTTTTATCGACAGCTGCGGTGCGGAAGGGGAAACCCTTTACATCCTTTGCCGCGACCCGGCGGACCCACCCGGTGACGGAAGACAGACCGCCTTGTGGTTTGGCGCAGATGGGGGTCTGCTGCGGGGCGAGGTGGCCGTGGACGGACGGCGGCTCATCCAATGTGAGTTTGAAAATTTTACCCTGAACTGAAGGGTTTGCGAAAGAGGAAAGAACTATGGAGTTGGACCGTGCGCGCACATGGGCGGAGGTATCTCTGTCCGCCTTGGAACACAATTATCGTACCCTGCGCGCCCAACTGCCGGATGGGTGTCGCTTCCTCGGTGTGGTCAAGGCGGATGCGTACGGCCACGGAGCGGTGACGGTTGCACGTGAGCTGGAGCGGCTGGGATGTGAGATGCTGGCGGTGGCCGAACTGAACGAGGCGCTTGAACTGCGTCGGGCGGGTATTACGCTGCCCATTTTGATTTTGGGTGTGACCCCGGTGGAATTTGCCGCGTGCGTGGTGGACGAGGGATTCACGCAGACCGTGTTTACCCCGGAACTGGCACAGGCTTTGTCTGATGCGGCAGTCGCCCAAGGCAAAACGGCCCGCATCCACATTAAACTGGACACGGGGATGAGCCGTGTGGGTGTGCTGGCGTGGGATGCTGAGCAGGCCACCCGGGAGGTGGCACAACTGTGCGCCCTGCCCGGACTGGAGCATGAGGGTATCTTTACACACTTTGCCAATGCTGACGGGGACGAGGAATTTACCATGCTGCAGTTCACCCGCTTTTTGGACACGGTGGACCTGCTGGAAAAAGATTACGGTCTGACTTTTGCAATTCGCCATTGCGCAGCCAGCGCCGCTGCATTAAAATATCCCTGTACCCATTTGGACATGGTGCGGCCGGGTATAGCTCTGTACGGTCATCACCCCGACCCGTCCTGCCGGATGGAGGGGGAGGAGCTCCGGCCGGTCATGTCCCTGTACACCCGGGTGGCTGCCGTGCGGCAACTGCCCGCCGGTGCCGCTGTCAGCTACGGCTGCACCCGAAAAGTGACCCGGGAGACCCGGGTGGCGGTGCTGCCCATCGGATACGGCGACGGCCTGTTCCGTTTGCTGTCGAACCGCACTGAAGTGATGCTGGGTGGCGCACGGGTGCCGGTTCTGGGCCGCATTTGCATGGATATGTGCATGGTGGATGTCACCGACCTGCCTGATGTGCAGGCAGGGGACGTAGCTACCATCTTTGGCCCGGACAAGCCGCTGGAAGAGATGGCGGATTGCCTTGGCACCATTACTTACGAACTGCTGTGTGACCTGTCCGGTCGGGTAAAGCGCATCTGCGTGGAGTGAACGGACGGGGCGGAGCGGGCATAGAATAACACGGAGCTGCGGGACCCCGTGTCCCGCCGCCGGGCAAGGGCGGGGCGACGGAATTTTTCTGCGCAGGTATAAACCCGCCCACCCTGTGGGAAACTCATAGTACGGCGCTGCGGTGCGTACTATTTTCCGGCGGAGTGTGAGTTTTGTGGATAACAATGTGAAACGGGGCGACATTTTTTACGCTGATCTCAGCCCAGTGGTGGGCAGTGAGCAGGGGGGCGTGCGGCCTGTGCTCATCGTGCAGAACGATACGGGCAACCGCCACAGTCCCACCGTCATCGCCGCCGCCATCACGTCCCAAACCGGCAAGGCGCGCCTGCCCACCCACATCAGTCTGGCTGCCATGAGCTACGGTCTGCCCAAGGATTCCGTCATCCTGCTGGAGCAGATCCGCACGCTGGATAAACGCCGCCTGCGGGAGCATATGGGCAAGGTGGATGAAACGGTAATGAAACAGGTGGACGGGGCCATCGCGGTCAGCTTTGGCCTGCACCCGGAAACCATGGTATGATACGGGGGCGCCCGGTCGGGCGCCCCGACAACAAAGGAGTACATAGGATGAAAAACAAAAGATTTGCCATTCGCATGGGCGTTGTGGTCCTGACGGCTCTGTGCCTGACGGTGGGTGTGGTGCTGGCCTCCGGCGCGGGAACGCAGAGCGACCCGCTTATTACCCTGAGTTATCTGAACACCACCGCGACTCCTGCCATTTTGGAGCAGGTGGACGGCAAGGTGGACGCCTATGGACAGGACCTTGCAGATGCCCTGAACGCCGCCATTCAGACCTACTCCGAGCAGATGGATCAGGCCCTTGCCAAGCAGGAGGGGCAGCAGCACGCCGCCAGCTACACGGTGGTCACCCTGAAGAAGGATCAGGTGCTGAACATGGACATCGGCTGCGAGGTCATGCTGCGCATCGGTACTGCGGTCTGTGTGTCGCCCTCCAGCCCCGGCCTGGTCAACACCACCGAGGGGTCTACCCTGAACAACGAAAAGGCACTGGTCACCAACCACCTGTACATGGCCACCATCACCGGACGCGGCGTCCGGGCCACCGCCAACACCACCAAGGTGCTGGTTCGTGGCGGATACACCATCGCATAAACAAACAGCCTGCACCGCGTTCTGCGATGCAGGCTGTTTTTTTGTCATTTATCCATCATCTGGGTGAAGTTATCCACCACCGAGGCGATGCTGTCCATGGCATCGTTCATGGCGTTGTTCACACTCCTCACCGCCCGGTGGGCCGCCCGGCGCACGTCCCGCTTGCTGGCGGTCAGGGCCATGCCGGCCGCTGCACCCACGGCCACACCGGTCAGCATGCCGCACACAAATTTTCCGCACATCATGTTCCTGCTCCTCCTTTCTTGAACCTGTCATTATTGTGTGCGAAAAATGCAAAAAATCCGTTGCTAAAATATGCCCATTCACTTATAATATAAATTAGAACTATTCTGCGCACAGTGCGCGGCGTCAAATCCCGAAAAGGAGGATATGCGCAATGGAATTGCTCATTAAACGCGGACGGCTGGTGGACCCGGTAGGTGGTGTCGGCGGCGTGATGGATCTGCTGATCCGGGACGGTAAGATTGCCGGCCTGGGCAGCGATCTGGGTGATCAGGCGGACAAGGTCCTGGATGCGGAGGGCATGGTGGTGTGTGCCGGTTTTGTGGACATGCACGTGCATCTGCGCGACCCCGGATTCGAGTATAAAGAGGATATTTTGACCGGAACCCAGGCGGCGGCCCGGGGCGGTGTGACCACGTTGGCCTGTATGGCCAATACCAAGCCTGTGGTGGACAACCCCGAACAGGTCAAGTATGTGCTGGACAAGGCACAGACCGCCTGTGGTGTGCGTGTGCTGCCGGTAGCGGCGGTATCTGTGGGTCTGCAGGGCGAGAAACTGACCGATGTCGAAGCATTGAAGGCCGCCGGTGCGGTGGCTCTGTCCGATGATGGTATGCCGGTGCAGAACGCCAACCTCATGCGTGATGCCCTGATTCGCGCCAAGCGGTACGATATGCCGGTGCTGACCCATTGTGAGGATGCCAACATGGTGGAAAATCGCGCGGTGAATGAGGGCAGCATCTCCCGCCAGCTGTGGCTGGAGGGGCGGCCCGCCATTGCCGAGGAGCTGATGGTCATGCGGGACGCCATGCTGGCCGAGGAGACCGGCGCCCACGTTCACATCCAGCATGTGTCCACGGGCAAGAGCGTGGACATCGTCCGCCGGATGAAGAAGCGGGGCGTGCCCATCACCTGCGAGACCTGTCCCCAGTACTTCACCCTGACCGAGGACGAGGTGCTTGCCTGCGGCTCCATGGCCCGGGTCAACCCGCCCCTGCGCACCAAGCAGGACGTGGAGGCCATCATCCGCGGTCTGCAGGATGGTACTATTGACGTGATCGCCACCGACCACGCCCCCCACTCCAAGGAAGAGAAGAGCAGACCCCTGGAGAAAGCGCCCAGCGGTATGGTGGGTCTGGAGACTTCTTTGGCCGTCACCCTGACCAGCCTGTACCACACGGGCAAGATGGACCTGTCCGACATTATCCGCCGCATGACCTTCAACCCCGCAGCCATCCTGCGCCTTGGCACAGGCCGGCTGGCCATCGGTGCGGATGCGGATATCACCATCTTCGACCCGGATGAGGTGTGGGTGGTGGACCCGGAGCAGTTTGCCTCCAAGGGCCACAATACTCCCTTTGCCGGCCGGGAGCTGAAGGGCCGCGTGAAATACACCGTTGTAGGCGGAAAAATTATTTACCAAGACAAATAAAAAGAAAAGGATGATAGATTATGTCTTTTGACGTGCTGCAGGATAAGATCCGCGCCATGAAAAACCCCACTGTTGCAGGTTTGGATGCCCGCATCGAGTACGTTCCCGAGTATATCCGCAAGGCCGCTTTTGAAGAGTACGGCGTGGGACTGAAGGGCGCCGCCGAGGCCATTTGGCAGTTCAACGTGGGCCTCATCGACGCCCTGTGCGACATCGTGCCCGCCGTCAAGCCCCAGGCCGCCTATTACGAGAATCTGGGCTGGCAGGGTATGGAGATGCTGGAGCGCACCATCAAGTATGCCAAGTCCAAGGGGATGTTCGTCATTGCCGACATCAAGCGCGGCGACATCGGCTCCACCGCCACGGCCTACGCCGAGGGCTGGCTGTCCGGGGCCAAGATCGAGGGGCAGCAGTTCAAAAGCTTTGATGCCGACTGCGTCACCCTGAACGGCTACATGGGGTCCGACTCCATCAACCCCTTCCTGAATGCCGCCAAGGAGGAGGATAAGTGCGCCTTCGTGCTGGTCAAGACCTCCAATCCCGGCTCCGGCGAACTGCAGGACATCGTGGCCGGCGACCGGCTGGTCTATCAGGTCATGGGCGATTTGAACCAGCGCAT
The DNA here is from genome assembly GCA_045601925.1 of Lawsonibacter sp. Lineage (GTDB taxonomy): Bacteria > Bacillota > Clostridia > Oscillospirales > Oscillospiraceae > Lawsonibacter. The sequence continues at coordinate 14,299 of JAZSAP010000064.1, forward strand.
TGCCAAGGGTACCGAGGGCAAGTACGGCTACACCATGGCCGGCGCAGTCACCGGCGCCACTTATCCCTCCGACATCCGCGCGCTGCGCCGCCGTTTGGAGCATACCTTCTTCCTCGTCCCCGGCTACGGCGCCCAGGGCGGCACCGCCGAGGACGTGCAGTACGCCTTTGACAAGTACGGTCACGGCGCCATTGTTAACTCATCCCGGGGCATCATGTGCGCCTGGCAGAAGACCGGCGGCGACGGCCACGACTTTAAGGAGGCCGCCCGCAACGCCGCGATTGCAATGAGAGACGACATCAAGCAGTTTGTCACCATTGTGTAAGGAGAGCAACCCATGAAAGTGGAACGCAAGTGTAAAATCGTGGAAAAGACCCGGGTGGGTGATGCCATCTGGATGACTCTGGAGGCCGGGGACATGGTCCGTACCAGCTTCAAGGGTCCGGGTCAGTTTGTGCACATCAAGTGCGGAGAAGGGCTGCTTTTGCGCCGCCCCATCTCCGTATGCCTGTGTACCATGATGGATCCGCAGGACCTTGTCAGCATCGTGTTTGAGGTTCGTGGCGAGGGCACCGACTGGCTGGCCAATCGTGAGGTGGGTGAGGAACTGGATGTGCTTGGCCTTGCCGGAAACGGCTTTGATATCAAGACTGACGGCCGCTATCTGCTGGTTGGCGGCGGTATCGGCATCCCACCCATGCTGGGTTGCGCTGAATTTGTGCGCAGATCCACCGCCGTTTTGGGCGGCCGCAGCGCGGACAAGATCATTTTGAAGGACAAGTTTGAGCAGGTGAGTCAAAAAGTGCTGGTCGCCACTGACGACGGCAGCCTGGGTCATCACGGCTTTGTGGACGCCCTTGTGCGGCAGGAGTTGGAGCAGGATAAGGGGTACGACGGCGTGCTGGCCTGCGGCCCCAAGCCCATGCTGCGCAACGTGGCCAAGGTGGCCGAGGAATTTGGTGTGCCCTGCCTTGTATCCATGGAGGAACGCATGGGCTGCGGCGTGGGTGCGTGCTTGGTGTGCGCCTGCGACATGGCCGACGGCAGCCGCAAGCACGTGTGCAAAAACGGCCCTGTCTTTGATGCCAAGGAGGTGGATTGGAATGCCTGAGGTGAATATGAGCGTCAACCTTGCCGGCATGACCATGAAAAACCCCATCGTGGTGGCCTCCGGCACCTTCGGCTTTGGCCGTGAGTACGGCGAGTTTTTCGATCTGTCCGAGCTGGGCGGTATCTGCGCCAAGGGTCTGACCCTCCACCGCCGTGAGGGCAACCCCGCCCCCCGCATTGCCGAGACTCCCATGGGCATTCTGAACAGCGTGGGTCTGCAGAACCCCGGTGTGGATGCCTTTGTCGCCGAGGAACTGCCCTTCCTGCGGCAGTATGACGTGAAGGTCATCGCCAACATCTCCGGCAACACCCCGGAGGAGTACGGCATCATGTGCGAAAAACTGGCCGCGGCCGGTGTGGACATGATCGAGGTCAACATCTCCTGCCCCAACGTGAAGGCGGGCGGTCTGGCCTACGGTACCCGCCCGGAGCTGGCGGCTGAAGTGACCAGGATGGCCAAGGCCCACGCGGGCAGCGTACCCGTGATGGTCAAACTGTCCCCCAACGTCACCGATGTGACCGAGATCGCCCGGGCGGTGGAGGATGCCGGCGCTGACGCCCTGTCCCTGATCAACACCCTGCGCGGTATGCGCATTGACATCAACACCGACCGGCCTGTGCTGAAGATGAACACCGGCGGCCTGTCCGGCCCTGCCGTGCTGCCCGTTGCGGTGCGCATGGTGTGGGAGGTTGCCAATGCCGTCAAGGTGCCCATTCTGGGCATGGGCGGTGTGGCCAAGGGCGAGGATGCGGCCCAGCTGATGCTGGCCGGCGCCACCGCTGTGGCGGTGGGCACCAGCCTGTTTGCCGACCCCTACGCCGCCATCCACGTGCGGGATGGTTTGGAGGCCATTGCCGCGCGCAAGGGCCTTGCCAACGTGGGAGACCTGACCGGCGCGGTTAAACCCTGGTAATTACGTAGGGGGCGGCGTCCTCGACGCCCCAACCGAACCATCCCAAACAAAGGAATTTTCTTATGACGACGATTTATCTGATTCGCCATGCGGAGGCGGAGGGCAACCTCTATCGCCGCATCCACGGACATTACAACGCCCTGGTCACCGACAACGGCTACAGCCAGATCGAAGCTTTGGAGCAGCGCTTTGCCGGGGTACATATCGACGCGGTCTATGCCAGCGACAAGTTCCGCACCGTCACCACCGCCGGCGCCATCAGCAAGCCCCGCGGGCTGCAGGTGCATACCGACCCCGACCTGCGGGAGATTTTCATGGGCGAGTGGGAGGACACCACCTGGGGTTATCAGGGGTATTTTGCCGGGGAGGAACTTGCTAAGTTCAACCGCCTTGTCCCGGATTGGAAAGCACCCGGCGGCGAGAGCCGTGTGGAACTGGGCGCGCGAGTGGAGCGGGCTATGGAGCGCATTGCCCGGGCCCATCCCGACCAGACGGTGGCCGTGGTCAGTCACGGAACCGCCATCCAGCAGTTTGCGGTCAACGTGCGCAAACTGCCCCCAGCGCGCTGGCACGAGTCCCCCCACACCGACAACACCTCTGTGTCCTGCTTTACCTGGGACGGGGAGAAATTTTCCATGTGTTTCGAGGGGGATAACTCCCACCTGAATGAGGAAAATTCCACTCTGGCCCACCAAAACTGGTGGAAGGGCCTGGAGTCCGAGCGGGACATCAACCTGTGGTATCGCCCCATCGACTGGGCGACGGAGCGGGACCTGTACATCGCCGCCCGCAGCGACGCCTGGCACAACACCCACGTCAACGGCCCGGCCTTTGAACCTCATCAGTTCCTCCGGGATGCCGAGGAACATTTGAAGCAGTCCCCCTGGGCCATC
>JAZSAP010000065.1:0-19520 GCA_045601925.1 Lawsonibacter sp.
CGAGGGTTCGATTCCTTCTGCCCCTGCCATTTACAATCAAGCGAGAGATCGCTCGATATATGTGGCTCGGTAGTTCAGTTGGTTAGAACGCCGGCCTGTCACGCCGGAGGTCGAGGGTTCAAGTCCCTTCCGAGTCGCCACACACCAATATCAGCGCAAGCTGTTATTTATAGTTCCCCATACGGGGAGCACCTTTGCTGCTGTAGCTCAGTAGGTAGAGCGCATCCTTGGTAAGGATGAGGTCGGCAGTTCGAATCTGCCCAGCAGCTCCAAAAAAGCCCTAGAACCACAACGGTTTTGGGGCTTTTGCTTTTTTGCGGATATTTGAACGGAGGAGAAAGAGATGGAGCAAAAGAAAGTTTATTTGGATCCGGCTAATACACCGCTAAAATACTTTAAGTTTTTGAAAGTCTGCTTAGTTCTCGGCTTGCTGTTAAGAATTGCACAAGTTATCAATCTCTTTGCGGACGAATTCAATTGGTATTCCACTGCGTTTGTTGTTATCGGATTTGTCCTAAATCTGGCGGCTTTGGTTGGAATGAACGGCATGCAGTGGTATGGTATTCTCTCATTCCATGGTGTGTATATACTTTCTATTGTGGACGGGCTTGTTGCGTTGGTGATTGCGTCTGTTTATAATCTGTCCTCCTCTTTTTTCGGAGAGGTGTTCGGGCAAATTTTCGGGAGTGCAATTGTGTTGGCTATCAATTGGGTGTACTTTTCCAAACGACGCTTACTGTTTGATCCGGTGCCCGTTTCTAATGTTGCACCTACCGTTGCAGTGACCAACGAGAATGTGGTGGTGTGCGAAAGAAATGTCGCGCCCCAACCAGCAAACCAATCATTTACGACTACTGCGCCCACCGTTCGGTTTTGCCGCAAGTGCGGGGCTAAATTGTTAGAGGGCAGTAAATTTTGCAGTTATTGTGGTGTTGCCACCGTGGAGGATGTAGAGAATGTTTTGCCATAAATGCGGGGGAGAAGTGCCCGGAAACGTACGCTTTTGCCATCGTTGTGGCGTGAAGCTGCACGAGCCAATTCCGCAGCCAAGCGTTTCGGCGCAGCCGATACCGACGACCGCTGTTGGCGTAGCACGCCGCAAACGGCGACCAACCAAAAAGCAAATGATTGCATTGCTGTCAAGCGTTTTGGCGATTGTTCTCCTGCTCAGTGTGGGGCTACTGTCTTCTGATGGGAACATCCAGAAGAACGCCGAACGTGTTATGTATTTGGAAATGTATGATGGGCGCAATAAGCTTATTGGGAGTGCAAGCGGCTTCTTCATTGTAAACGGCAGAACATTAGTTACAAATTACCATGTTATTGAAGATGCACACAGCATTACCGTACATACCGCAGATGGGCGCCGATCTACAAAAGCAACTACCGTTTTGGCGTATGACAAGCGTGCGGATTTGGCTATTTTGAGATGCGATGCTGATTTGGGAGTAAAGCCCTTGGGTCTTGCTGATTCTGATGCCGCCGAGCAGGGCGACAAGATATTTGCGGTGGGCTATCCGCTTGGGCTTTCCAATACGATGTCAGACGGAATTATTAGTTCCCGGTATTATGATAACGGCGTAGATGTTTTGCAAATTACGGCGGCGATTTCGCACGGCAGCAGTGGTGGTGCGGTGTTCAATGAGAGAGGCGCTGTAATTGGGGTAACCAGTGCGTACTATGACGGCGGGCAGAACTTGAATATTGCTGTGGCATCCAATACGGTGCGGCGAATTTATGAGAACCGCTCTGGCGCACCAACAACATTGGCGACGCTAAACCGATAAAAGAAAAGGACAGCATCATCTGATGCTGTCCTCTTTTACGCATGAATATTGCATGCCTGTGGACAATACAAATTGTCGGTGTGCATTCTTATGCTGTTGCACGGATTGTAACCGTCCACGAGATATTGTCATCGGCAATAATCGAAAGAATTCCTCCACGATATGGTCCGTTGAAAAACTCCGCCGCGTCAATACTTTGTCGATTGTTGGAAAGGTTTTTGGTTGCTATCCAATAGGCATTATTAGAGTCTTTCACATGGACAAAAAAACTGCCAGAGTAACCACCATTTAGTTTCGCGGATCCGGATAATATGAATCTCCCGTTTGGAATGGAGATATCTTGTATAGTTTTACTTCCTTTTCCTGAGTAAGTCAACGTCTTGAAAAGTGTCAGGCCACATCGAGTGCAGACTGCAGTGCTTGTGTGTCCTAATGCAGATCCCTCGGTTTTGCCGCAGCCCTTGCAGGTTTTTGCCGCTGTGCAAGTGGCGTTGGTATAAGCGTGACCGGTTTTTGCAACTGTCTCCTCATACGATTTTCCGCACCCGGAGCAGGTGTATGTTTTTGTTCCTGTTGATTGGCAAGATGCGGCTTTGGTCGTTTTTGCTACGTAGTTGTGGGACTTAATCTTGATAGTTTCCGTTGTTTTTTCGCCACAATTTACGCAACGCAACACTTTTTGCCCGGTTGTTGTACAGGTAGCCGGGGTGGTAGATACGGTTTCGGTTTTATGCCCGGTTGCCGGAATCTCCTCAGTTTTTGTTGTGCCGCAAGAGCAAGTTTTCGTGGCAGAACCAGCCGTTGTGCAGGTGGCAACTACATCAACTGTTGTCTTGTAAAGGTGATAGTGGATCAAATCTTTGCTGTCTTTGTACGCGCCCAAGTCTTTGAAAATTTGATTGGCAGCATCGAAGTCTTTTGCGTTGCGGAGAGCGACTGCTTCTTGGTAACGAGTTTCGGAAAGCATTTCTTTCGAGTCCTTGAAGGAACCTAGGTCGTAGAAGGTAGAATATGCACTGTCGTAATTTCCACTGCGTAAAAGATGCTTTGCGTACAAATACTTGATGCTCGGGCCACCCAGAACGAACAGGAGAGTACCGCTCAGGGCGAGGATCAGGACAACGGAAATGGCGATGATCCAGCATTTTGCTCTTTTCTTTTTACGAACCTTTTTTTGTTCCCTTGCCGCCTGTTGCGCCTGATAATCTTCTAATGAAACTCCCTGTTGGGCGGCCGCAAACGCATCAGAATCCCGAACAAGCCCAGCGGGGATAAATCCTCGATCTTCGCCATGGGGATTGAAGAAAACCGTTTTATAGGGGGTTCCATTGACAAATAATTGATACTCATCAATCATATTTCCGTGGTGATTAGGTTGCCGCTCCCAAGTGAAGCTGCGACCGTCTTCCGTTCGAAGAGCGCGCAAATAGTGCCCTACCATGTGGATGGAGGAGGTGACGATTGGATTTTCCGGAGAATAGCCATAGTCGCTGTCAAAATATCGCTGAGCCTCCGTGATTTCTTTTGCTGAAACTTCCGGGATGGCTGTTTCTACGACAGGCGCAACCTCTGGTTGTAATTCGATGCGAGCACCGCAGAATTGGCAAAAATCGCTATCCTCCGGAACAATATATCCGCATTTAATACACTTCATGGTGTGGTCTCCTTAATGTGGTGAGAATGGGTGGGGCAAGACACTGAAGGGGTTTCTTGTAAAATTATAGCAGTTATTGTCGTGATTTACAATTATAATATTCTGGTCCTTGCAAGCGTGCAGCCAGAAGCCCAATCTTAAACCACATAGAAGGATGGGGCAAGGTGCCAATATTGTTGCGGGGAGAAACGGCTTCGAGCCGATAAAAGTTATTTTGTTTGACGATGCCCTTCTGCCCTAATCTTGTGCCGCATATCCTTTCTTATATAATGTAGTTCGCCTTTGGTAAGGATGAGGTCGGCAGTTCGAATCTGCCCAGCAGCTCCAGAAAAACACCTGAAATCTTCGGATTTCGGGTGTTTTCGTTTGCTTTTTGCAATTTATTGTACCTTATCCCACACGGCGAAATGTGCGGAAAGGCACAAAGAGTACCGGACAGGAACTTGTGGTTTCCTGTCCGGTGTTTTGCGCTTTGGGGTTACATCACCTGGGCCATGAAGTTGCCCGTGGTCTGTGTCATTCAACCGTTTTGTCCCTTGCCCATGTCATAGCAGGTGATCAAGTGCTCGTCTTTCCCATTCCAGGAAATTTGTGTGGCTTGAGTTCGTACCAGCACACCCAGCTTGTGGTTTTCGATGACACAGGTGTGGTGCGGGGCGGTGAGGGGGCAGTTTTCACAGGGAGTGTTCCTTCCCATAAAGGCCCGGTAACAGGGCATGCCCTCCCGACTGTCCGGCGCGAGGGCGCGGGTCTTTTTGTTCAGGAACTCGAGCTCATAGGTGTCCGGATCAATCACATAGATCCAAGCGTCCTGGCTGTCCAGCACGCGCTGCAGGTTGGCTGCCTGCTCGGCCACCTTATCCTGAGTGCGTTTTTTTAGCAGGAACAGGGCCAGCACCTCGGACAGGAACTGAAGCAGGGAGATTTGCTCCTGGGTCCACATGCGGTTGGACACACAGTCATCAAAGCCAATGTAGCCTCGGAATACGCCATTGTCCAGAATGGCGCAATGGAGCATACTTTTGATGCCCTGTGGCTCCAGAATGGCTCGGGCGGTGGGGGCCAGTTCTGTCACGTCCGAGCAATAGAGCAGACCATGCTCGTCATATACATCCGGCCAACCGGGGATATCCGTGATGTAGCTGATGTTCTGCAGAACGTCTATTTGGGGTTCCACACCCTCGTTGCACCATTCAAAGGTGTTGCTGCAGGCGGTGTTGTCCTCGTTGTTTTCGAAGATATAGGCTCGGCTGACATTGAACTGCTTGCCGATCTGGTTCAGCAACTCGTCCACGGTGGTCGCGATATCGTTGCTTTCATACAGAGAGCGGAATACAACGCGAATCAAGGAGTTGTCCATGATATTGGCCTGTTCGTCCGAATCGATGCGGGAGTTCACATAGGTGGTGCTGTCCAGCAGAGAACCGAGCTTATCGCGGAGACTGTAGATTTTGTAGCGGTTCTTGCCTCGCTTCTTGGCTCCGTACAGTGCTTCGTCCGCCCGCTGGAACAGGTCGGCATAATTGGATGCGTGAGTGGGGGAAATGGCGGCACCGATGGAGCAGGACACCTTCTTCAGATCGGGCATGAGCCGGGCCAGCAGCTTGTTCAGTGAGGCCAGCAGCAGGTCGCAGCGGTCCTTTACGATGTCCGTATCGGGCAGGTCCTTCAGGAAAACCAGGAACTCGTCCCCGCCGATGCGGCCGATAATATCGTTGGCCCGGAACAGACTGCGCAGACAGCCGCCGACCTGAGTCAGGACCGCGTCGCCGTAGAGGTGACCGTAGCTGTCGTTGACCGTTTTGAAATTATCCAGGTCAAGGATGAGCAGCGCGGACAGCTGGTTGGCATCCTGGGCATTCAGGTATTCGGTCACCAGTTGCTGGGTGGATTGCTTGTTAAGCAGCTTGGTCAGAGAGTCCCGCTCTGCCCGTTCCTTCAGGGCCAGTGTGGTGCGCTTGTACTCATCCACATTGTAAATAATGCCCACGATGTGGTTGGCATTGCTTTGCAGCTGGGCGTGGATGCGGCACCAGATGTACTTTCCGTCCTTGTTGACGATGCGGACCTCTTGATAGGCCGGGGTGCTCTCACCCCGGCGCAGGGCGTCTGCCCAGACGTGCAGGGCCGGGAGGTCGTCCGGATGGAAGTGGCTGCCCTGAGACAGGCTGGCCAAGAAATTCCGGGAAAGAGGCTCATAGCCGAAGAACTCATTCCAGCGGGAGGAGCAGGTCAGGGTGTCCGTGTCCAGATCCAGATCGAAGATGATACCTTCGCTCTGGCGGGTGAGCAGCTGATGCCGTTCCGCTTCTTTCTGCAGGCGGTCGATGGTCTCGTGCAGCTGGGAATTGTCACGGATGGCATGATAGATGTACTCCCTGCCGTCCCTCTCCAGATAGAGCCGGCTGCGATCCAGTACCCACAGCGGGGACGCGTCCTTGCGCAGCAGGCGGAACTGCGTGTCGACCGCTCCGCCTGTGTGCAGCTGGTTGCTCATTGCGTTCAGGAAGGCAGCACGGTCCTCCGGGAAGACCAGGTTGAGCAGGGATGAGTCGAATTGCTGGGCGATCTCCTGCTGAGTATAGCCGGTCAGGGCATACAGGAAGTCCACGCCCGCGTCGATGGTGTGTGCAGGGTCGTTCAGGCAGCGCAAAGCGGTGCTGACCAGTCCGTAAAGGGCCGGGGAGGAGTACACATCGGAGGATATGACCACGCTTTGGCCGATGCCTTCGTCCTCCGGCCGGTGCCAGATGGCGATCACGATACGCTGGTCGGCGTTGTCGGTGTTGACGCGCAGGAAGGTCAGGTCGTAGAGGTGATATTCTTGCACAGTAGGGCTGAATACGCGCAGACGGAAAGTCTTGCGGCGGAGATTCAGACGGAAAAAGTCCTCGGTCAGGAAATAGCGCATCTCCTCTACTGTGTCCACATCCTCCGGATGGATGTTGGAGTGGCGCAGCTGTTCTATCATTTTGTCAAAGGGGGCGAAGGGGATGATCGCGTCCAAATCCGGGTTGGGGTTATAGACCACGTGATATAACCTGTTGTCCAGATCCAGTTCCAGCACCGTGTCGTTCAGGTGGTGCAGCAGGGCCTGATACTTGACCTGGGACAGCTGCAGGGAATCCAGCTTGTGCGGCTTCCACTCAGGTCCGGGCAGGGGCATGGTGATGTGGTCGGATTTGGGGGAATATCCGTCCGCATACTGGTGGGCCAGGTTGACCAGCTGGGTGCGCACGCGCTTGAAGCACTCCAGCAGCTTGGGGGAAAACGCGCCGCATTCCCCATTGACGATCATGTTGATGGCCTGGTCATAGGGGAGGGCCGGCTTATATACCCGCTGAGAGGTCAGTGCGTCAAAGGCATCGGCAATGCCCACTACCTGTGCGCAGATGGGAATCTCGTCCCCACACAGCCCTTTGGGATAGCCGCCGCCATCCCACCGTTCGTGGTGATACAGAGCGATGTTGTAGGCATAGCGCAGATACTCCGCATCTCCCATGCCGCTCAGGTTCGCCACCAGTTGGCTGCCCACGGTGGTGTGGGTCCTGATGACATCATACTCCTCCGGGGTGAGCCGGTCGGGCTTGTTGAGAATGGAGTCCGGGATGGAAATCTTGCCGATATCGTGCAGGGTGGCTGCGCTGGTGATGATGCCGATGCTTTCCGCAGTCAGCTTGTATTCCGGGCAGGAGGAAGCGACCTCCTCCAGCAAAATTTCGGTGAAGCGGCGGATGCGCAGCACGTGGTTGCCCGATTCTGTGCTGCGGTGCTCGATGATGGCGGACAGGGCGTCCAGCATGACCTGATTGGTATTGCGGATGGTCTGGCGCTGCTCCTCCACCATCTTTTCCAGATGACACTTGTGCAAAAACAGCTCAACGATGGTCTGGACGCGACGCAGGACAACGGAGGGCGTGTAGGGGCGCGGCACCACCTCGACGGCACCCAGGGTAAAGGCCAGTTCCTCGTGCTCTCCGGTGCTGGTGGGTGTGATGAACAGGATCAGAGGGATCTCTTCCCGTTCATTTTGACGGCAGCGGGAGACCAGCATGGTTATATCTGAACCGGGAGAGAGGGGCAGGTCAGCCAGAACGGCAGCGATACAGCTGCTGTTCTGATCCAAAAGCATAAGAGCCTGCGCCATGTTCTCGGCCTCCAGCAGGTCATAGCTGGCCTGAAATATCTCGCGCAGCCCGGCGCGGTCGCTGTTGGCGTCGCCGATCAGCAGCAGGGTGTCCTTTAAGCGGGAAACCATGGCCATTCCTCCTATATCGGATGATATACAATTATATATTAACAAAGGGGGAGATGAGGCGCAAGAGGGTGGGACACAAAAAGGACAGGCATGAAAAAGAAAATGAAAAAATGAAGGTGCAACGGGAAAATATAACCCAATCTGTAACCGCAGGATGGTATATATAAATTACAACAGACAAGACACCGCAGAAAGGAGGGGTGCCATTGAAATCAGAACGCGCCTGGGGAGAAGAGTACAGAACCACCACGATTTGTATCGACTCCTATGAAAACGCAGTGCCGGTGGGGCGCATTTACAATCCGTATCTGAAGGAAGGGCTTGTTTTTCACAGCACAACACAGCTCCTGCTGGAAATGGAGCGGGTGCTGGACCGGATGAATCTTCCGGCATCCTTCACCGCGACCCGAATGTTTAGCTCCCCTCCCGAGCACGATACAGGACCGCCGCCGGAACGGCACAGGCCGGGAGAACTGGCCACCTTTGCCGTGAAGATCCTCTTCCGGCAGCACGCAAGCTGGCAGGGCTGTATCACCTGGCTGGAGAGCCGGCAGGAGCAGAGCTTCCGCAGCGTACTGGAGATGATCTTGCTCATGGACAGCGCCATCCACGCAAAAGAAAAAGCATCCTAAAAAACAAGAAAGAGGAACTGTAAGAAATATTCGAAAAGTGGCAAACCGCACCGAAAGGGCGGGACGCAAAGCAAGCGGGCTAAGGCCAACGGGCTATGCCGGCGCGGCTGCCGATATTTCGCTCCCCAAACAAGAAAGGAGAACGAAATAATGGCAAAGAAGAATTTTGGTAAAAGAACTCTGGCGATCCTGATGAGTTTGATCATGCTGCTGAGCATGGTCAACATCAGCGTGCTGGCTGCGGGCGAGCCCCAGCTGGTAAAGAACTACGAGGACACCTACTACAAGCAGGACGGCACCGCCGGCACCGCCGAGGACTGGGAGATCCACTTGTCCAAGCAGGCGGCCGTCACCCGGGAAGAAAATGTCTATGACATTACCCTGACCGTCCGGACCAAGGACACCAACGTGCAGCTGGGCGGCGCCACCCACGGCGCGGTCACCCTGGTGCTGGACGTGTCTAACTCCATGAACAACCGCTATGCAGCCTGCACTGTGGACGGCTGTGGCGAGGACGAGGGGCATCCTGTCCACCACGATTTTACTTCAATTTTTGGTATTCTGTGTGTGCGGTGCTTCCAGGGTAGATCCGCCCACGCAGGCAGCCATGATTACCAGGGCGACAGCGACACCCATCTGGAAAACCTGCAGGAAGCGGTTTCCGACTTCCTGGACAGCTATGCCGACGGTGCCAACGAGGGTGACAAGCGGCTGGTCAGCGTGGCCGTGTTCGGCACCGATGCCGTGACCATTCAGGGTTGGGTGGACGTGACCAACACCGCCGCCCGGGCCGACGTGAAGGCTCTGGTCAACTCCCTGCGTACCGGAAACGGCGCTTACCGGGGCAACACCAAGTTGACCGAGGGCGGCACCAACATCGAGGCCGGACTGGTCCTGGGCCGCAACCTGCTGACCGATGACGAGGCGCTGGCCGGCATCCCCGTTGATAACCAGTCCCTGATCCTGTTCAGCGATGGCGCTCCCACCGCCAAAGTTGGCAATGTGAACAGCACGGCCACCGATAAGGTCACCTACGGCGGCGACGACACCGGCAGCCAGACCGATCGCGAGGACTACGACGATATTGACAACATTCTGGACGACATCTCCGCCGCCACTATCGCGGTCCAGTATAACTATGAAGACGAAAATAACGCGCTGAGCGATTTTGACCGCGTCATCAACAGCTCTGCCGATACCCTGTCCGTTGACCTGACCGGCGAGGCCGGCAAGGTCATCACCACCGTGACCACCCCCACCGTCATCACCGACCCCATGGGCGACGGTGTGACCCTGGTGAGTGTCAACAATTCCTATACCTCCGAGACCTGGAATCTGGCCGACTACACCCCCGCTGTGGCCGGCGGCATTACCACCTACACCATCACCTATCAGGTGGAGATCGACCCCACCGCCATTGAGGCAGACCCCGACCACGAGGGTTACACCATCCTGACTCCCGCCAACGGTACCACCACTCTGGACTACACCGTGGGCGAGGACGAAACACCCGTCGAGGCCGAATTCAATGTTCCCGACATCCGCGGCATTCTGCCCCGGTTCGACCTGACCGTCAACTATGTAGATGAGCAGAATAATGCTATTGCCGAACAGGTCGTGGAAACCGACATTCTGTACGGCGAGGACTACGAGACCGAGCAGAAAGAAATCGAGCATTATGAGTTCAAGGCTCTGGCTGAGGACAGTGACCCCGTCAGCGGCACCATCACCGCCGACACCACCGTTACCTACGTTTACAGCCAGATCCTCTATCCCGTGACCTACGAGTATACCGGCGAAATTCCTGAGAACGCTCCCGAGCTGCCCGACGCTGGTGAGTATGCCTTCGGCACCGCTGTTGCCGTGGCTGACGAGCCCGCGCTGGAGGGCTACACCTTCTCCGGCTGGGACAAGGAAGACTTCGAGATGCCCGCCGAGGCCGTGGTCATCACCGGCTCCTGGACCGCCATTCCCAAGTACCCCGTGAGCTATGCGTACACCGGTGAGGTTCCCGCCGGCGCCCCCGAGCTGCCCGCCACCGCCGAATACGCCGAGGGCGAGGCCGTCGCCGTGGCTGCCGACGCCTATCTGGAGGGTTATATCTTCTCCGGCTGGGACAAGGAAGACTTCGAGATGCCAGCTGAAGCCGTGGTCATCACCGGCTCCTGGACTGTAATTCCTCCCGACCTGTATAACGTGGTCTATCAGTACGAGGGCGAGACCCCTGAGGGCGCTCCCGCTCTGCCCGAGACCAAGCAGTATGAGGAAGGCGAGGCGGTCACCGTGGCCGACGCTCCCGAACTGCCCGGTTACGAATTCTCCGGCTGGGATAAGGAAGACTTCGCAATGCCCGCCGAAGACGTGATCATCACCGGCAGCTGGACCAAGCTGCCCGACCCCAAGTACCCCGTCAGCTATGAGTACACTGGCGAAGTTCCCGAAGGTGCTCCCGAGCTGCCCGCCACTGTCGAGTACGTGGCTGGTAGCGCCGTTACCGTGGCCGATGCCCCCACGCTGGAAGGTTACACCTTCTCCGGCTGGAGTGCCGATGACTTCACCATGCCCGCTGAAGCCGTGGTCATCACCGGTTCCTGGGAAAAGAACCCCGAGCCCAAGTATCCTGTCAGCTACGAGTACACCGGCGAAGTTCCTGCCGGCGCACCCGAGCTGCCCGCCACCGTTTCTTACGAGGCCGGCGAGGCCGTCACCGTGGCCGCCGAGCCCTATCTGGACGGCTACACCTTCTCCGGCTGGAGCAAGCAGGACTTTGCGATGCCCGCCGAAGCCGTGGTCATCACCGGTTCCTGGACCAAGAAGGCCCCGCCTCCTCCCCCCGTGGTGGAAGAGTGGGAAGGCCAGTTCGTCCTCACCTTTGACAAGGTTGTTGCCGGCGATCCTTACACCCTGACCGCCAACGAGTTTACTTTCGAGCTGACTGACACCGCCCAGTTTAGAGACGGCTCCGGCATTATCTTCCTGGGCGAGAACGCCAACGGCATCAAGCACACCTACACCGCCAAGAACGACGGTTCCGGCAAGGTGGAGTTCATCGTCCCCTTCATCAAGGATCTTGAGAACTGGGACGACGAGCCCGACGCCACCATCAACGGCAACTTCGTCTACACCCTGACCGAGGTGGCCGGTACTACTGAAGGTATGACCTACAACCCCACCGCCTATACCATTCTGGTGCAGCTGAGCTTCACGCAGGTTGGCCTTGGCTGGGAGTACGATGTGAACAAGGTGGCCGTCCTCCACGACGGCGAGACCGAGGTCAAGGCTCGGTTTGCCGAGGGCAGCAGCGTGATCAACCTGACCCTGGGCGAGGACGCTCTGTACACCAACACCTATGACGATGGTACCGGTTCTCTGACCATCACCAAGACCATCACCGGCAACGCCAAGGTGTCTGAGGAACTGGGTTTCCGCATCAGCGGTCCCGAGGGATTTGAGCAGTTCGTTCTCTATACCGACTTTGTGGACGGTTCCTACAAGCTGGACGACCTGAAGGCTGGCAAGTACACTGTGACCGAGGAGAACGCCGCGGTTTCCGGCTATCGCCTGAATACCACCGGCGAGGGTGAAGTGGAAGTAATCGCCAACGCGATTGCCCAGGTCAGCATTACCAACACTTACAGACGGGTTACTCCTTACAGACCTCCCGTTACTCCCACCCCCACTCCCGATCCCGATCCCGTGACCCCGGATCCTGACCCCGTCACTCCTGATCCCGATCCCGTGACCCCGGATCCCGATCCTGTCACTCCCAATCCCGTGGAACCCGACGCACCCATCGACATTCCCGATGACGACGTTCCCTTGGTTGATGAGCCCGATCTGCCCGAGCCTCCTGTGGACATTCCTGATGAGGAAGTGCCTCTGGCCGATGTGCCCAAGACCGACGACAAGATGGCTCTGTACGTGACCCTGGCCATCCTGTCCGGCACCGGCTTGGCTTGGCTGGCAGTGGAGGATAAGAAGCGTCAGAGCATCTGAACCGAAGCTTCATCCGAAAAAAGGAATAACAACAGGAACACCCCCGAGTATACTCGGGGGTGTTCCATTACAAAGAAAACCAACTTTTGAATGCGGACAAGAAAAATATAACCGGATTTGTAACCGGGTTGTGCTATGCTGACGGTGTAAACTGAAGCGGAGTATGAAGGGGGGTCTGTGCCGTGAGGAATATGCGCAAAGTGCTGATGATCGTGTTGGCCGTGGTCTTTGTGGCCAGCGGCGCGCTGCTGCTGCGGCAGGTAGGCTACTACCGGCAGACGCAGCAAAGCCGGGAACAGGCCCGCCAGGCGGCAGGACTTTCTCAGCCGGAGCAGACCCAGCCGCTTGAGGTGCAGGTTCCTCTGAATCCGCCGCCGGAGCCGGTGCAGCCGGAACAAAGGCCGCTGGAAGAGCAGGCGGCCTATCTGTGGGACGTGAATCTGGCGGGGTTGCGGCAGACCAACGCCGATGTGCTGGGATGGATCAGCATCCCGGGGACGCAGCTGGACTATCCCTTCCTGCAGGGAGAGGACAACCAATATTACCTCAACCACACCTGGCAGGGGAAGCGCAACGCCGCCGGGTCGGTATTTCTGGAGTGCAAGGTAAGTGCGGACTTCAGCGATTTCAATACCATCGTCTACGCTCACAACATGAAAAATGGCTCCATGTTCGGGTCGCTCAGACAATACCGAACACAGAGCCATTATGAGGCCAATCCATATATTTATATCATGGATGACGGCGGCGTGCGCCGTTATGAGATCTTTGCTGCCTTTGAGGCGGAGGTAGTGGGTTACACCTACCGTTTGGATGTAAATACGCCGGAAAAGAAGCAGGCGTTTCTGGATTACAGCGCTCAACACTCGGTGATTAAAACCGATATCGTCCCCACGGTAGAAGATAGCATCATTACCCTGTCCACCTGTACCGGAAACGGATACGACCACCGCTGGGTTGTGCAGGGAGTGTTGACCGGTATATTTACGGAGCCGGAACAGCCGGCTCCAGAGGCTGAACGCTGAACTGGATGGAGGCCGGAGAGTGCGGGTACTGCCGGCCAAAGGCGCGGATAATGCGCTGGCAGACGGCACAGCTGTTTTCATAATTGGCCTGAGGCAGCATAATGATAAACTGGGATACGCTGCACTTGGTCACGATGTCACCCTGACGAAGGCTGTGGACGATGATGTCCTGCAGGTTGTCCATGGCGGTGTCTAGACTGCGGCGGGCAAGTTCCTTTTTGCCGTATCCGTGCAGGGAAAGCAGGGCGATATGGACGGTGTCACCGCTGCGCACGATGCTGCGGGCCTGCACCTGATAAAGCAGCTTGAAAAAGTCGTATTCGCACAGCATGGCACCCTTGGCACCTGCCGGCTCTTTGAGCATTTCGCGCACCGTTCCGGCCGGAACGGTGATGCCACCCGTTTCGCGGGCGGCATCCCGATAGAGCTGGCGGCTTTCTTCCGAGGGCATTACGCCGAAGTTGGAAAAGAGCACCTCGCTCATCTCCTCATAGGCGGTGAGGGCACCTGCGCGGTCATCCAGAGCGATACGGCTGCGCATAAGATGCTGATACAGCTCCTCGCTGTAGGGTTCGACGGACAGGGCCTTTTCGCACAGAGCAGCGGCCTCGGTCCAGCGCTCGAGGCCCTCCAGCAGGGACAGCGTCTGCTGCACTGCGGTCAGGTACATCTGATGGTAGTAGGTGTTGATGGGCATGACCCAGGGCTCCGTGGCCAGCTTGGGCAAAAAGTCTCCGCTGTAGATGGAAAGGGCTTGCTCATATAGCTCAAGACGCAGGGCATCGTCTGCTGCCTCTGCGGCGGTACCACACAGTCGGTCAAACTCCTCCACGTCTAGATACAGGGGCACATCGGTGTTCCAGCTGTAGCTGCCGCCTTTGTGCCGGATGAGTTGATGACCGGCGTCCTCGTCCAGCTGATTGAGCATGGTGCGGGCCCGATAGAACATGGCCTTGATCCGTCCGTTGGGATCGGCGGCATCGTCACTGCCGGAACTGCGCAGCAGGGAGAACAGGTTGTCCTGGGTCACGCGGCTGTTGCGGGAGTAGATCAGATAGGCCAGCAGCAGCCAGACTTTACGCATACGGTTGCTGTGGTCGTCCACGCGGTTTCCGTTTCGCTCGATGGAGAAACCGCCAAGCATTTTGACGGTAAGAATATCCGACATGATGCGCGCCTCCTCTCCTGGCAGGTCAAAGCCATCCTATATAGTCATCATAACAGAAGAGATGCTGCTCTTTCAAGAGCGAAAACAATAAAACCTTTACCGGAACAACAAAAAATGCTACAATTAAGGCGGAAACAGGGGGGTATTCCCTGCCAAAGCCGTCTGTCTGAAAGAATGAGGTGAACAACTGTGGGTGAGAACAAGCATAATAAGCGAATTCTGGCCGCCCTTTTGAGCGCTGTGATGCTGGGGGGCGTTCTGGCCGGTTGTGCCGAAACCACGCAGGGATATGTGGCGGCAGAGGTTGACCCTGTGGCTGCCGTTGAACTGGAGGACGAGGCGGTGGCCCTGGCCGAGGCACCTGCGGCGCTGCCGGTTACCACCACTGCGGTTGCCTCCGGGCTGCTGGTCAAGAGTAATGACAGCGGGATCATCGACTACTCCAACACAGCCGACGGATATGTTATGGTGTGTTATACCCAGCCCACCCAGCTGCGGCTGAAGGCGCAGGTCAAGGGACCCACCACCACCTACACCTATAATCTTACCCCGCAAACATGGGCAGCGTTCCCGCTGTCCGACGGGAACGGGAGCTATAAAATTACTCTGTATAAGAATGTGGAGGGGGGAAAGTACGCCGCCGTACTGTCCCTGACCACACAGGTGGTGCTGAAGGACGAGTTTGCACCCTTCCTGCACTCCAACCAGTATGTGGACTTTGATGGGGCCCCCAATACCGTGGCCAAGGCGGTGGAACTGACCGCGCAGCGGACCGATTCGCTGGAAAAGGTGGCCGCTGTATACAATTATGTAGTCAAGGGGCTGACCTATGACCGGGAGTTAGCTGCCACGGTGAAAAGCGGCTATCTGCCCGACCTGGACCGGGTGCTGGAGAAAAAGAGCGGCATCTGCTTTGACTATGCCGCCCTGATGACCGGCATGCTGCGCAGCCAGGGTATTCCCTGCAAGCTGGTGGTGGGCTACGCCGGCACAGCGTATCACGCCTGGATCAGCGTCTGGTCGGAAGATACCGGCTGGGTGGACGGCGCGATCTACTTCGACGGTCGGGCCTGGCAGCGCATGGACCCCACCTTCGCCTCCTCCGGCAAGGGCAGTCAGGCCATTGTGGACTATATCGGTGACGGTAAGAATTACACCGCCAAATACTTCTACTGACGATCTGCGCGGCATGGCGCAGGCATTGCCCGAAGCGGGCTTGCGGCAGCTGTGCGGCAAGTCCGCTTTTGCGATTTTGGAGGGACTATGAACGCTCTCAAACTGACAAATGAAGAACTGGGTACCCTGTGTACCTCTCTTGCCCACCTGTACCACGCCGGGATCAGCGGTGCGGATGCGCTGGCCCTGCTGGCCCAAGACGAGCAGGATAAGGACACTCACACGTTGCTGTGTCGCATGGCGAATCGGGCGGATGAGGGCGTTGGCTTGGGCCGCGTGTTTGCGGAGGAACCCTGCTTTCCCGGTTATCTGTGCGGACTGTTGCGGATAGGGGAACAGGTGGGCCGAACGGAACAGACCCTGCAGAGTTTGGGTGAACACTATCACAGTCGGGCACGCATGGACGAACGGCTGCGGGCCGCCCTGCTTTATCCCGCCGTTCTGCTGGCGGTGATGCTGGCGGTGGTGGTGGTGCTTCTTGTGTGGGTGCTGCCCGTATTCAACGACGTTTATGCCCAGCTGGGCACCCGCCTGACCGGCGTGGCAGGCGGCCTTCTGCGGCTTGGTCAGGCCCTGCGAGCGGCCATGCCCGTTTTGTGCGTTGTGGCCGGAGTGCTGGTTGTGGGGCTGATTTTGTTCAGCCTGTGGCCTGCCTTTGGACAGAAAATCGCCGGGCTGTGGCGTGCCCGGCGCGCAGACAAGGGCGTGCACGGCAGGATCGCCAGCGCCCGGTTCCTGCAGGCGCTGGCCATGGGAATGGGCAGCGGCATGACCCAGCGGGAAGCACTGGAACTGGCCCTGAACCTTGCGGAAAATGAGAGTCTTGCCCGGCGGGGCAGGGAGTGCCTTGAACGGATAGAACGGGGTGACAGTCTTGCCGAAGCCCTGCGGGAGAGTGATCTTCTGCCTGCTGCCCAGAGTCGGGTGCTGGACGCAGGCATTCGCAGCGGACAGGGAGAGCGGGTTATGGAACAGATCGCCGTCCGGCAGCTGGAACGCAGTGAGGCAGAGCTTGAAAACGCCGTTGCCCGGGTGGAGCCGGTGCTGGTAGTGATCACCTGCGTGATGGTGGGGATCATTCTGCTGTCGGTGATGCTGCCGCTGATGCACATCATGACGGGGATCGGGTGAAGGCCATGAGAAACGCACGAAGAAACCGTTCCGCCGTGCTGCTCCCTGTCGCCGCTTTGGCTGTGTTGCTGTGGTTTTTCACGGCGGTGAATGAACTGGATGCAGGCCAGCGGGAACAGGGTCGTCTGCAGCTGGAGCAGAGCCTGCGCCGGGCGGCGGTGGCCGGTTATGCCAGCCGGGGCGAATACCCCGCCACGCTGGACGAACTGGTGGCCCAGAGCGGGATCCAAATCGACCGGGAGCACTATACGGTGTTTTATGAGGCTTTTGCGAGCAATCTGATGCCCGACATTACAGTACTGGAACAGGGAATATGAAAGAAAAAAGACGACAAGCCATCCCAACGCTGGCGGCCTTTTTGCTGCTGGGCATCTTTGCTGTGAGCGTGCTGGGCGTTCTGCTTGCCGGGGCGGGGGCATACAGCCGCCTGACCCGGCGGGATGACTGCGCCTATAACAGCAGGACGGGGCTGCAGTATGTGGCCTCCAAGGTGCGTCAGGCCCCCGCACCCCACGCGGTGCAGGTGACGGACTTTGACGGCGTGGACGCCCTGACGGTCACCGAGCAGGTGGACGCAGAGGAGTATGTGACCCGGGTCTACTGCCATGACGGCTGGCTGATGGAACTGTTCTGCGCCGCCCAGGCGGACTTCGCGCCGGAGGACGGGGAGCGGCTGCTGAGGGCACAGAGCCTGGAACTGGAGCAGCGGGATGGCCTGCTGTATGTGCAGCTGGTGCAGGAGCAGTATTGCCATGAGTTGATCCTGTGTCTGGAGTCGAGAAAGGGGGCGCAGCCATGAGGAGCAAAGCCCCCCTTGCTGTGATCGAACAGGTCATCATGCTGCTGGTCTTCGCGCTGGCGGCGGCGGTGTGTCTGCGCGGCTTTGCCTGGGCGGACAGCACTTCCCGGCACAATCGGAACCGCGACCTTGCCTTGGTGCAGGCCCAGAACGCGGCGGCTATTCTTCAGAACAATGGCGGAGACCTGGCTGCGGCGGCTGAGATCATGGGCGGCCGGGTGGAGGAAGAGTGCTGGGGCATCCATTACAATGAACAGTGGAAACAGACCGACGGAGAGGGAGCATTTATCCTGTTTGTCAGGTTCCGGCCCACGGTGTCTTTGATGAGTACCGCCCGGATCACGGTTGCCGGTGATGGTGAGCTGTTGGCCGAACTGACGGTAAGCTGGCAGGAGGTGACGGCGGATGAGGGATAAAAAGACTGTGGGCATCCCTGTGGTGGGGGTAAGCTCCCTGCTGACCACCTTCGCCGTGCTGTGCCTGACGGTGTTTACCCTGCTTTCGGTGGCCACGGTACGGGCCAGCGGACGGTTGGGCGAGAGCGCCAGACAGGCGGTGACCGACTACTACGAGGCCGACAGTGCGGCCCATGAGATTCTGGCAGAGATCCGAGCCGGGGAGATGCTCGACGGGGTGGAGGAGGAAAACGGTGTGTACCGCTTTGCCTGTCCCATCTCGCAGACGCAGCAGCTCTGTGTGGAAGTGGCGGTGACGGGGACGGAGTATACCGTGCTGCGCTGGCAGGCGCAGCGTGTTGACCTGTGGCAGAACGACGACAAAATGCCCGTCTGGGACGGGGAGAAGGAGGGATAAGCGGTGGCCGGATTGATGGACTATTTGACCCGGGCGGTGCAGGAGGGTGCGTCCGACCTGTTTATCGTCCCCGGTGGGGCGGTAAGCATCAAGCTGGACGGACAGCTGGTTTGCGTTGGAGAGGAAAAGGTCATGCCTGCCCAGGGCGAGGCGCTGATTCGGGAAATCTACGCTATGGCCGGGCGGGAAATGGACGAGTTTGTGCGCACCGGGGACGATGATTTTTCCTTCTCTGTGGCAAAGCTTGCACGCTTTCGTGTGAATACTTACCGCCAGCGTGGCTCCTGCGCGGCGGTGATCCGGGTGGTGGCCTTTTCCATCCCGGACTGGCAGCAGTTGGGAATCCCGGAGGGGGTCATGTCGCTGGCAGACCTGTCCAGCGGTATGGTGCTGGTTACCGGCACGGCGGGCTGCGGCAAGTCCACCACGCTGGCCTGCCTCATTGACCGGATCAACCGTCAACGCGCCTGTCACATCATTACGCTGGAGGATCCGATCGAATTTCTCCACCGCAATCAGAAAAGCATTGTCAGCCAGCGGGAGATCGCGGTGGACACGCAGGACTACCTATCTGCCCTGCGGGCCTGCCTGCGTCAGGCACCTGATGTGATCCAACTGGGGGAAATGCGTGATCTGGAGACCATCCGCACCGCCATGACAGCGGCGGAGACCGGCCACCTGCTGTTGGCGACCCTGCACACCAAAGGTGCAGTAAACACCATCGACCGCGTGATCGATGCCTTTCCTGCCGATCAGCAGGGGCAGATCCGTATCCAGCTTAGCGCGGTGCTGCATACCATCGTATCCCAACAGCTGCTGCCCGGTGTGAACGGAGACAGAGTGTCCGCATTTGAGATCATGCATATGACAAGCGCCATACGCAGCATGATCCGGGATTGCAAAAATTATCAAATCGCCGGGGCTATTGCCTCTGGATCGGAAGAGGGGATGCTCAGCATGGATCAGTCCATTCTGGACCTGTACCGCAGCGGCCAAATCACACGGCAGACAGCACTGGAATATGCGGATAACCCCGAACAAATGCTGCGGCGTTTGGGCTGACAGCGAAACTGACTACATA
>JAZSAP010000066.1:0-11182 GCA_045601925.1 Lawsonibacter sp.
AGGTTAAAAAGGTTATTTGATTTTACACTTTCTTCTTTTTATCGCTCACCAGCACGATCTTGTCCTTCTTGTTCTTGTCGTGGCTCTGGCGGTACAGGACGAACTTGGTGCCAATAACCTGGACCACCTCGCTGCGGGTCAGGGGGGCCAGCTGGTCGGCCACCTCGCGGGCGGACATGAGGGCATTTTCCAAAACACGGCCCTTGATCAGCTCACGGGCCTCCAGGGCGTCGTTGGCCTGCTTGAGCATATTTTCGCCGATGCCGTCCTTGCCCACGATCAGAATGGTGTCAATGCTGTTTGCAAGACCCCGCAGCTGGGCGCGCTGCTTACTGGTTAATTCAGCCATAGTTTCTTCCTCACTTGTTCAGGTATTCTTCCAGCTTTTCCTTAAACGCCTGCAGAGCGCGGCCCCGGTGGGAGATGGCGTTCTTTTCTTCAGGAGAAAGCTGGGCAAAGGTCTTTTTCAGTTCGGGGATGAAAAATACAGGGTCATAGCCAAAGCCGCCCTCCCCCATGGGGGCAAAGGCGATGGTGCCGTGGCACTCGCCCCGAGCGGAGATCACGTCGCCGTTGGGGAAACAGCAGGTGATGACAGACACGAACTTGGCCGTACGGGGACCGGCACCGCGCATATTCTCCAGCAGCAGGCGGGTACGGGCGGGGTCGTCCAGCCCCTCGCCGCCATAGCGGGCAGAGTAGACGCCGGGCGCCCCCTGCAGGGCATCCACGCACAGGCCGGAATCGTCGGCGATGGCGGGCAGGCCGCTGGCCTTCATGACCGCATCGGCCTTGAGCAGGGAGTTTTCCTCGAACGTGGTTCCCGTCTCCTCCACGTCCACATCAACGCCCACGTCCGCCTCGGAGCAGACCCAGATACCAAGCTGGGACAGGATGGCATTGAGTTCGATCAGCTTCTTGGGATTCTTGCTTGCAAGGACCAATTCCATGTTAGGCTTCCTCCCTTTACAGCATTACGCCCAGAACGTCTTTCTGAATTTTCTGCAGTTCCATTACGCCCTTGTGGCACAGGCGGACCAGCTGCTGCTGTTCCTCCAAGGTGAAGGGGCGCTCTTCGCCGGTGCCCTGCAGTTCGATGAGTCTGCCCTGGTCATCCATGACGCAGTTCAGGTCCACCATGGCGGCGGAGTCCTCCTCATAGCACAGGTCCAGCAGCGCCACATCGTCCACAATGCCGGCAGACACGGCAGCCACGTAGCCGCTGACGGGATACTCGGCCAACTGGCCGTTCTCCATCATCTTTTGGAAGGCCAGCATCATGGCCACAAAGCCGCCGGTGACGGAGGCGGTGCGGGTACCGCCGTCACCCTGCAGCACGTCACAGTCGATGGTGATGTTCCAGGGACCCAGCTTCTTCATATCCACCACGGAGCGCAGAGCCCGGCCGATGAGCCGCTGAATTTCCGCGCTGCGGCCGTTCAGCTTCAGCTTGGAAATGTCCCGGCGGGACCGCTCCCGGTTGGCCCGGGGCAGCATGGAGTACTCGGCGGTGACCCAGCCTTCCCCCTCCGGGACGTGGCGGGGCGGCTTGTCCTCCACGCTGGCGGTACACAAAACATGGGTGTTGCCGCAGCGAATGAGGCAGGAACCCTCCGCAAACTTGTTGATGTTGGGGATGATCTCCACAGGACGCAGCTGGTCCTGATTTCTTCCGTCAATTCGGGACATATGATTTCCTCTCTTTCTGAGCGGGCGGCCGCAGGCCGCCCCTACATAATTAAATCAACGCTTGTGCAAATTCAGCCGGGTTGAAAGGCTTCAGATCGTCGATCCCCTCGCCCACACCGGCGTACTTCACCGGCACGCCCAGTTCCTTTGCGATGGCAAGGGCGATGCCGCCCTTGGCGGTGCCGTCCAGCTTGGTCAGCACGATGCCGGTGATGCCGGCGGCCTCTTTGAACTGCTTGGCCTGGACCAGGCCGTTCTGGCCCGTGGTGGCGTCCAGCACCAGCAGGGTCTCCCGGCTGCTGCCGGGCAGTTCCCGGTCGAGAACGCGGCTGATCTTATTCAGCTCGTTCATCAAATTTTGCTTGTTGTGCAGGCGGCCGGCGGTGTCCACCAGCACCACGTCAGCCTTGCGGGCGCGGGCGGCGGAGGTGGCGTCAAAGACCACGGCGGCGGGGTCGGCCCCCTCGTGCTGCTTGATGATGTCAAGGTTGGACCGTTCGGCCCAAATGGTCAGCTGATCAGCGGCAGCGGCGCGGAAGGTGTCCGCCGCGCACAGCAGCACCTTCTTGCCCTCCCCCTTCAGCTGGTGGCCGATTTTTCCGATGGTAGTGGTCTTGCCCACGCCGTTCACGCCGATGAACAGCACCACGGCGGGGCGGTTGGACAGGTCCAATGTTCCCTCCCCCACCGACAAAAGGTCGGTCAGGATGGTGCACATGGCGGCACGGGCCTCTTCCACGGTCTTGATACGCTCCTGCTTCACCTTTTGGCGCAGCTGCTCCACCATGTCGATGGCTGTATCCATGCCCGCGTCGGCAAGGATCAGCGCCTCTTCCAGCTCGTCGTAAAAGTCATCGTCCAGTTCCGAGCCGAAGGCCGTAAAGATGTTGATTTTTTTCAGCTTGTCAAAAAAGCCCATGGGGTCGTTCCTTTCTTATAAGCGCGGGTTTTTCGTTTTGCAGCGGGGACACTGGGGGTCGTCCAAATCGTGCCGGGTGCCGCAGGTGGGGCAGACGGTTTGAGCGATGCGGTCGGATGCAAATTCATTTGCGTCCTCTTCCTCATACAGCTCGCCCCGGAAAAACTCCAGCTTGCCGCACCGGGGACAGGTGAAGATGGCCACGTCCAGCGCGCCGGCCCACAGATTGCTCCAGTCGCCGCTGAAAAAGCCGGTCTTGCCAAGCTGCACGTTCTCCCGCTTGACAAACTCCATCGGCACATCACAGCGCAGACAGTTGAGTTTTGGCATGAGTCATCCTCCTCAGCGCAGTTTCAGTTCCTTCTCCACGTCATTTAAATTGATGGTCAGCATTCGGCTGACACCCCGCTCCTTCGTCCTCACAAGTTCCATATCCCTCGCTTTCACCTATGGTAAAAGCTCGCTCATTTCACTGCTCGTCCTCTCCCCACACGACCCGCTTCGCTGGGCTCGCGCGGGGCCCCTTCATGCAGGAGCAGCCGAAAGATTATCTCAACTTTAGTTCTTTCTCCACGTCATTCAAATTGATGGTCAGCATTCGGCTGACACCCTGCTCCTGCATGGTGACACCGTACAGCACGTCGGCCTCTTCCATGGTACCGCGGCGGTGGGTGATGACGATGAACTGGGTCTTTTCCGCCATGGTGCGCATGTAGTCGGC
This sequence comes from Lawsonibacter sp., assembly GCA_045601925.1. Taxonomy (GTDB): domain Bacteria; phylum Bacillota; class Clostridia; order Oscillospirales; family Oscillospiraceae; genus Lawsonibacter. The sequence continues at coordinate 3,330 of JAZSAP010000066.1, forward strand.
AAAGCGGACTACGTTGCTGTCGTCCAAAGCGGCCTCGATCTCGTCCATGACGACGAAGGGGGTGGGTCGGACCTTCAAAATTGCAAAGTACAGGGCGATAGCCACGAAGGCCTTCTCGCCGCCGGACAGCAGGCTGATGATCTTCAGCGCCTTGCCCGGAGGCTGGACCTTAATTTCGATGCCGCAGTTGAGGATATCGTCGGGGTCCTCCAGCTCCAGGGTGGCCTTGCCGCCACCGAACAGCTCCAGGAAGGTCTTTTCAAAGGAGTCGTTGATGACCTTGAACTCCCGGGCAAAAATGGTCTTCATTTCGCCGGTGATGTTGGCGATGACGCTCTCCAGCTCCGCCTTGGCCTTGTTGACGTCGTTGCGCTGGTCGGTCAGGTAGGTATAGCGCTCGTTGACGCGTTCAAATTCCTCGATGGCGCCAAGGTTCACGTGGCCCAAAGCGGCAATGCCGCGTTTCAGCTCACCGATACGGCGCTCGGCCTTGGGCACGGATTCCAGTTCCACCCGCTGGGTCTTGGCCGCCTCGTGGGACAGTTCGTACTGGTCCCACAGCTTGTCCAGCAGCGACTTCTCCTCCATAACGGCGGTGGTGCGCTTCTGCTCCAGCACGGTGACTTCCTGCTGCATATTCATCAGGTCCGCGTTCTTATCGCGGCTTTCCTTCTCGGTGCGGTTGCGCTCGCCCTCCAGGGTCAGCTTCTGGGCGTTGAGGGTGCGGATGGCCTCCTCCTGGGCCTGATCGTTCTTGCGCAGATCGTCCAGCTGGGTCTGCTTCTGCTGGATCAGAGCGGCGCAATCCCGGTTCTTCCGCTCGTAATCGGCCATGAGCGCCCGGCTTTGATCCCGGTCGCCGGCCATATCGCGGCGCAGAGATTCCAACTGCTCCAAAGCGGCGCTGTTGGCATCCCGCTCCGCCTGCAGTGCGGCACGCTGCGCCGCCAGCTCCGCCTGCTTGGCGGCCAGGTCGGCGGCCTTCTGTCGGCCTTCGTTCTGACCCTGCACCTTGCCCTGGGCCTCGCTCTCCAGCGCGGCAGCCTCACCCTCCAACTGGGCAATGCGGTCACGGGCGGTCTTGGTGTCCGCCTCGATGCCGGCGGCACGCTGGCGAAGCTGCTCCAACTCGCTCTGCTGGTTATCCTGCTGACGCTCCAAATCTGCCACCACGCTGTCGCAGTGGTCACACAGGGCCTGGGCCTTCAGCAAATCGTCCTCCCACTGGCGCAGCTGGCCCTGGGCGGTTTCCATTTCGTAGGCGGCAGCGGCACTTTCCCGCTGGGCCTCCTCCATCTGTCGGGCAGCTTCGGCCACCTTTTCATTCATGGCGGCGATCTGACCCTTCAGCCGCTCCAGCTCGTTGGCGCGGCTGAGGATGCCGGCGCTGCGGCTGGCAGAACCGCCGGTCATGGAGCCGCCGGCGTTCAGCACCTGACCGTCCAGGGTCACGATGCGGAAGCTGTGTCCAAACTTGCGGGCGCAGGCCATGGCGCTGTCCAGTTCCTCCATGACCACCACGCGGCCAAGCAGGTTGGAAAACACAGGGGCGTACTTCTTGTCAAAGGTGATGATCTGGTCGGCGATGCCCACAAAGCCGGCCTCTTTTTTTATCTGCGCCTCTTCCTTCAAACTGCCGGGGCGCACGGTGTTCAGGGGCATAAAGGTGGCGCGTCCGCCGTCGCGGCGCTTGAGGTAGTTGATGGCGGCCTTGCCGTCCTCATCCCGCTCCACCACGATGTCCTGCATGTGGCCGCCCAGAGCAGTCTCGATGGCCACGGTGTACTTGTCCGACACCTTGACCAGCTTGGCCACAGGGCCGCAGATATTCTTCAGGGCGCCCCGCTGGGACTCCTCCACCACGATCTTGGCGGCACGGGACAGACCCTCCTGATGCCTTTCCATCTCGGTGAGCATCCGGAATCGGGATGTGAGTTCATTCTCCTCCATCTGCAGCTTGACGTGGGCGGCGCGGGCCTGCTCGGCCTTCTTCTGCCGGGTGTCCACCCGCAGGGCATAGCCGTTGATGATGTTCCGCACGGCGTCCCGCTCTTCCTCCGCCTTGGCGCGGTCGGCGCGGGCGGTCTTCTGCTGGGCCCGGGCTTCGGTCATGCGCCCATCCAGTTCGGCCCGCTCACGGCCCACGGCACCCTCACGATCCAGCACCTCCTGAGCGGCGGCGGCAAGGGCAGACAACAGGGCCTTGGCCTCGGTGGCGTCGGCAGAGCCAACGGCCTGACGCTGGCGCAGCTGCTCCAGCTCCATGTCCAAAGTGCCCACAGACTTGGCGGCTTCTTCGACTTGACGGCGCAGCTGGTCCAGCTGTTCGTCCAACTGCGCCATGCTCTGGTCAATTTCCGCAAGGCGGGCCTGATGCTGGTCGATCTGGCTGACTAGACCGCCCTCGCGGCCCTCCTGCTGCTCCAGTTCCGCCTGCAGGCGGCGGGCATTGTCCCGGTTATTCTCGATGTTGCTGTTCAGCACTGCGATGGCGCTTTCCAGTTCTGCCTGACCGGCCTGACGCTGGCTGATGACCTGGCGGATCTGCTCCATCTCCAGGTCTTTCTCGCGGATCTGCTCGGAACAGCGTTCGGTAGCGGCATAGAGGGTGTCGCGCTCCTGCTCCAGTTGCTCGCGGCGGCGGACAGCATCCTCATAGTCGGCATTAAGCTTAATGGTGTTGGTGCGGATTCGTTCCAGCTTATCAAGCCACACAGAGATCTCCAATCCGCGCAGCTCGTCCCGCAGGATCAGGCACTTTTTCGCCTTCTCGCTCTGGATGCGCAGGGGTTCCACCTGCTGCTCCAACTCCTCGATCTTGTCGTTGATGCGCACAAGGTTCTCGTCGGTGTGGGCCAACTTACGCTCGGCCTCCTCCTTGCGGTGGCGGTAGCGGGAGATACCGGCGGCCTCTTCAAATATCTCGCGGCGGTCGGCGGATTTGACGGACAGGATCTCGTCAATCTTACCCTGACCGATGATGGAGTAACCCTCCCGGCCAAGGCCCGTGTCCATAAACAGCTCGTTGACGTCCTTCAGGCGGACAGAGCGGCGGTTGATGTAGTACATACTCTCGCCGGAACGGTAGTACCGGCGGGTGACCATGACTTCGCTCTCGTCCATGTCGAAGATATGGCTGGTGTTGTCCAGCACTAGGGACACTTCGGCGTAGTTGGTCTGCTTGCGCTTGGCGGTGCCGCCGAAAATCACGTCCTCCATCTTGCCGCCGCGCAGGGCGCGGGTGGACTGCTCGCCCATGACCCAGCGGATGGCGTCGGAAATATTCGACTTGCCGGACCCGTTGGGACCCACGATGGCGGTAATATCTTCGCCAAAGGTAAGGACGGTTTTATCCGGGAAGGACTTAAAGCCTTCAATCTCTAATGCTTTTAAGTACAAAAAAGACACCTCTCCCTGTCCGACCGGCAAAGCGGCCGGGCGCGGATTTTCGCTTATAATTCAAGATATTATATTATAACAGTATTTCCCACGCTTTGCAATGGATTTTCACCAACCGGCAGCCAAGAATTTCCGCCCGTGAAGCAGAAAACCACCCTCCGGCAGGAGGGTGGTTTTGAGTCGCATTTTTAATTACTTGTCGGCCTCCGCCCGCTTTTCGCGGGACATCAGTTCCTTCACAACGGTATTCACGTCCCGGCCCTCGTACAGCACCTCATAGGCCATCTGGGCGATGGGCATCTCCACCCCGGCCTTGACCGCAAGGGCACGGGCGTTGGCGGCGGCATAGTAGCCCTCCACCACGGCGCCGATCTCCTTCAGGGCCTGTTCGACGGGCATGCCCTGACCGATCAGGATGCCGCAGCGGCGGTTGCGGGAGTGCATGGAGCAGCAGGTCACGATCAAATCGCCTACGCCGGCAAGGCCGGTAAAGCTCTCCTGCTTGCCACCCAAAGCGATACCAAGGCGGGCGATCTCCGCAAGGCCCCGGGTCATCAGCATGGCCTTGGTATTGTCACCGTAACCCAGGCCGTCACAGCAGCCGGCACACAGGGCGATCACGTTTTTCAGGGCCGCGCAGATCTCAGTACCCACCCGGTCGGTACTGGTATAGACACGGAACCGGGTGTTCATAAACAGATCCTGCACCAGCTGGGCGTGCTTCAAATCGTCGGCGGCTGCCACCACGGCAGTGGGGATATGACGGCCCACCTCCTCAGCGTGGGAGGGGCCGGACAGCACCACCACGTGACACTTGTCCCCCACCTCTTCCTCAATGGCCTGACTCAGGCGCAGAGAGGTGTCCTTTTCAATGCCCTTGGCAACGGAAATCAAAATGGTTCCGGGGTCGGCCACCTCACGCAAAGCTGCAGCAGTAGACCGAACTGCGAAGGACGGAGTGGCAAGCACAACTGCTTGACAGCCCTTGACGGCGTTGATGTCGGTAGTCAGCTTTAACTGGGCAGGCAGCTTGATTCCCTTGAGCATGGGGTTCTCACCGGTCCGGCGCAGAACGTCGCTCTCCTCCTGGGTGTAGGACCACAGGGTCACGTCATTTCCGTTTTCCAGCAGCACCAGTGCCAGGGCTGTCCCCCAGCCGCCGCTGCCCAAAACAGTTACTTTCATAGTAATTTCTCCCCCGACCTTATTTTTTCTTATGGAAGCTGAACTTGTTCTCGTTGCCCGCCAGCAGGCGGCCAATGTTGCTGCGGTGCTTCCAAACTACAAGGCCGCCCAGCATGATGGCCAGGACAAGCACGATTCCATCCCGAAACACGAACCAGGACGCAATGGGAAAGGCCACGCCCGTGTACACAGAGCCCAGGGACACGTAGCGGGTCAGCAGGAACAGCACCAGGAAGCCGCCCCAAACCACCAGCGCAACACGCCAGTCCACCATGATGGCGATGGTACCGCCGGACAGGATGCCCTTGCCGCCCCGGAACTGGAATATGCAGGGATATGCATGGCCCAGCAGACAGAACAGGCCGGCAAAGTAGCGGGCATACACCGTCAGGTCACCCTGCCAAAAGCCGGGAGCCCAGGTATTGGCAACGGCCACACCCACCAGCACCGCCACGATGGCCTTAATGACGTCGCAGGCGATGACCACGAAGGTCAGCGCACCGCCGAAGGTACGATAGAAGTTGGTCAGACCGGCGTTGCCGCTGCCGTGGTTGCGCACGTCGTTGCGCAGGATATACTTGGACACGATAACTGCGCCGTTAAAACAGCCGCAAAAGTAGGCAAACACGGCGATAAACGCCACTTTCAGCCAAAATTCCAACATACTAGTCATCCCCTTTCTGTCGCACGGTCAGGCGCACGGGTGTACCCTCCAAACCGAAGGTGGATCGAATCTGATTCTCCAGATACCGCTGGTAGGAGAAGTGGAACAGCCGGGCATCGTTACAGAAACACACGAAGTGGGGCGGCTTGACGCCGACCTGGGTCATATAGTAGATCTTCAACCGGCGGCCCTTGTCCGTGGGGGGCTGGACACGGGCGGTGGCATCGGCCAGCAGGGTGTTGAGCATGCCGGTGGTGATGCGCATGGCGGACTGGTCGTTGACGTAGTTGATCAGTTCAAACAGCCGGTCCACACGCTGGCCCGTCATGGCGGAGATGAACACGATGGGAGCGTAGGTCATATAGCTCAGGTCACGGCGGATATCCTGACGCATGCGGTCCATGGTCTTGTCGTCCTTTTCCACCGCGTCCCACTTGTTGACCACGATGATGCAGGCCTTGCCCGCCTCATGGGCGAGGCCCGCCACCTTGGTGTCCTGCTCGGTCACGCCCTCGTTGGCGTCGATCATAATCAGGCACACGTCGCTGCGTTCAATGGCCATGGTGGCACGCAGGACGGAGAATTTCTCAATGCGGTCGTCCACCTTGGACTTCTTGCGCATACCGGCGGTGTCGATAAAGACGTACTTGCCGTGCTGGTTCTCAAACCGGCTGTCGATGGCGTCCCGGGTGGTGCCGGCCATGTTGGACACGATGACCCGCTCCTCCCCCAAGATGCGGTTGACCAGAGAGGATTTGCCCACGTTGGGCTTGCCGATGACGGCCACCTTGACGGTGTCGTCCTCCTCCTGTTCTTCCTCCAGGGAGGGGAAGTACTTCACGCACTCCTCCAGTAGGCCGCCGGTGCCGTGACCGGGGACGGCAGACACGGCGATGGGGTCGCCCAAACCCAGGTTATAGAACTCGTAGATATCGGGATTCTCCCGGCCCACGCTGTCCATCTTGTTCACCGCCAGCACCACAGGCTTTTGGGAGCGCAGCAGCATGTTGGCAACCTCCTGATCGGAGGCGGTCAGGCCGCTTTTGATGTCGCAGACGAAGATAACAACGTTGGCGTTTTCAATGGCGATCTCCGCCTGGCGGCGCATAAAGGCCAAAATCTCGCTGTCGGTGCCCGGCTCGATACCGCCGGTATCCACGATGTTGAAGGTGCGGCCCGCCCACTCGCACTCGGCGTAGATGCGGTCGCGGGTGACGCCGGGGGTGTCCTCCACAATGGACAGGCGCTGTCCGCACAGCTTGTTAAACAGCATGGACTTGCCCACGTTGGGCCGGCCCACGATGGCAACCAAAGGTTTCATAGTTATCACTCCACTTCGTGAGATTGAAGATTTGAGAGTGGAGAGTGAAGATAATCTCCACTCTTCACTCTTAACTCTCCTATCTGTACCTAAAGTATTCTGTTTCCTCCGTGGTCTCGCGCGCCGGTTCCTGCGCCGGGTCAATGCCGAACATGGCATCGCACAGCTCATAGCCGTCCTGCGCCACAGGAACCACGCGCACGCCCAGCTCCCGCTCCACATCGTCTACGGTCACGTCGTCCAAAAAAACCTGCTCACCGCTGCGCAGCATGCTGGCGGGGATCAGCAGCCGCTGCCCTAGTTCCCTGCCCCGCAGCTGGGCGATCAGGTCACCACCGGTGACCAATCCCGCCACCACCACGGTGTGACCGAAGAAATCGTTCTCAATGGAATACACCCGCCCGTCCACTTTGGGACATTTGGCCTTCGCCTGCTCCACCAACTGTGCAAGGAAGGGCGCCGCCGACACGCCGGTGGCGATAGAGAACGGGGTGGTTCTCACCATTTCTTCCTCATCCAACAGGTCGAGGGCGCGGCCAAACTCACTCATCAGCAGCCGCAGCATCCCAACGCCGTTGTCCAGCTGGGTAAACTCCTCAAAGTACGCCTCATCGGGCAGGTCCCGCCCGGCGATGAGATAAAACTCGTCGGAACACCACACAAGACTTGTGCCGGTCTTTTCCTTGTGGGCGGCGGCAAACCGCTCCACCTGCTCCACCACAGCCTCGGCCTGCACCTTGGTGTAGGGATTCAGGGGATACAGGCCGTCCCGGAAGCGGGTCACACCCACGGGTACAACGGACACGCTGTTCACCGCCGGGTACATGGCGGCAAGGTCGGCAAGGGTCTTATCCAGAGCCGGGCCGTCGTTGATACCGGGGCAGGCCACGATCTGACAGTTCATGGTGATGCCCGCTTGGGACAGCCGCTCCATCACGTCGATGCCGCGACCGGCATTTTTGTTGCCCAGCATCACGGCACGAAGTTCTCTGTCCGTGGTGTGGACGGAGATATTCACCGGGGAAACCCGCAGGTCGATGATACGCTGCACCTCCCGGGCGGAGAGGTTGGTCAGGGTGATGTAGTTGCCCATGAGGAAAGACAGTCGGGCATCGTCATCCTTAAAGTACAACGTCTTTCGCATATTGGGGGGCAATTGGTCCACAAAGCAGAAAATGCAATTGTTTGCGCAGCACCTCGCCCGATCCATCAGGTAGGTCTGAAACTCCAGGCCCAAATCCTCACCCTCGTGCTTGACCACGCGCACATGGCGCACATTGCCCT
>JAZSAP010000067.1:0-7303 GCA_045601925.1 Lawsonibacter sp.
GCCGCGGCAGCTGCCGCGGCGGGTTTTTGCACCGATCAACCCAGCTTATCCAGCACTTCGGTATAGGCCTGGGCTGGCATGACACCCACCTTGCGGTCCACCTCGGCACCATCCTTGAAGAAGACGACGGTGGGGATGGACATGACCCCGTAGCGGATGGCCAGCTCCTGCTCCTCATCCACATCGACCTTGCCCACGATGGCCTTGCCCTCATACTGCTCGCCCAGGGCCTCAATGGTGGGGGCCAGCATCTTGCAGGGACCGCACCAGCTGGCCCAGAAGTCCACCATCATCAGCTGACCGGAAGCCAGCGCCTTGTCAAAGCCCTCTTTGTTGAAATGAATGGTCATATTTATTTCCTCCTTTGATTGTTTTTATGTGTTTTTACTGTCAAGGTATTCTGCTGCACACTCCCCTGCTGTCAGGCCTTCGCCCACTGCCTTGGCCACCTGATAGGGTCGCCCGGTGCAGTCGCCGGCGGCAAAGACGCCGGGCAGATTGGTAGCCATAGAGCGGTCCACACGAATAGCGCCATTTTCCAGCTCCAGCCCGGCCAGCAGGTCGGCGGGCGCCACGGCTTTGCGCAGGACAAACACACCGTCACAGGGGTGAGGTTCTCCGTTCAGAATGATGCCGTCCACCCGATTTTCCCCGGTCACTTCCAGTTTGCCCAGGGGCAGATATCCGATACCTGCATCCAGGTCATCCGGTCTCTTTGTGTCAATGTAAGTCACTTTACAGCCAACGGAGTGCAGGAAGTTGGCTTCCGCAGGAGCATCATCAGTACGGCCCACGACCATCACTTCCCTGCCCCGGTACAGCATGCCGTCGCAGGTGGCGCAATAGCTGACTCCACGGCCCAGCAGCCGCTCCTCCCCGGGATATTTGGCAGTCTGCACCACACCGGGGGCCAGCACCAGGGCACCGCCCTGATACACCTCACTGCCCACAGTCAGGGCGTAGCTGTCACCCCAGCTCATGGCGGCAATGACACGGCCGGTGACAAACTCCGCGCCCATGTCCTCCGCGTGGGATTTCAGCTTCTCCAACAGTTCTATACCCGTCAGGCCGGGCATGCCGGGATAGTTGTCCACCCGCTCCGCCCTGGCAAGGGCACTTTGCTCCATAAGATTTCCAACCACAATCACGCGTTTATCCCGGCTACGCGCTGCAATTGCAGCTGCAAGCCCCGCAGGTCCGCTGCCCAAAATAATAACAGTCTGTTCCATAGTCTCTCCTTATGTGCCAACACTATCTCGATAGGCCGTAGGCGCCATGCCGGTCACCCGTTTGAACATACGGGTGAAGTGGTGAATGCTGGAATACCCCAGCTGCTCAGAAATCTGGGTGATATTATACCCGCCCTGACGAATCATGGCCTTGGCGCGTTTGATCTTCAGGTGGGTCCAGTGATCCACGGGGCTTGTTCCGGTCGCCTCACGGAAAATGCGGCACAGGTAGGTGCGGCTGACACTGAAGTGGCGGCACAAAACGTCCAGCGACGGCGGCTCGGCCACGTGCCGCTCCATATAGCTCTCCACCGAGTCGGACAGGGAACTTTCCGCCAGGCGCCGGGTGTCCGGGGTTTGACTCATGGCCAGCACGGAGTTTTGGTCGCTGCGGATAAGTGAGAACAAAAACTCCACCAGATAGCACTCCATCAGCTGTGCCGCGCCGGGCGCGGCGTGGGAGAAATCGGGTGCCGCCTTGTCCGCGTAGTCCCCCGGCAGCTTGCCAAGGGCGTTGCGTGCCTCCTCCAAAAACAGGGACAGGATCCTGCGGGGTGCCCGCTCCAGGGTAAATATCTTGCGGTTAAAGAACGACATCACAGGGCTTGCGCAGGAAAAGGACACCACCACCACGTTGCTGGCATCCTCACCGTTGGCGATGTGGGAGTGGTTTTCACCCGGCTGGTGGAAGATGACCTGCCCCCGGCTGAGGCTGCAGCCGATGCCGTCTACAACGGCGTTGATGTTGCCGTCATCCACATAGACCAGTTCCCAGAAATCGTGTTTTTCCGGCGGGTGATAGAAATTCTTGTCAAACTCGAAATAATACAGAGCGTGAAACCCCTTAATCTCAATTTCCCGCCTGACAGGAACTTGCTCAAAGCTCATCTTCCTCCCCCTTTCCGTGTACGATGTGTTAAATATCAGAAACAAATAGGTAAATACTTTTTCTGTATTATACCATATAATTTTATCGTATTCAATAAGCTGCCCCTATGCAGTTAAAAATAATCAACAGGAGGAAAAGACAAATGAACGTTCTTGCAATCGGCTGTCATCCCGACGACATCGAGGTCGCGTGCGCCGGCACCCTGGCCAAGTATGTCAAGCAGGGCCATAACGTCACCGTCTGCCACGTGTGCAACGGCAACCTGGGCCACGCCATCATCCAGCCTGACGAGCTGCGCACCATGCGCGCACAGGAGGCCCGCAACGCCGGCGCTTTGGCCGGCATCAAGGTGGTCACCTGCGACGTGGGCGACCTGCTGGCCTACCCCAATCAGGAGCAGCGCGACCGCGTTGTGGCCGTCATCCGCGAGGCTCAGCCCGACGTCATCATCACCCACAGCCCCAACGACTATATGCCCGACCACACCGCAGTGAGCAAACTGGTCTTCGACGCCACCTTCGCCGCCAGCGTCCCCCACTACATGGACGGCCAGGGCGAGGCCGCTCCCCTGACCCCCCTGTACTACATGGACACCCTGGCCGGTGTCAACTTCCAGCCCACCGAGTATGTGGACATCTCCGACACCATCGACCTGAAACTGGAAATGCTGGAGTGCCACGTCAGCCAGATGAAGTGGATGCGCGACCACGACCACATCGACTTCGCCGAGTTTGTCAAGACCTGCGCCCGCTTCCGCGGCCTGCAGAGCAACGTCCAGTACGCCGAAGCGTTCACCCAGTGCTACGCCTGGCCCAAGGTGTTTACCAAGCGTATGCTGCCCTGACCTGATCTTCTTCAGTGACAACTTCCACCCCCCTTCGTCGCCGACGTTGCCGTCGACACCTCTTGTTAAGACAAAAACTTAAAATAAACCAAAATGAAAAGGAGATTATCACTATGGACTTTATGAGCACTGTCAAGAACTCCCTGCTGGAAGGCTTCTACCCCGCCGGTTGGGATATGGCCAAGATCGATGCCTGCTGCGAGAAGGGCATGCAGCGCGAGGACTTCTGGCACAAGGACTTCCAGCCCGTGGCCTGCGACAACATCCACGAGTTTGACATGATGATGGGCCACGAGATTGCCCAGCAGATCAAGCTGGCTCGTGAGCGCGGCGAGAAGCTGGCCATGATCATCCCCGTTGGCCCCATGGGCATGTACCGCTGGGCCGTTTACTTCCTGAAGGAGTGGAACGTCTGCTGCGACCACTGCTACACCTTCAACATGGACGAGTGGGCTGACGAGAACGGCACCACCCTGCCCAACACCGACCCCGCCGCCTTCGAGTTCTGCATGAAGCAGGCCTTCTTCAACCCCCTGGGCGAGCTGACCATCCCCGAGAGCCAGCGCAACTTCGCCACCAAGGAGAACCTGCCCACCTACGCTGAGAAGATCGCCGCCCTGAAGGCCGAGGGTGCCAAGCTGGTGCTGATCTTCGGCATCGGCCGTATGTGCCACATCGCTTTCTGGGAGCCCCAGTTCGCCGAGGAGTTCGAGACCGAGGCTGAGTGGAAGGCCCAGACCCACCGCATCGCCGCTAAGCTCCATCCCCTGACCATCGAGCAGAACGCCATCACCAGCTTTAAGAGCCGCACCACCCTGGTTCCCTGCCGCGCCAACACCGTTGGCCCCGGCCTGCTGTTCCAGGCTGACTACATCATCGGCGGTGCCGACGGCGCTCTGGGCCGCGGCATGGGCTGGCAGGGCATGAGCTTCCTGACCACCCTGCACTATGGTCCCAGCATGTGGATCACCTCCAGCTATATGCCCACCTTCCCCGGCAAGCTGTTCTACCTCAGCGAGCTGGCCGGTCCCCTGGTCCCCGATGTAAACTAATATGAGCTGCTGCAAGAAAACCCCCGATCTGTGGATCGGCGGCAACATCCTCGTTGACGTTGTCAAGCGGGTGGACTGCTACCCCGATCTGGGCATGCTGGCCAACATCACCGCCATGCCCCAGCAGTCTGTGGGCGGCTGCGTGACCAACACCATCATCGACCTGGCCAAGATGAACCCCGACTTCGGTCTGGGCGCCATCGGTCTGGTGGGCGAAGATGCCTACGGCGATTACGTTGTGGGCGAGATGGACCGTTACGGCATCGACACCCAGCGTGTCAAGCGCACCAACACCGCCGCCACCAGCTTCACCGACGTGATGAGTGTGCAGGGCGGCGAGCGCACCTTCTTCCACGCCCGGGGTGCCAACGCCCAGTTCTCCCCTGCCGACGTGGACCTGTCCTCTCTGAAGGGTAAGCTGCTGCACATGGGCTACATCATGTTGCTGGATGGCTTTGATGCCGACGACGCCGAGTACGGCACCGTCATGGCCCGATTCCTCAAGCAGGTGCAGGACCTGGGCATCAAGACCTCCATCGACGCGGTCAGCGACAGCATGGGCAACTTCCGCACCAAGATCCCCCCCGCCCTTGCTTACTGCAACTACGCCATCGTCAATGAGATCGAATGCTGCGCCGTTTGGGAGCTGGACCCCTATAACGAGGACGGCTCCCTGAACGAGGGCAACATCCGCCTGGCCATGGAAAAGATGCCCGCCTGCGGTGTCAAGGATAAGGTGGTCGTCCATTGCAAGCCTGCCGGCTTCTGCCTGGACGTGCCCACCGGCACCTTCACCCGTGTCAACTCCCTGAAGCTGGACCCCGCCCGCATCGCGGGCAGCGTGGGTGCGGGCGACGCCTTCTGTGCCGGCTGCCTGTATTCCATTATGCAGGGTTACTCCGACGAGGATATGTTGTCCTACGCCTCCGCCGCCGCGGCTGCCAGCCTGTTTGCGGAGAACTCCGTGGACGGCATGCTGCCCGCCGACCAGGTTTGGGAGCTGGCCAAGACCTGCCCCCGAGTTTAATCACACGGTGGGCCGATGAAAATCATCGGCCCACCCAAAAGGAGAGAAACAGCATGAAACAAGCTGTTATGTACGGCGGCGGCAACATTGGCCGCGGCTTTGTTGGCGCTCTGCTGAGCCAGTCCGGCTATGAGGTAACCTTCATCGACGTGGCCGAGGCCGTGGTCAACGACCTGCAGCAGCGCCGCACCTACCCCGTGCGCTATGTGTCCAGCCAGGGTCATGAGGACGTGTGGATCGAGAATGTTACGGCTGTCAACGGTAACGATACCGCTGCCGCCGCCAACGCCATCGCCAACTGCGACATCATGGCCACTGCCGTGGGCGCCCGCATTCTGAAGTTCATCGTGCCCAACATCGTGGCCGGTCTGCGTCAGCGCTGGGCAACCAACGGCGGCCCCCTGAACATCATCATCTGTGAAAACCTGATGGATGCCAACAAGGTGCTGGAAGGCATGCTCAAGGAGCAGCTCACCGCCGAGGAGTGCAAGCTGTTCGACGAGACCGTGGGTCTTGTTGAGGCTTCCATCGGCCGCATGGTCCCCGTCCAGACTGAGGAGATGAAGGACGGCGACCCCATGCGCGTGTGCGTGGAGCGCTACGGCTTCCTGCCCACGGATAAGGAGGCCTTCAAGGGCGGTGTCCCCGACATCCGCAACATGGTCCCCTATGAGCCTTTCGATTTCTACATCAAGCGCAAGCTGTATGTCCACAACATGGGTCACGCCACCTGCGCCTATCTGGGCGACCTGCTGGGTCTGGACTACATCTACCAGTCCATCGACGTGGCCGAGGTCCGCGTACTGGTGCAGAACGCCATGTTGGAAAGTGCCATGGCTCTGTGCAAGAAGTACGGTGCCGACCCCATCCACCTGCAGCTGCACATCACCGACCTGCTGGGCCGGTTCACCAACGCCGCTCTGGGTGACACCTGCCAGCGCGTGGGCGGCGACCCTGCCCGTAAGCTGGCCCCTGCAGACCGCATGATTGGCTCTTCCCTGCTGGCTCTGGAGCAGGGCATCACCCCCGCCTACATCGCCGTGGGTGCCGCCGCTGCCGTCCACCGCTATATCCGCGAGGCCGAGAGTATGGGGCAGTCCATGGACGCCGCCGCCAAGGTGCTGGCCGAGGTTTCCGGTCTGGCCGCCGACAGCAAGCTGGCCCAGCTGATCCTGCCCATGTACCGGAAGATTCTTGACGGTGCCGCTCCTACCGAGCTGCGCCGTGCCGCTGATGCTCTCAAGCACACCAGCATCGGTGAAGTTGTGTAAAGGAGGAACTACACCATGAATACCAAAGCTGTCCGAATCCACGGCAAGATGGACCTGCGTCTTGATGACGTAACTCTGCCCGAGGTCGGCCCCGATGACGTGCGCGTGCGCGTTATCTCCGACAGTATCTGCATGTCCACCTACAAGGCTGCCATCGAGGGTCCCGAGCACAAGCGCGTGCCCGACGACTGCGACGTGAACCCCACCATCGTGGGTCACGAGTTCTGCGGCGACATCGTGGAGGTCGGCGAGAACTGGAAGCATAAGTATAAGCCCGGCGACAAGTTCGTTATCCAGCCCGCTCACTTCTACAAAGGTTCCCAGATGGCTCCCGGCTACTCCTACTCCTTCTGCGGCGGCAACTCCCAGTACAGCAACATTCCTATTGAAACGCTGCTGAGCGACTGCCTGCTGCCCTACCACTCCGACACCTACTACTACGGCTCTCTGGCCGAGCCTTTGAGCTGCGTTATCGGCACCTTCCACGCCATGTACCACACCAAGGCCGGCTCCTATGTCCACGAGATGGGCATCAAGGAGGGCGGCAAGATGGCTCTGCTGGCTTCCGTCGGCCCCATGGGTCTGGCCGCCATTGACTACGCCATCCACTGCGACCGCCGTCCCTCCCTGCTGGTCATCACCGACATTGACGACGCCCGTCTGAAGCGCGCCGCCTCCATCTACACCGTGGAAGAGGCTGCCAAGTACGGCATCGAGCTGCACTACGTCAACACCCGCATGGAGAACGCCACCGAGTACCTGCGCAGCCTGACCGGCGGCACCGGCTACGACGACGTGGTTTGCTTCGCCCCCGTGCCTCCCGTTATCGAGCAGGCTGACGACATTCTGGGCTTTGACGGCTGCCTGAACTTCTTTGCCGGTCCCACCGACAGCAAGTTCAAGGCTCCCTTCAACTGGTACAACGTCCACTACCTGTACACCCACGTTGTGGGTACCTCCGGCGGCAATAACAACGATATGCGTGAGGCTA
>JAZSAP010000068.1:0-17682 GCA_045601925.1 Lawsonibacter sp.
ATCCGGATGTTTTCGCATTTCAACCCAAATCACAACCCAGCGAAGCGGTTGTGATTTGGAGAGGAGGAGCGACGGAATGAGTGAGAGATAACGGTTGCTTTGAAAAAGAAAACGTCGCCGCGAACGATATGCAGTCCGCGGCGACGTGGTGCCGGTGGTGGGACTCGAACCCACACCCTGTCGCCAGGAACGGATTTTGAGTCCGTCACGTCTACCAATTCCATCACACCGGCGTACTGGAGTATTATATACCAGTACAACCGCTTTTGCAAGGGTTTAATTTGCCCGGCCGTAAATTTTGGTCAGGTGGGCCAGGTGGTCAGCCACGCCGTCGTTGAATGCCTCGTACCGCACCCGCCAGGACCAGTTGTGATTCCCCATGGTACCGGGGGTATTCATGCGGGCATCCGCCCCCAAACCCAGCACATCCTGCATGGGCGCGATGGCAAGGTACGCCCTTGTCCCCCACGCGCCGCAGAGTCCGCCCCAGCCAAGGCCTTCGTCCTCCCGCAGGCGCAGATAGGCACGGGCATAGGCGGCCGTTTCGGTATCGGCTTCATGAAACCACTGAACGAAGGTGGGAGTATCGTGAGTGCCGGTATAAACTACGCAGTTGGCATCACAGTTATGGGGCAGAAATGCGCTCTCCGCACCGGGTGTAAAGGCAAAGACCAGCACACGCATACCCGGCACACCGCAGGTACGCACAAACTCGATTGCCCCCGCGTCCAGATCGCCCAGATCTTCCGCGATCAGTTCCAGTTCCGGGACAGTCTCCTGCAGCGCATTCAGCAGCTTCAGGCCCGGGCCGGGCAGCCACTGCCCGGTCGCCGCGGTTTCCGCATCGGCGGGAACCGCCCAATAGTTATGGAAGGCCCGGAAGTGGTCGATCCGCACCGCGTCATAGAGCTTTGCGCACCAGCCGATGCGCTCTTTCCAAAAATCAAAGGTTTCCTCCCGCCGCCAGTTATACAGGGGATTTCCCCACAGCTGGCCATCCGGGCAGAAGGCATCCGGCGGCACACCCGCCACGGCGGAGGGGCGGCCGTCCGCCCCCAGTTCAAACACCTCGGGCCTGCGCCACAGCTCCACGCTGTCAGCGGACAGATAGATAGGGATGTCCCCCATCAGGCGCACGCCCTTTTCGTTGGCGTACTGCTTGAGTGCAAACCACTGGCGGTAGAACGTCCGCTGCAAAAAGCGGTGGAAGTCCATCTCCTCCGGGTCGGGTTTGGCATCGGCGGGCCAGTCCCACCAGGCGGACCGATACCGGTCGTGCAGGGCGGAAAAGACCGCGTAATCGTCCAGCCACGCCATCTCCACGGGGTCATTCCCCGCAGGCTGCTGCTTTGAACGTTGCCACGCCCGGCGCAGCAGGGGCAGGCGGTTCTCATTCAGCCAAGCGTAGTCCACCCGGTCCACGTTGTCACAGCGGGCCCCGGCCAGTTCCTCGTCAGTCAAAAGTCCATCCTTCGCCAGCAGATCCAGATCGATCAGCAGAGGATTTCCCGCAAAGGCAGAGGGGGACATATAGGGGGACGCCCCGTCCCCAAGGGGGACAAGGGGCAGAATCTGCCACCAGCGCTGGCCCGCCCGTGCCAAAAAGTCCACAAACCGCCGGGCCGGTTCGCCCAGAGAGCCGATACCATACGGCCCGGGCAGGGCGGAAACCGCCAGCAAAACACCGCTTGCGCGGGTACGTTTCATTCCAAATCACTCCCAAACTCGGATAAGAAAATTATAGCATACAGCAGGAATTTTGCAAGGGGCGTTCACCGAACCCGCAGCACTACCTTGCCCGCTTCCCCGTCCGCCATCAGGCTGTCCCCCGGGAGCACCCGCCCGTTCAGCAGCAGGTCGGCAGCAGGGTCTTCAATTTGCTCCGTCACCGTCCGCAGCAGAGGCCGCGCGCCGTGGGCCGGGTCGCTCTGCCCAGCGATCAGGCACTCCATCGCCCGGTCGGTCACCTCCAACGTGACGCCAAGCTCCCCAAGCCGCTTTGTCACCCGCTCCAGCTGCATCCGCCCGATTTGACACAGAGCCGCCCGGTCCAGCGGATGAAAGACCGGCGTGCCGTCCAGCCGCCCCCAAAATTCAGGCCGGAAGGTCTTTTTCGCGTCCGCGGTCACCGCCTCGTCCACCGCCCCCGCACCATCGGGTGAAAAGCCCAACTGTCCGCAGGAGAAGCGGTTGGCCCCAAGGTTGGAGGTCATGACTACTACTGTATTGCGAAAGTCCGTCTTGCGGCCCAGGGCATCGGTCAGGGTGCCGCCGTCCATGACCTGCAGCAGCAAGCTCCACACGTCCGGGTGTGCCTTTTCGATCTCGTCCAGCAGCACCACCGACCAGGGTGCCCGGCGCACCCGCTCGGTCAGCTGTCCCCCCTGTTCGTGTCCCACGTAGCCGGGTGGAGAGCCGATGAGTCGGGACACGGTGTGGGCCTCCATATACTCGGACATATCAAAGCGGAGCAGGGCGTCCTCGCTGCCGAATAGAGCCTTGGCAAGGCTGCGGCACAGCAGGGTCTTTCCCACCCCGCTGGGGCCGAGAAAGAGAAAGCACCCCACCGGTCGGTCCGGATCTTTCAACCCCAGTCTGCCCCGGCGCACCGCCCGGGCCACCGCCGCCACGGCGCTGTCCTGCCCTACGACCTGCTTATGGAGGGTCTGCTCCAGCTCTGCCAGCCGCTGGCGTTCCTCCATGGACATCTCTGTGACCGGGATACCCGTCCAGCCGGTCAGCACGGCCCGCACGTCTGCACCGGTCACCTTTTGGGGCGCCCGGTCGTTGTGCCAGCTGCGGGTGCGGCTATCCAACTGGCGGCGAAAGCTTTCCTCCGCGTCCCGCAGCACCGCTGCCCGTTCGTAGTCCTGCCCCTGGATGGCCAGTTCCCGCTCCCGGGCCGCTTTTTCCGCCCG
This sequence comes from Lawsonibacter sp., assembly GCA_045601925.1. Classification (GTDB taxonomy): domain Bacteria; phylum Bacillota; class Clostridia; order Oscillospirales; family Oscillospiraceae; genus Lawsonibacter. Next base: position 2,919 of record JAZSAP010000068.1, read on the forward strand.
CTGCTCCAGCTGCTGCAGCTCCGGGGGCATAGTGTGCCGGGCAAGCCGTACCCGGGCCGCCGCCTCGTCCATCAAATCAATGGCCTTGTCGGGCAAAAACCGCTGGGGCAGATACCGCCGGGACAAGTCCACCGACGCCACCAGCGCCTCATCGGTGATGGACAGGCGGTGGTGCCGCTCGTACCGGCCTTTCAGACCGCGCAGGATGGCAACGGCGCTGTCCCGGTCCGGCTCCCGGATGACCACCGGCTGAAAGCGGCGCTCCAGTGCCGCATCCTTTTCGATGTAGCGGCGGTACTCCTCCTGGGTCGTGGCGCCCAGCATCTGTATCTCGCCCCTGCCAAGGGCTGGCTTGAGGATGTTGGCCGCATCGATGGCTCCCTCGGCGCTGCCGGCCCCCACAATGGTGTGCAGTTCGTCCACGAAGAGGATGATGTTTCGGGCCCGGCGCACCTCGTCCAACAATTTGCGCAGCTTGTCTTCAAACTCGCCCCGGTACTTGGTTCCCGCCACCATGGCGCTCAAATCCAGCGCACACACGCGCCGGCCTCGCAGGTCGTCCGGCACGCTGCCCCGAACGATGGCCTGGGCCAGTCCCTCGGCAAGGGCAGTCTTGCCCACACCCGGGTCACCGATGAGGGCGGGGTTGTTTTTGCTCCGACGGGACAGGATGCGGATAACCTGTTCCAGTTCCTCGTCCCGGCCAATGACCGGGTCCAGACTCCCCTGGGCCGCCAGGCGGGTCAAGTCCCGGGCGCACTGGTCCAGCAGCCGTGTATCCCCCGTTGGAGCAGGCCGCTCCACCTCGCGGCTGCGCCGGGAGGGCGACGTCTTGTTGCCCTCCATCCCCGCACGCAGCTGGCGGTAAAATTGGTCCGGTTCGATTCCCTGTCGGCCAAGCAGTTTCGCCCCGCTGCCGCAGCCCTCCCGCAGCAGTCCCAGCAGCAGATGCTCCGGCGCGATGGCCGGCGCCCCCATCTGCTGGGACTCCGTGGCCGCAAGGCGGATGATCTGTCTGCATCGCACCGTCAACCCTTGGTAGGGCAATCCGCCGGCGCTGCCAACCCCCACCTGCTCCGCCACCGCCTTTCGCAGCTGCACTTCTACCACGCCCCGATTTTGCAGCACGCGCCCGGCAGCACTCTGTCCCGATGCCGAAAGGGCCAGCAGCAAATGCTCGCTTCCCACATAGCTGTGCCCCATGGCACAGGCATTTTGTCGGGCCAGACACAGCACATTCAGGGCCTCGGATGTGAATTTACTCTCCTGCATCCCGTCACCTCACATTTGGTCTGCATGAACTATGCCCTGTTTTTTGAAAAATATATTGCTTTTTCAAAAACTTGTGCTAGAATAGAATACACATTTCAAATGGAGGTGTTACATAATGGCTTACAAGATCAGTGACGCTTGCGTCAGCTGCGGCGCTTGCGCCGATTCCTGCCCCGTGGGCGCTATCTCCCAGGGCGACACTCAGTACGTGATCGACGCTGCCGCTTGCCTGGACTGCGGCGCTTGCGCTGACACCTGCCCCATGGGTGCCATCGCTCAGGAGTAATCCAAACAAAAAACAGCTCCACCCGATCGGGTGGAGCTGTTTTTTATTTCTTGTTCTTCTTATAGATGATGTTCAGGCCCTTCAAAAGCAGGTCACGCTCGTAGGTGATCTCCCGCTTGCACAGGGGAATGATGAACTGTGCCAAACCGCCTGTGGCAACCACAGTGGTCTTGTGCCCCAGCTCTTCTTCCACCCGCTCGATCACGCCGTCCAGCATGGCAGCCGTGCCATACATGATGCCGCCGCGCATGCAGTCCACGGTGTTTTTGCCGATCACCTGCTTGGGTTTGTCCAAACTGATACCGGGCAGCTGGGCCGCGCGGCTGGTCAGCGAATCCAGCGACACCATGACACCAGGGAAAACCAAACCGCCCACAAATACGTTGTCCGGCTCGATCACCTGAACGGTGGTGGCGGTACCCATATCGATCAGCACCAGGGGCGCGGCGTATTCCGCCAAGGCCGCCACCGCGGCCACGATCAGGTCGCTTCCCACCTGCGACGGGATGTCCATGTGGATATTCAGCCCGGTTTTCAGGCCGGGACCCACCACCATAGGCTGTTTGCCGGTGAGCTTGCGTACACCGGTCTGAACCGAGTTGAACACCGGAGGCACCACGGAAGAGATAATGCAATCCTCCACATCCGCCGCCGACACACCAAACAATCCCAGCATATTCTTGATTTCTGCCGCATACTGGTCGGAAGTCTTGATGCGGTCGGTGGCGATACGCGCCTCGAAGAGGATCTGATCATCCTTCAGACCGCCGATGACGATGTTGGTATTACCGATGTCAATTGCAAGCAGCACAATATTTCCCTCCCGGTCAGGCTTTTTTCCCGTTTACCGTGCGGCAGATCCGCTCACCCGCAGGGCTGAACACAATGTTGATAACCAGCTCGGGGACGAAGTTTGCAAGGATCAGACCCGTCAGGACATAGCCCAGCAGATCACCGCCGCCCGCCCACGCAGCCAGCACGTCAATAAAGAACAGCAGCATACTGGCCACGAAAACGCCGGTGTTGATCACAGGGCACACGATAGCCGCCAGCAGCATGGCCACGTAGGCATTCTTCCCCTTGAGCAGCTTGTAAACCCAGCCGGAAGCAAGGCCCGCCAATGTTCCTTTGGCCAGCACGACCAAAAAGCACAGGGCGGGATTGGCCTGGAATACCATGGCGCCGCCCGGGTCGGCACCGGTCACGCAGTTGACAAACACGACCACGCCGAAGGTCGCGCCCAGCAATGCACCTGCGCCCGGCCCATAAATTGCCGCACCCAGCACCACGGGAATCAGCACCAGTGAGATGGAGAACCCACTCACCGGCGGGATGATGCTGCTGATGGCCTGCATGACCACCACCAGCGCCATCATCAGCGCGATGCCAACCATTTTTACCAAGTTGTTCTGCCGTTTCATATTAAATTACCTCCTGCTGTCGCTCCCACCCTGTGGGATGCAATGCAATATTTTCGGAATACTCCGATTGTATCCATTATACATGATACCATTTGGGATTTCAAGATATATGCATAAAGCCATGCACCATCCGCACTGCTCATAACGGCTCAGACGCATAAAAACTATCACGCCTCGCCTATTCGCAACGCGCGGCTTCCCTCCGACCCGGGCTTGAAACAGTTTCCTCCGGAAACTTCGGTTTCGCGCCCTTGCTCCGGTCCATCCGCGCTGCTCATAACGGCTCAGACGCATAAAATAACCGCCGCAGCTGCGACCTTTCGTCGTGACTGCGGCGGTTATTCGTTGCTCATTTCACATTGCATTTCGCTTATCCCCTCTTTCAGCGTTCACTATGGATTTGAGTCTGCGCGTTGTCCTTGTTCTCACTGGCGAAGATCATCTCGTCGATGTCCCCGGACAGGCGAACCAGACCACGGATCTTGCTGGTATCAACCATCATTCAGTTGCCTCCTTTCTCTTTTGGTACACTCGCAGTATACACCCTCAAGCAGTTTATGTCAACTCATTTTTTCTTTTCAATCGCCCCAAAAGTTTTCATTTTCGTTTCTTTCCGGCAAAAACCGCAAGATATCGGATATTTTATCTTTTTGCCGCCCAAAATCTTGTTGTGAATACCAAATATTACATTTTTATGTCAACAAAAACAGGGAGCGCACCTGCGCTCCCTGTTTTCACTTGCGATATTGTTTCAGCGCGGTGGCCAGCTGGTCGGGGCAGGAGGTGTTCTTCCAGCCGCAGTGGATGCCCTCCATGCGGGAGATCGCCTCCTCCACGCTCATCCCCTCCACCAAACGGGAGATGCCTTGCAGATTGCCGCTGCAGCCGCCCTCCACGTTGACGGACTTGATAATGTCGCCCTCGATCTCCACCGTCATCTTCCGGGAGCAGACCCCCCGGGGTGTGTACTCAATGGTCATAGTGTCCTCCTTGCTGAATATTGATGACCACATAGTACCCTTTTTCGCTTGTGTTGGCAAGGGAATTTTACTGCTCCTTCATCTGCAGCCGCAGGCGGTCGGAGATCATGGCAATGAACTCGCTATTGGTGGGCTTGCCCTTGATATTGCTGACGGTGAAACCGAAGTACTTCTGCAGGGTGTCCAGGTCGCCCCGGTCCCAAGCCACCTCGATGGCGTGGCGCACGGCCCGCTCCACCCGGCTTGGGGTGGTGTTGAACCGCTTTGCCACCTCGGGATACAGCACCTTGGTCACGGCGTTGATGGCGTCCAAATTGTCGATGGAGTACAAAATCGCCTCACGCAGGTAGTGGTAACCTTTAATATGGGCAGGCACACCGATTTCATGGATGATGGCGGTAACCCGGGTCTCCATGCTGGAACGCCAGCTTTGGGGTTCCTCGATATCCAGCCCGGCCAGCTGGCGCAGCCGCTCGCACAGCACCTCCAACCGGCAGGGTTTGGTCATGTAGTGGTCCGCACCGTAACGGATAGCAAGCTCCGCCATGGTTCCCCGCGCCAGAGCAGACAGCACCAGGGTGCGGGGCCGCTCCTGCTCCGGCAGCTGGCTGAGTGCTTTCAGCACCTCCACCCCATCCGCCTGAGCCAAAATGATATCCATCACCACAAGGTCAGGCTTGCAGCCGCCGATCATGTCCAGCAGCTCCTGCCCGTCGCCGGTGGTACCCACCACCTGCATATCCGTTTCTGCGGAAATGGCATCCACAAGCAGGGCCCGGAACTCCTCCCCCGCATCTGCCACCAAAACCTTCTTCTTGACATCCATATTTACAAAATCCTTTCTGGCGCATCCGCCCGTTATGTTTTCCATTTATTGGTATTCGCCGGTTATCTTTAATTTACCACATACAAGTACGGCGTGCAATACCAAAATTACCAATTTATGGCAATTTCTCCGGAAATCGTTCGACAAATATCGCACAAAAACCATCGAAATTCGGCGTAGTCTTGTCGAACCGGGCGTTTTGCCGCAAACATAGTCGTTTGTTGGCTTATTTTGCCTGTGCCACAGCCTCGGCGACCCGGATTCCATCCACGGCGGCGGACACGATGCCGCCGGCGTAGCCGGCCCCCTCGCCGCAGGGGTACAGGCCGCACATGGCAGACCGACACTGCTCATCCCGCAGGATACGCACCGGAGAGGACGAGCGGGTCTCCACCCCCGTCAGCACCGCATCCGGTTCGGCAAAGCCGCGCAGCTTACGGTCCATCAAGCCAAGGGCTGCGCGCAGGGTGTCGGTCACATAGCCGGGCAGACAGCCCTCCATCTGTGTCCACGTTACGCCGGGGCGATAGGTTGGCAGGATGCCGCCCGGACCTTTTGACGCCTGTTTGGCAAGAAAATCGCCCACCAACTGAGCGGGAGCGTGCCAGTTTCCCCCGCCATGGGTAAAGGCCGCCTGCTCCCACCGGCGCTGGAATCGCACGCCGGCCAGCGGGTCTGTTCCGCCGAAGTCCTCCGGGCCGACCCCCACCAAAAAGCCGCCGTTGATGTTGTCACCATCCCGGGCGCGCAGGCTCATGCCGTTGGTGACCAGCCCCCCTTGCTCCGAGGCGGCGGCCACCACCTGCCCACCAGGGCAGACGCAGAAGGAGAAGGCCGAACGTCCGTTGGGCAGATGACAGGCCAGCTTGTAGTCGCTGGCAGGCAGCTGCTCCCAGGCCGGGCCGTACTGGCTGCGGCTGACATCCTGCTGGCTGTGCTCGATGCGCACGCCGATGGCAAAGGGCTTCTGCTCCATAGGCACTCCCAGCCGTTCCAGCATCTCAAACGTGTCACGGGCCGAGTGTCCGGGGGCAAGGACAATTGCTTCACAAGCTATGTCGTACAGCCCCTCCGGGCCGTCCACGGTCACAGCACGCACCCCGTCCGGGCCGCACTTGATGTCGCACAGGCGACTTTCAAAGCGAATGTCACAGCCAAGGTCGATCAACTCCCGACGGACGCTTTTCACCACCTGGCACAGCACGTCGGTGCCGATGTGTGGCTTATGGGACCACACCACATCCTCCGGCGCACCGTGAGCCACCAGCGCATCCAGCACCGCACCAATGCGCCCGTCGTGGGTGCCGGTGGTCAGCTTGCCGTCGGAAAAGGTGCCTGCGCCACCCTCACCAAATTGTACGTTGGAGGCGGTATCCAGCTGACCGGCGGTCCAGAACCGCTCCACATCGGCGGTGCGCCGTTCCACGGGCCTTCCCCGCTCCAGCACGATGGGCGGCATGCCTGCCCGGGCCAGAAACAGGGCGGAGAACAGACCCGCAGGGCCCATGCCAACCACCACCGGCGGGTGGGGCAGCTTGGCGGTGACGGTCGGAAACTCGTACACCTGCCGCGCAAACAGCTCCGCCTTGCGGCAGCCGGACCGGGCCAGCACCTGTCCCTCCCGCTCCACACGCACGTCCACAGTGCAGACGTAATGCACGTCGCCCTTATTCCGGGCATCGATGGACCGGCGGGCCATGTTCAGCTCCAGAATTTGCCCCGGATGAATATTCAGCAGGCGGGCCGCCCGCTTTTTCAGTTGCTCCATGTCCCCGGTCAGAGGCAGGGGGATATCGCGCACACGGATCATGGTCATCACCTCGTTTCGACCAGTTTAACACAGAACCAGCAAAATGAAAAGTCGCGGTGCAAAAACAGAAGGCATTTGGGCATAACATCTTGCAAATTTCTGTGCAGATACACTCCAGAGTCTAAAAACGAAAGAAATCCTGCAACCGAAATTTCTCACGGACTCCGCCACGGCACATCCGATCTGCTTTCCCCCGTTCCATTGGATAAAATCGGGCAAACTGGTGAGATTTCGGGAGAAAAAGTTACCTTATGTTGAATGACACAAAAAATGCCGCTGTGAAAAAATGTGTTTTGTCAGTGCATCCAAACATTTTTCTGCAAGTTTTAACCTATTGACTTGCAATTTCCGCCGTGCTATAACATATAATATAATTTAATGGGGTAAAGCACCCCATTCAAATATAACGGAGGCGTTGAATATGAGTATCCCCAACAAGTATCTTGACGAGCTGATGGAGCGCGTGATTGCCCGCGACCCCGGTCAGAGCGAATTTCATCAGGCGGTGCGCGAGGTTTTGACCTCCCTGTCCCCTGTGGTGGACGCCCACCCCGAGTATATCACCGAGGGCGTGATGGACTGCCTGGTGGAACCGGAGCGCGTCATCAAGTTCCGCGTGCCCTGGGAGGATGACCAGGGCAACGTCCACGTCAACCGCGGTTTCCGCGTGCAGTTCAACAGCGCCATCGGCCCCTACAAGGGCGGTCTGCGCTTCCACCCCAGCGTGACCGAGAGCGTTATCAAGTTCCTGGGCTTTGAACAGATTTTCAAGAACAGCCTGACCGGCCTTCCCATCGGCGGCGGCAAGGGCGGCTCTGACTTTGACCCCAAGGGCAAGTCCGACGGCGAGATCATGCGCTTCTGCCAGAGTTTCATGTCCGAGCTGTCCAAGTATATCGGCCCGGACACCGACGTGCCCGCCGGCGACATCGGCGTGGGCGCCCGTGAGATCGGCTACCTCTTCGGCCAGTACAAGCGCCTGCGCAACGAGTTTACCGGCACCCTCACCGGCAAGGGCCTGTCCTACGGCGGCTCCCTGGCCCGTACCGAGGCCACCGGCTACGGTCTGTGCTACTTCACCAACTGCATGCTTAAGGATGCCGGTAAGAGCTTTGAGGGCGCTACCGTGGTCATCTCCGGCTCCGGCAACGTGGCCACCTACGCCTGTCAGAAGGCCACCGAGTTCGGTGCCAAGGTGGTTGCTCTGTCCGACTCCAACGGCTATATCTACGACAAAAACGGCATCGACCTGGACCTGATCAAAGAGATCAAGCAGGTCCGCCGTGACCGCATCCGCACCTATGTGGACGTCCATCCCGAGGCCGAGTATCACGAGGGCTGCGCCGGCATCTGGACCATCCCCTGCGACATCGCCCTGCCCTGCGCCACCCAGAATGAGCTGAACGGCGAGGCCGCAAAGGCCCTGATCGCCAACGGCTGCTACGCCGTGGCCGAGGGTGCCAACATGCCCTGCACCCCCGACGCCGTGGATGCCCTGAAGGAGGCCAAGGTCCTCTTTGGCCCCGCCAAGGCCGCCAACGCCGGCGGCGTGGCCGTGTCCGCTTTGGAGATGAGTCAGAACTCCATGCGCTTCTTCTGGAGCTTTGAGGAGGTTGACGAGCATCTCAAGCGCATCATGACCGACCTGTACAACAACGCTGCCAAGGCCGCCGCCGACTACGGCATGCCCGGCGACCTGGTGGCCGGCGCCAATATCGCCGGTTTCCTTAAGGTGGCCAACTCCATGCTGGCCTACGGCCTGGTGTAAGGAGGCCCCCATGAATGAGTACGTTGCCCGCGTTCGAGAAAATCTGAAACGCCTTTACGCCCACGAACCGGAGTATCTTCAGTCCGTGCTGACCTGGCTGGAGCTGATCGAGCCGGCAGTGGACGACCCCCGGTACGAGCAGATGGACCTGCTCAGCCGCATGGTGGAGCCGGAGCGCATGTTCACCTTCCTCGTCCCCTGGGTGGACGACAAGGGCGTGGCCCACACCAACCACGGCTTCCGCGCCCAGTTCAACAGCGCCATCGGCCCCTACAAGGGCGGCCTGCGCTTCCACCCCAGCGTCAACCCCTCGGTGGTAAAGTTCCTGGGCTTTGAACAGACTTACAAAAATGCCCTGACCGGCCTGCCCATCGGCGGCGCCGGCGGCGGTGCCGACTTCGACCCCCGCGGTAAGAGCAACCGCGAGATCATGCGCTTTTGCCAGAGCTTTATGACTGCCATGTACCGCTACATCGGCGCAGATACCGACGTGCCCGCCGGCGACATCGGCGTGGGCGCCCGGGAGATCGGCTATCTGTACGGCGCCTATAAGCACCTGTCCGGCCGGGCCCAGAGCAGCGCCCTGACCGGTAAGGGTCTGACCTACGGCGGCAGCCTGGTGCGCATTGAGGCCGCCGGCTACGGCGCGGTCTACTTCCTTGATCGCATGCTGTCCCATCAGAATGACACCATGCAGGGCAAGCGCATCGCCATCTCCGGCTTCGGCAATATGTCCTGGGGCGTGTGCCGCAAGGTGGCCCAGCTGGGCGGCAAGGTAGTCACCCTGTCCGGCCCCGACGGCTATATCTACGACCCCGACGGCATCACCACCCAGGAGAAGTTCGATTTCATGGTTCACATGCGCATGAGCGGTCAGGACAAGGTCCAGGCTTATGCCGACAAGTTCGGTGTGGAGTTCCACGCCGGCAAGCGCCCCTGGGAGGTTCCCGTGGACGTGGTCATCCCCTGCGCCACTCAAAACGAGCTGGATGTGGAGGACGCGGTACGCATCCTGGCCAACGACGTGAAGTATTATGTGGAGGCCTCCAACATGCCCGCCACGGCCGAGGCGCTCAAGCTGCTGCGCTTGAGTCCCAAGATCCTCACGGCTGGCGCCAAGGCCTCCGGTTCCGGCGGCGTGGTGGTGTCCGCCCTGGAGATGGCCCAGAACAGCGTGCGCTACAGCTGGACCCACGAGGAAGTGGAGCAGCGCCTGCGCGACATCATGAACTCCATCTACGACGCCTCTGCCGCTGCCGCGGAGCAGTACGGCCTTGGCTACGATCTGATCGCCGGCAACGACATTGCCGCCTTCAAGCGCATCGCCCAGGCTATGTTGGCCCAGGGTCTGTAAAAAGCAAAAAACTCCCACGCATCCGGGATGCGTGGGAGTTTCTTTTATTCTTCTTTCCACCAATTGGTCAGGGCCATGGCTGCCAAAATGAACACACAGGGCATCAGGAAATAGCGGTAGCGCAACTGCACCTCCACAATCAAGTGGACGGCGTAGTAGCCGCACAGCAGCAGCACCGGCACAAGGTCCGCACCCACCTGCTCCCGCCGGGTCAGGCGGCGCAAAATCCCGGCAAAGGCCAGCGCAAAGGCCAGCAAGTAGATTCCCTTGTCAGCATTTGCCAGCAGCAGCTGCAGGCTGTTCCAGGACAGTCCCGCCACCGCCGGCCCGTCCGGGTCAAGGTGGCCGAACCCCCAGTAGAGGTCCTCGTGCCCCGCCCACATTCCTGCGCTCTTGCGCAGGGCAAGGCCGGCAAGCTTGCCGGGTCCAACGGACAACCGCTCGGCTACCTCCTGCCCCATGGCTGCATCCGCGCCCTCAGGATCGGTGGCAGAGAGGACGATAAATTCTTCGTAATCCGCGCGATTCCATCGGCCGTCCGACTCCTGATTCAGTCCCACCACAAACTTCCACATGGGCTGATTGTTGGCAAGGCCGCTGGGGTTAATGCCGCTGCCCACGATCAGGGCGGACAGCAGAACACCGCACAGGAAATAACTCACCGCCGCGGCGGCGCCGGACAAAAGGTTTTTCCAGCTTCGCTCCGCCATCGCCCGCAGTATCATCCAAATCACGCAGGCCAGCAGCGGAATGATGCCGATGGGCCGCATGGCGTTGCCCAGGGCAATCAATGCACCCGCGCCCACAGCACGCTGCCAACCGGGTTTTCCCCCGCAGGTCAGTACGTATATGCCGGCGTAAAGCAGGAACACCGATAGATGCTGGTTGGTCAGCACCCCGGCAAGAAACAGCGGGGCCGGATACAGGGCGTACAGCACCCCCACCGCTACGGCCGCTTTCTCCCCCGCCACACGGGCGGCGATGCGGTAGACCAGCACGGCTGTGCCCGCCATCCACAGGGCGTTGAGCAACTGCAGGGGCAATAGGCTTTCACCAAACAGTTTGATGACCAGCGCCTCATAGGCCACAAAGGCCGACTGGTAGGCCCAGTTGAAGAAGTAGGTGTCCTGCAGATAGCCGAAGTCGCCCCGGGCCAGCTGCCGGGCCGCCTGATACATGGTGTTAAAATCCTGCACCGGCTGACTGTCCAGCCAAAGGATGACAAGCAGCGCCAGGGCAAACCGGGCGGCAAACAGTCCGATCTCGACCCCGCGGCCCGGTCTGATAAAGCGCAGGCTCAGCCACAGCGCCACGGCCCCGGCCGCTACGGCAAGGGGAATGATGATGCCGTGGGGCCTATTTTGCAGCAGGATGGTGGCACAAATCAACAGGGCGACAGCGGTACAAACCCGCGCGCCAAATTGTCCGGTCTTGCTCAGCATGGTCGCCCCTCCTTTCGTTTCCTGCTTACAGTATATCACCCCTTTGCCCCGTGGGCAATAAAAACTGTTGCACATAACCGGAAAACGGAGTAGAATATATATAGATAGGAATGCTCACCGCGAATCACAAGGAGGAACAAGCATGGCTTTTTTTGAGGAATTCAAGGCGCGGGCCGCCGAACTGGCCCAAGCCGGTGTGGCCAAGTCCAAGGTGCTGGCCGAAATCGCAAAGCTGAAAGCTGCCAACCTGTCGGAAAAAGAGGTCATCCACAAGGCTTACTTGGAGATGGGCCGCATTTACTATGCAGAAAATCGTTCCAACCCCGGCGCGGCTTACGCCGCCTCTTGCGACCGTGTCACCAAGGCTATGGCCGCCATTAAAGAGAACAACGCCAAAATCAACGAGCTGAAAGAGGGCGAAAACGAGAGCGTGGTCGCAGCCGACACCACCGCCGCAGCCGACGATGCCATCGTGTTGGACAGCAGTGATTTCGAGGTCGAGGATGCCCCCTCGCAGCAAGATGTTCCCACCGAATGACGATTGCCCCCTGCCCGCCACACCGGGCAGGGGTTCTTTTTTATTTCCTTTGCCTTATTCCCTCTTCTATGGTACAATGTGGCGTAGCGTTTTTACAATTCAAAGAAAAGAGGCGTTCTGTTATGTCACTGCGCAGCACCGCCCGGGACTCCTGGCGTTCCAAGTGGGGATTTATCCTCTCCTGCATCGGTTCCGCCGTGGGCATGGGCAACATTTGGCTGTTTCCTTCCCGTGTCTCCGCTTACGGCGGCGGCACCTTTCTGATCCCTTACCTGATTTTTGTCTTCCTGATCTCGTCCACCGGCATGATCGGTGAGATGTCCTTTGGCCGCGCCACCCGCTCCGGCCCCATCGGTGCCTTCGGTCAGGCTACAAAGCAGCGCTTCGGCACGGAAAAGCCGGGTCGGCTGTTGGGTCTTGTGCCGGTTCTCGGCTCTTTGGCCTTGGCCATCGGCTACTCCGTGGTGGTTGGTTGGATCTTCAAGTATCTGTTCCACGCGCTGGAGGGATCTTTGGCCGCCCTGCCCGACGTGGGCGCCTTTGACAGCTTCTTCGGCGCTACCGCCACCTCCAACGTGGTCTGGCAGGTTGCGGGCATGGTTGTGACCATCGGCATCATGATTTTCGGCATCAGCCGCGGTACCGAGCTGGCCAACAAAATCATGATCCCGCTGTTCTACGTCCTGTTCCTTGGTCTGGCCGTCTATTTGGCCGTTCTGCCCAAGACGGCCGAAGCCTACCACTACATCTTCCGCTTCGACCTCGCCGGTCTGCGCGACCCCATGGTATGGGTCTTTGCGCTGGGTCAGGCCTTCTTCTCCCTGTCTATCGCCGGCAACGGCACTCTCATTTACGGCTCCTATCTCAGTGACGAAGCCAACGTCCCCCGGGACGCCCGTGTGGTGGCCCTGTTCGACACCCTCGCCGCGTTCCTGTCCGCTCTGGTGATCATCCCCGCCATGGCCTATGCCGGTCAGCAGCTGAACACCGGCGGTCCCGGTCTGATGTTCGTGGCCCTGCCCAATGTCCTCAAGGACATTCCCGGCGGCACTCTGGTGCTGGCTCTGTTCTTCCTGGCGGTGGTTTTTGCCGCTTTGACCTCTCTGGTCAATCTGTTTGAGGCACCCGCCGCCACTCTGCAGGAGATGTTCCATCTCCCCCGCCCTGCAGCAGTTTCCATCATCGGTGTCGTCGGCATTGTGGTGGGTCTGATCATCGCCCCCAACGTGTCCGGCTGGATGGACGTCTGCTCCATCTACATCTGCCCCATCGGCGCCCTGTTGGCCGGTGTGATGTTCTTCTGGGTCTGCAAAAAGGATTTCGTGCTGCAGCAGGTCAACAAGGCCTGCCCCAAGCCTCTGGGCCGCTGGTTCCTGCCCGCCACCCGCTGGGTGTTCTGCGGCGTGACCCTGCTGGTGCTGATTTTAGGTGCCACCACCAAGGGCGGCATCGGCTGATGCAGGGGGTGTTCTCACACCATGAGATTGATTTTTGTCCGCCACGGGCATCCGGATTATGAACATGACTGCCTGACCCCACTGGGCCACCTGCAGGCCGAGGCGACAGCCGAGCGGTTGGCAGATGAACCCATCTGCACCGTCTACACTTCCTCCTGCGGTCGTGCGGTGGAGACAGCCCGGCATATCGCCGCAAAGCACGGTCTCGACATTGAGCCGCCCTTTGATTTCATGCGTGAGTTCCACTGGGGCATGCCCGAAACAACCTACGGCGGCTCTCCCTACCGAATGGCAGATGCCATGATCGCGGATAATCAAAGCCTTCTCTCCCCCAACTGGAAGCAGGAAATGCCCTTTTGCGAGGGTAGCCGTTTGCTGAATCAGTTCCCCGCCGCCGAGGCCGGGTTCGACCGGTTTCTTTCCGGACTCGGTTTTGAGCGGGAGGGCAACTTCTACCGGGTGCGCCGGCAGAATGACGATACCGTGGTCATGACCAGCCACGGCACCATTTCCACCGTAATACTCTCCTATCTGTTCAACCTGCCCTTCCCCTTCCTGTGCCAGACCCTCATCCCCGATTACACCGCCATCACCGTGGTGCAGTTCTCCGGTGAGAAAGGCGCGCTCATCACCCCCACCTTCGAGATCGCCAATGACAACCGGCACATCAAGGGGCTGTCCACCGAAAACGAAATTGGATATTAAAAAAGTGACCACCGTGTGGGAGGACCCTTTTTTGTTAATCGGAAAGCAAAATACGGTCGTTGTCCAGGGCTTTGCCCGCGCCCTGACGGAATTTCTCCAACAGGCTGTCCACGGTCAGACCGGCGCGTTCCTCATCCCGGGTATCAAAGACGATGCGGCCGCTGTCCATCATGATGGTGCGGTTGCCCAGACTGAGGGCATTTTTCATGTTGTGGGTGACCATAAGGGTGGTGATCTTATTGCGGGACACCACATCCTCGGTGATGGCCAGCACCTTCTCCGCCGTGGCGGGGTCAAGGGCGGCAGTATGCTCATCCAGCAGCAGCACCTTGGGCGGCACCATAGTAGCCATCAGCAGGGTCAGCGCCTGCCGCTGACCGCCAGACAGCAGGCCCACAGGCTGGCGCATCCGATTTTCCAACCCCATGCCCAGCAGGGCAAGCTGGTCCCGGAAGAATGCCCGGTCCGCCTTGCTGATGCGGCTGAAGAAGGCATTTTGGTGCTTGGCGGTACGCAGATAGGCCAGCGCCAGATTTTCCTCAATGGTCATGTTGGGCGCTGTTCCGCGCATGGGGTCCTGGAACAGACGGCCCATCTCACGGCTGCGCTTGTACTCGGGCTTGAATGTAATATCCTCCCCCGCCAGTACGATATTGCCTTCATCGGCAAAAAACGCACCGGCAATGGCGTTGAACAGGGTGGATTTTCCCGCACCGTTGGAGCCCACGATGGTTACAAAGTCGCCGGGCAACAGGTGCAGGGACACGTTCTCCAGCGCCTTTTTCTCGTTGACCGTGCCGGGGTTGAAGGTCTTGGAAATGTTGTTGATCTTCAGCATCTCAGCACCCTCCCTTCCGGCCGGCGGTTGCCTTACGCCGCTGGAACAGCACCCAATCCCTGATGCT
>JAZSAP010000069.1:0-3173 GCA_045601925.1 Lawsonibacter sp.
TCCTTCACCCGCTTGGGGTCGGCGGCGGGCAGGTCGATCTTGTTGATGACGGGGAGGATTTCAAGGTCATGCTCCATGGCAAGGAAGGTGTTGGCAAGGGTCTGAGCCTCGATACCCTGACTGGCATCCACGATGAGTACCGCGCCCTCGCAGGCGGCCAGAGAACGGGACACCTCGTAGTTGAAGTCCACGTGGCCCGGGGTGTCGATGAGGTTCAGGTGGTAGGTCTGGCCGTCCTCGGCCTTGTACTCCATACGTACTGCCCGGGCCTTGATGGTGGTGCCGCGCTCGCGCTCAAGGTCCATATTATCCAGCAGCTGGGACTCCATCTGTCGCTGTTCCACCGCGCCGCACAGCTCAATGAGGCGGTCAGACAGGGTGGATTTGCCGTGATCTATATGGGCGATAATGGAGAAGTTGCGAATGTTGCTTTGGTCTGTCATAATAAGAAACCTCCCTACGGCGGGTTATTTGCCGGCGCGTCCCTCGGGCAGTTGGTTGACCCGGGCGCCGGTGTGGTGGACGATTTGCAGCAGGGACTGGTGTAGCACCGGGTAATCCCGGGCCAGATCGTCGTTGCTCATGGAGGGGAACTCGCCCTTGTTTTCCGCGTGAGCGGCAAGGGCCTCCACAAATTCCACCCGGCTGCAGCCCATGTCCGCATCGGGCAGGCCCGCGTCAAAGCGGGTGGCGGACACGGAGAAAAAGCCCGGATTATTGACGCCGGAGGCCCGGTGCAGCAGGCGGAACAGGTTGTAGATGGCGGTGGACAGGTAGGCGCAGGCGGCCCGGATGGCCCGGCGGCTGCCCACCTTGCCCAGCAGGTCAAACAGCAGGCCGATGGAGTTGACCAGCAGCTTTTTGTTCAGCAAGGCAAGGACGCTGCCCCGCATGGAGGTGTCCTTCTCGTTGCTGGCGTCGTACAGCTCGTCCGGCTCGATGATGGTGGTGCCGTCCCGGCTGAGGGTGCGGCCCAGCAGAAAGTCGGCGGACACATTGTAGTAGTCGCAGGCCCGGACCACGAAGGCAAGGCCCGGCTCGCGGATGCCCTTTTCGTAGTGGCTCAGCAGGGCCTGTGAAATACCCAGGGCCTGGGCGGCGGCCCGCTGGCTCAGTCCCTTTTCCTGCCGCAGCAGGGACAGGGTGCGGGAAAATTCAGCGTTCATCTATGTCACCTCAAGAAGAGATATGTGGAGAATACGGTTAGTATAGTATAAGGGAAAACAATACTGTTTGTAAAGCGTTTTTTAGAAAATAAGTAGGGCCGCAAGGCCCGTCAGGACAAAAACAATTCCATATCCTCAATGGTCAGCCCCGGCTGCAGGGCCAGATTGATGCCGAACCCCACCACTTTGGACAGCTCCCCCACCCGGGCGTCGATGTCCCGGGGGGTGACCATCATGGTTTGGCTGTCGTCGGCGGGGCGGCTGCCGGTCAGGTCCATGGCAAGGGTCGCTCCATCTACCACCGTGGGGACGCCCACCGCGATGACCGGCACCCCAAGGCTTTCCTCGTTCAGGGCGGCGCGGTGGTTGCCCACGCCGGAGCCGGGGACGATGCCCGTGTCGGACAGCTGCACGGTCCGGCACACCCGGTGGATGCTGCGGGCGGCAAGGGCATCCACGGCGATGACGCAGGCTGGGCGGATGGCGCGGCACACGGAGTCGATCAAATCGCCGCTCTCCACTCCGGTGGTGCCCAAAACTCCGGCCGACAGGCTGGCCACCGGGCGGAACGAGCCAAAATGCTCCGGCGATTGGGTCACCAGATGGCGGGTGACCAGGGTGTTCTGATGGACCAGGGGGCCGATGGCGTCGGGCGTGATGGCCCGGTTGCCCAAACAGGCCACCAGCACCGGGGCCTGCGGGGAGAGGTGGGCCACAAAGGTGGCGAGCTGGTCCGCCACCGCCCAGACCGCCCGGCGAAAGGCGTCCTCCTCCCGTTGGGCAAGACCGTCCAGGGTCAGGGTGACGTAGCACCCCTCCGGCTTGCCAAGGGCTTGGGCCCCCTGCTCGTTCAAAATGCGGACCCGGTCCACGTCATAGCCGTGACAGCGGGCCGTTTCTCCCTCCACGCCGGACAGCCGGTCAGCGGCGCGGGCGGTTTCCTGCCATAATTCTTTGGCCTCCAAAGCTAGATCGGTGCGTTGTTCCCACATAATGTATCCTCCCCAACCCAAGATATGGTGGCGCATTGCGCCTGTTGACCCTATTCTTTGCGTTGGTGGAGAAACTATGCCGTCAGCGCAAAAAAACTGAAAAAAACTGTTGATTTTTTTGACTTTCGGTGGTAGAATACATATCTGCACAGGCAAACTGTGCGTAAATCTTAAATCATTCGGAGGAGGTGTTTGGTTTGCCGAATATCAAGTCTGCCAAGAAGCGTGTGCTGGTCAACGAGACCAAGGCCGCTCAGAACAAGGCCGCTAAGTCCGCACTGAAGACCGACATCAAGAAGTTTGACGCCGCGGTGGCGGAAGGCAACCGCAGCGAGGCCGATGTCGCTTACAAGGTGGCTGTCAAGGCGGTGGATCAGGCTGCGGCCAAGGGTCTGCTGCACAAGAAGAATGCTGCCCACAAGAAGAGTGCCATGACCCTGAAGCTGAACAAGCTGGAGGCCTAAGTAACCCGAGAAATCACCCGTCTGCATCCCCGCAGGCGGGTTTTTCTTTTGGAAGCCACGATTGTACGGAAAGGAGTGCGGCTTATGTCCTGCGTCAAGGGAGTATGGGCTTTTATCCTGCAAACCTGGCAGCTGACCAAAAAGCATAATATCCCGCGGGCGGCAGGTGCTATGACCTATTTCTTCCTGCTGTCTTTGTTCCCACTGCTGCTGTGTGTCAACGCGGTGGTGGGCATGTTCGACTTGAATATGGTGCAGATGTTCTCTCTGCTCAACCGGATTCTGCCCCATCAGGCGGTGGAGCTGGTGCAGGACTACTTCCATCATCTGTCTGCCGTACCCCCTGCGGCGTTGTGGCTTGGTATCCCGGCGGTGCTGATTGCCGCCTCGGCCGGTCTGCGTGTGCTGTGGGATATTTTGAGCGAGATGTACGGCCAGCCCCGCAGCACAGGAGTGCGCCGCATTGGCCTGAGCCTGCTGTTCAGCCTGCTGTTTTTGGTTACGCTGTGTTTTGCCGTGATTGTGGTGCTGACCGGTGATCGCCCCTTGCA
>JAZSAP010000070.1:0-18098 GCA_045601925.1 Lawsonibacter sp.
TTATTGCTGTTGAAGGTGGGTATATGTATTTCGAATTTGAAACGTGTACCGTACCGTTTTTGGTGGAGCTTAATTTCGGAGAAGTGTCCCCCATTCCGCACATTAACCCGCATATTGAGCTGATCTACATGGTGGAAGGGGAGCTGCGTACCACAGCGGATGCCAATACGCAGATATTGCGCCCGGGGGAGCTGTTTCCCGACCTGTTGGACATTTGCTTGGCGGTTCGGTCCAGGGGCAAGCTGCAGCGGATTGCCGCCCAAAGCTATCTGTAGGACATGCTGGCCGAGGTGCTGGGGCAGATGACCCTGTTGAAGCGCAGACATAACCGCGACAGTGTGCGGGAAATTTTGCTCTACTGCCTTGAAAATTACAAGAAGCTGCTGACCCTTGAAATGCTGGCAAAACAACTGCACTTGAGCACGTACCATTTCTCCCACGTGTTCACCCTGCGGGTGGAAAGTGGCTGCCGGCGTTTGGATAAAGGGCGCAATGTGACCGAAGTGGCCTATGGGGCCGGGTTCAGTTCCATCCGCTCCTTTAACCGCAATTTTGAGCGGGCGATGGGGGTGTCCCCAAGCCGATATAAAAAGGCCCAAAATGCGGCCAAAGCAGCTGAAAAACCGGCAATTGAGGGTTCGGAGCAAAAAAGCGAAAAGACCTGAAAAAGATGGTTGACAACGGGCGGAAAATAGGTTATGATACACGGTAGTTTTAGACGTTAACGCGTTGAAGCGTAAAAGCAAACGCGTTTTGAAAGGAAGTTTTCCATGGTAATCACAGATTTGTTGGAACGCAACAGCCGGCTTCGGGGTGACCGGGTCGCGCTGGTGGAGATCAACCCCTCGGAGGAGCGGGATAATGCGATGATGAAGGCGGTCAACTGGCAGGATTTTAACCTGATCCAGGGGGCCAATCCCGACGCGCCATACCGCCGGGAGCTGACGTGGAAGGACTTTGACCGCCGGGCCAACCGGTTTGCAAACCTTCTGCTCAGCCGCGGCATCAAGCGGGGAGCCAAGGTGGCCATCCTGCTGATGAACTGCCTGGAGTGGCTGCCCATCTATTTCGGCATCCTGAAGGCCGGCTGCATTGTGGTGCCCATGAACTTCCGTTACTCCAGCGACGAGATCAAGTACTGCCTGGAACTGGCGGATGTCGAGGTGCTGGTATTTGGTCCTGAGTTTGTCCAGCGCATGGATGCGGTGGTGGACGATCTGCCCGGCGTGCATACCTACTTCTTTGTGGGCAATGACACCCCCGCCTATGCCGAGGACGGCATGCGGCTGATGGGGTTCTGTTCTTCCAGCGCGCCCCCCGTGGCTCTGGAAGAGGAGGATCACGCCGCAATCTATTTTTCCTCCGGCACCACCGGCTTCCCCAAAGCCATTCTGCACAACCATCGGGCGCTGTACAGCTCTTGCCTTACTGAACAGAATCACCATGGGCAAAAGGAGGACGACGTGTTCCTGTGTATCCCGCCCTTGTACCACACCGGCGCCAAGATGCACTGGTTCGGTTCGCTGCTGTCCGGCAGCAAGGCGGTGCTGCTGCGGGGAGTAAAGCCCGAATGGATCCTGCGGGCCGCCAGCGATGAAAAGTGTACCATCGTGTGGCTGCTGGTGCCCTGGGCCCAGGGTATTTTGGCCGCCCTTGACCGGGGTGAGCTGAAGCTGGAGGATTACCAGCTGTCCCAGTGGCGGCTGATGCACATCGGCGCCCAGCCTGTGCCGCCGTCCCTGATCCGCCGGTGGCTGAAGTATTTCCCCAATCATCAGTATGACACCAACTACGGCCTGTCCGAGTCTATCGGTCCCGGTTGTGTCCATCTGGGCGTGGATAACGTACATAAGGTAGGCGCCATTGGCAAACCCGGCTACCTGTGGCAGACCAAGATCGTGGACGAAAACGGTCAGCCTGTTCCCGACGGTGAAGTGGGCGAGCTGGCGGTGTCCGGCCCTGGTGTCATGCTCTGCTACTACAAGAACAAAGAGGCCACCGACGAGGTCATCAAAGACGGTTGGCTCCACACCGGCGATATGGCCCGGGTGGATGAGGACGGTTTCATCTTCCTTGTGGACCGCAAGAAGGACGTGATCATCTCCGGCGGCGAGAACCTGTACCCCGTGCAGATCGAGGCGTACCTGGCCGCCATGCCCAAGATCCACGACGTGGCGGTCATCGGCCTGCCCGACCCCCGGCTGGGCGAGATCGCCACCGCCATCATTCAGGTGAAGGACGGCCAGACCTGTACCGAGGAAGAGATCGAGCAGTTCTGCGTGGACCTGCCCCGGTACAAGCGGCCCAAGAAGATCATCTTCGCCCACGTGCCCCGCAACGCCACCGGCAAGATCGAAAAGCCCAAGCTGCGTGAGCAGTACTGCGGTGTACGCCTTGTGGAGGCGCAAAATAACGCATAATTCTAAAGACCCTCCACGGTGTGGTGGAGGGTCTTTCCTTTCATTGGACAATGTGCTATGATAGACAGGAATTTGAGCGGGGAGACCCGCGGGAGGAAACAACTATGGTCAACGAAAGAATGTTTGGACTGGGTACGGCTCGGTCTGTGATTCGGGAACTGTTCGAGTACGGCAAGCAGCGCGCCGCCGTGGTGGGTGCGGAGAATGTGTACGATTTTTCCCTGGGCAACCCCAGTGTCCCCGCCCCCGGAGCAGTGAACGAAACTGCCATCCGCATTTTGCAGGAGAACCCCGACGTCATCCATTGCTACACCAGCGCCCAGGGCGATGCCGCCGTCCGCACCCGGTTTGCCGACAGTCTGAACCGCAGATTTAACGCGGGCTGTACAGCAAATGAGCTTTACGTCACGGTGGGCGCCGCGGCCTCCCTGTGCTGCGTGTTCAACGGCCTGACCTGCCCCGGCGACGAGTTCATCGTCTTTGCGCCCTACTTCCCGGAGTACAAGGTGTTTATCGAGGGGGCAGGCGCCAAAATGGTGCTGATCCCTCCGGAAATTGAGCAGTTCCAGATCGACTTCGACGCCTTTGAAAAGGCCATTACCCCCAACACCAAGGGCGTGGTGGTCAACAGCCCCAACAACCCCTCCGGTGTGGTCTATTCCCGCAAGACTCTAGAAAAGCTGGCCGCAATCCTGAATGCCAAAGGCGCCGAGTACGGTCACGCCATCTATCTCATTTCCGACGAGCCGTACCGCGAGATCGCCTTTGCCGGGGTGGAGGTTGCCTGGCTGCCCCACATCTACAAAGACACCATCGTGTGCTACTCCTTCTCCAAGTCCCTGTCCCTGCCCGGTGAGCGCCTCGGCTACGTCTACGTTCCCGGCAAGGTCACCGACGCCGATAAGGTTTATGCTGCCGTGGCCGGTGCGGGCCGCTCCCTCGGCTATGTGAACGCCCCCAGCCTCTTTCAGCAGGTGACCAGCCTGTGCTGCGACATGACCGCCGATCTGAAGGTGTATGAGGAAAACTGCAAGCTGCTGGTGGACTCTCTGCGTAAAATGGGTTACCACGTGGCCCAGCCGGGCGGTGCGTTCTATCTGTTCCCCCGCAGTCTGGAGCCGGACGATCTGGCCTTCAGTGAGCGGGCCAAGCAGTTCGACCTGCTGCTGGTGCCGGGTTCCGGCTTCGGCGCCCCCGGTCATTTCCGCATCGCCTACTGTGTGCAGACCGACATGATCCGCCGCGCTCTGCCCAAGTTCAAGGCCCTGGCTGATAGCTATAAGTAACAAAAAACCGACACGCTGTGGCGTGTCGGTTTTTCTTATGTATGGCTTTTTCGCCAGCCCAGAGGAGTCACCCCGGTCTGGGACTTGAAGCAGCGGGTGAAGTAGCTGCTGTCATTGAAGCCACAGGCGTAGGCCACCTGGGTGACCGTTTGTTGGGTCTGCTCCAGCAGCACGCAGGCATTCTGCACCCGGCAGTAATTGAGATAGTCCATAGGCGTGCGGTGTACCATGGACCGGAAGTAGCGGCAGAAGTACTTGGGGGACAGGCCGGAGATGCGGGATAGCTCGTCCAGGGTGATGTGCTGTTGGTAATTCTGATGGATATATGCCAATGCGGACTTCAGATGAGCCAGTCGGTGGGCGCCCGCGCCGGTGGAAACGGCAGGCTCGTACAGCCCCTGCTGCACCACCGCACCGTAGAAACGGAACAGGGAGGACAGGGCCACCAGCTGCCAGCCGTCGGCCTGACCACGGACGGCATCCAGCAGCTCGTCCATACAGGTGCAGATGACGGGAGAGGTGACGATAGGGGAGATCATAGTTTCCTCGTTTTCCAGCCGCCGCAGCAGATGCCGGGCCGGACGGGTCTGGGCCAGCAGGGCAGAGGGGTCAAAGTCCAAACAGTCATATACGCAATCCTCCGGCTGGGCGCTGTGCAGCACGCCCTGAGCCACATAGCACACGTCGCCGGGACTCAGCAGGTATTCCCGGGTGTCCAAAAAGATGCGCAGATGGCCCTGATGGACGCAGATCAGCTCACACTCCCGGTGCCAGTGACAGGCCATCACGTAACCCGGATGACCCTCATCCACGCGGTACAATTCCAGTGGAAATCCCTCGGAGCCGTGCTGCTTGTGCTCCCGATACCCCATAAATTCCATTCGGAAACCTCCAAAAGTGAATATTGTCCTATTAATTGCCAGTATAGCACAAGAAGTTGACGGAACACAAGAGTTATATTATAATTACAGAAAAAAGAGGAAATATGGAACGGACATCCACACGAAGAAATGAACGAGAAGGGAGGTAACATCATGGACTATGGTAAGAAGGTTTGGATCTTCCCCGATGCGGAGCTGCCCCCCGAGGGTGTGAACATCATTCCCGGTCACGAGTCCATCATCATCACCAACGTGACGGACAACCGGGCAGAGATCAAAATCACCCTGCTCTATCCCGACCGCGAGCCGGTCAGCTTCAACACCCAGGTGGAGGCCAGACGCGTGCGCTGCCTGCGCACCAACCGTGAGGAGGACTTGGGCAAGTTTACCGCTGCCTTTGAGAAGCAGTACGCCATCATGCTGGAAAGCAGCGTGCCCGTTGTGGCCCAGTATGGCCGTGCCGAGCCCCGCACTGTGGCGTTCTACACCACCCCCGGCTACTGTGAGTAATTCAAACAAACATACATAATAGGAGGAAATTATTATGGGTCGCATTTGTATTCCCGACTACGAGTATAAGCAGCGCGTGGAGCGCTGCGCCGCCATTCTGCAGCGCGAGGGCCTGGACGTTCTGATCGTCAACGGCAACGAGGCTGACTACGCCAACCCCCGTTACTTCTCCGGCTTCTGGCCCCTGTTTGAGCGTTCCGGCGTGGCCATCTCCGCCAACGGCGACGCCGCCCTGATGGTGGGTCCCGAGTCCGCCATCTTCGGCGCTGATCGCAACAAGCTGGACAAGATCTATGTCCTGCTGGCCTACCGCGAGGGCGCTGACCCCGCTTATCCCGAGCTGAAGCCCGACACCTTCCACGACGTGTTCAAGGGCATCGGCGTCACCGGCAAGAAGATCCGCATCGGCGTGGCTTCCTACCTGGATACCTCCGTTACCATCTTCAACGCCATCCGCGATGCCTTCCCCGAGGCCGAGATCGTGGATGCCGGCAAGGTGATGGTGGAGCTGCGTTCCATCAAGTCCGAGAACGAGCTGGCCTGCCTGCGTGAGGGCTACCGCATTGCCGACCTGGCTACCCAGCAGGTCATGAAGGAGATCCGTCCCGGTATGACCGAGCTGCAGATGGTGGGCGTTGCCCAGCGCGTGGTCTATGAGAACGGCGCCGAGTACGAGGGTCTGCCCATGTACGTCTTCTCCGAGGCTTCCACCCGTCACGCCATCTCCCGTTCTTCCTACCGTGAGTTCCAGAAGAACGACATCGTGCAGCTGAACCTGTCCGCCAAGATCGACGGTTACTCCGCCGCCATCGGTTACCCCATCTGCCTGGGTAAGCTGGACGGCCGCCGCCGCGAGATCGTGCAGTTCTGCCGCGACATGCACCGCTGGTCCGAGCAGCAGGTGAAGGCCGGCGTCTTTGCCGCTGACATTGCCAAGAACTTCTACAAGAAGTTTGTGGACAACGGCTTTGAGAAGAACTATGTCTACGGTCCTCTCCACGGCACCGGCATCATCGAGGTCGAGGCCCCCTGGTGCGAGACCAGCTCCGACTACTTCCTCAAGCCCAACATGACCTTCCAGGTTGACACCTATATCTCCGGCGACACCTTCGGCGTGCGCTGGGAGAAGGGTATTGCCGTTAAGGAAGGCGGCTACGAGATTCTCAGCCCTGAGATTCCCGAGCTGTGCCCTGAACTGTATTTCTAAGAAACTAACCCTGCCCGCAAGGCGCCTGAACCGGCGCTTTGCGGGCGCAATACTATGCAGCTTATCGATATGCTCTACGATGAGATCAAGGACGCTGCCGACCGAAAAGTCCCCTTTATCATTCCCGTCGGCACCATCGAGTACCACGCCCGCCATGCATTCTGAGGCACGGACACCATGGGCAAGGGCTGGTGGGGCAGCGACAGCTACACCACTGACGGGGCCAAATTCTTCTTGACAAATAATGAACGTGGCTCGTTAGAATGGGTGCAGAAAAGAATTTAGTCCTTTTGGCAGAAGGAGAGATCACTATGAAGAAAATCAAAGTACAGATGCTGACCGAGGAGAACTTTGCTCCCTTTGGTCAGGTCATTCAGACCGAGGGCCGCGCCTTTGGCGGCGAGGCGGGTATGTATAATTGGTATGAAAAGCAGGCCCAGGTGGACGGCGCCGAGACCGTGTCCATCAACCTGCTGACCGCCATCCAGCGCGAGTACATCTTCCAAAAGTTCGAGGCCCACGACCGCACCACCGAGACTGTCCTGCCCCTGACCGGCGGACTGATCGTGGCCGGTATCCCCGCCGGCGAGGTTACCCCAGACCGGGTGCAGGCCTTCTACGTTCCCGTGGGCAAGGGCATTTCCTGGGCCGCAGGTGCCTGGCACTATGCGCCCTTCCCCGTGGGTGGCGACGCTACCTGTGCGGTCATCTTCCGCCACGGCACCGGTGGCGACGACGCCGTTTTTGCCGAACTGCCCGAAGAGATGGGCTTTGAGCTGTAAGTAAATACAACAAAAAAGCACCCGGGTCCGGGTGCTTTTTTGTTGTCAAAATAACCGATAGAGCAGGGGAGAGGGCAGCAGAAAAACAAGAGAAGTGTACAAAGTTGAAAATCTTTTGAAAAACCCCTTGACTTTATCGCTTTTATGCGCTAAACTTCAATGCATAAAAGCGATAAAGTATCGCGAAAGAAAGGTCTGTTTCAAATGATGATCAAACTTGGGATGCTGCTGGTGTTTTTTGCGGTGATGATCGGCGTGGGCCTCTACTGCCGCAAGAACGCCACCGATGTCAACGGCTTTGTGCTGGGTGGGCGTTCGGTCGGCCCGTGGCTGACCGCCTTTGCCTACGGCACGTCCTACTTCTCTGCGGTGGTCTTTGTAGGCTACGCAGGCCAGTTTGGCTGGAAGTACGGCATTGCCGCCACCTGGGCGGGCATCGGCAACGCCATCCTGGGTTCGCTGCTTGCATGGGTGGTGTTGGGGCGGCGCACCCGCATTATGACCCAGCATCTGGACACCGCCACCATGCCGGAGTTTTTCGGTAAGCGCTTTGACTCCAAGGCGTTGAAAATTGCCGCAGCGGTCATCGTATTCGTCTTTCTTGTGCCTTACACCGCCAGCCTGTACAACGGCCTGTCCCGTCTGTTCGAGATGGCCTTTCCTGGCTTTGACTACGCCTGGTGCGTGGTGGTTATGGCGGTGCTGACCGGCGTGTACGTCATTGCTGGCGGCTACATGGCCACCGCCATCAACGACTTCATTCAGGGTATCATTATGCTGGTGGGTATCGTGGCGGTCATCGCCGCGGTGCTGGGCAGCAAGGGCGGCTTTATGGCGGCGCTGGAGGGCCTGGCCCGGGTCAGTGACCCCACGGTCTCCTCCGCTCCCGGTGTGTTTGCCTCTTTCTTCGGGCCCGACCCCGTTAACCTGCTGGGTGTGGTCATCCTGACTTCTTTGGGCACTTGGGGCCTGCCCCAAATGGTGCAGAAGTTCTACGCCATCAAGAATGAAAAATCCATTAAGACCGGCACCGTGGTGTCCACCGTGTTTGCACTGGTGGTGGCCGGAGGTTGCTACTTCCTGGGTGGTTTTGGTCGCCTGTTTTCCGACAAAATTGACATTGCCGCCAACGGCTTTGACAGCGTGATCCCCACCATGCTGTCCGGTCTGCCCGACGTGCTGATCGCCGTGGTCATCGTGCTGGTGCTGTCGGCGTCCATGTCCACGCTGTCCTCTCTGGTGCTGACCTCCAGCTCCACCCTGACCCTGGACCTGCTGAAGGGCCACGTGTTCAAGAACATGAAAGAAAAGCAGCAGCTGTCCATTATGCGCATGCTGATCGTAGTGTTCATCGCCATCTCTGCCATACTGGCCATCATGCAGCACAAGTCCAGCGTGACCTTCATCGCCCAGCTCATGGGCGTGAGCTGGGGCGCCCTTGCCGGTGCGTTCCTTGCCCCGTTCCTGTGCGGCCTGTACATGAAAAAGGCCACCAAAGCCGCCTGCTGGGTCAGCTTTATTTTCTCCACCGTGCTGATGTTGGCCAACATCTTCTGGAAGTCTGCGTTCCCCGCCATGCTGCAGTCTCCCATCAACGCCGGTGCCTTCTGCATGATTGCCGGCCTGATTCTGGTTCCCGTAGTCAGCCTGTTCACCCGCAAACCCGACAAGGCTCTGGTGGACGATGCGTTCTCCTGCTACGAGGAAAAGGTGCTGGTACCCAAGAGCCGCGCCCTGGGCGATCACAAGTAAGGCTTTTCAAAACATGAAAACTGTGGTATGCTTTCAGGAGCGTACCACAGTTTTCGTCTGCACAAGGAGTGCTTGCATTGATTATCGATTTTCATACCCATACTTTTCCGGAAAAAATCGCCCCCGCCACCATCGAAAAGCTGCAGGGGATGTCCCACACCCGGGCCTACGTGGACGGCACGCAGAGCGGTCTGCTGGCCTCTATGGACCGGGCGGGCATCGACCTGTCCGTCATACTGCCCGTGGCCACAAACGCCCGTCAGGTGGCCAAGGTGAATGACGTGTCCGCCTCCCTCAACAGGCAGGGGAGGGTACTGTCCTTTGGCTGTATGCATCCGGATCTTGAGGACTGGGAGCAGGAACTGGAACGCGTTGCGGCCCTGGGCCTGAAGGGCATCAAGATCCATCCCCTCTATCAGGATGTGGACATGGACGACATGCGCTATCTGCGCATTTTGGACAAGTGCGGTCAATTGGGGTTGATCGTTGTCACCCATGCGGGCTTTGATATCGGATTCCCTGGTAAGGTAAACTGCTCACCCGATATGGTTCGCCGTGCGGTGGATGCCATTGGTCCCGTCAAGTTCGTGCTGGCCCACATGGGTGGCTGGCGCAACTGGGACGAGGTGGTGGACAAGCTGGCCGATACAAACGTCTATATTGATACGTCCCTTTCCCTTGGAAAGCTGAACGATTTGGGGGACGGATACTACAACAAGGCGCAGCTTGACCTGCTGAACGGCGAACAGTTCTGCACCATCGTGCGTGGGTTCGGCGCCCACCGGGTGCTGTTCGGTACGGACAGCCCCTGGGGCGGGCAGAGTGAGCATTTAGCGGATTTCAACTCCCTGACCCTGACCGAAGAAGAAAAACGCAAAATCCTTGGAGAAAATGCCGCGGGCCTGCTGGGCCTGTAAGGAGGAAGTACAATGAGTGAGAAAGTTCAACCCATAAGCAACCCCGACCTGCGCCAGGCTATGGAGGCCATGCACGCCGGTCAGAACGGCAGGGAGGAGCAGATGGTCACTCTGAATCTTCTGCTGATCGCCAACCTGCTGGCGCCGGTCAACGTGCTGCAGGAGCCGGGTGAGGAGGCTCAGGTGCAGTTTATGCTGCTGTCCACGACGGACGGGCGGAATTTCCTGCCGGCCTTCACCGATCTGGAGCAGCTGAAGCTTGGGTTCCCCGAGGATAACCAAAAGACGCTGGTGCTGACCTTTGCCGACTATGCCCGCATGATTTTGCAGGACAATGCAGCAGAGGGCCTTGTCGTCAACGCCTTTGGCGCCAGCTTGACCCTGGAACGGCCCCTTGTTGAGTTCCTTGATAAGGTGCAGAAGGATCAGGAAAAGAACGCGCCCCCCGTTGTGTCCTAATGAAAACCGCCCTGTGTCATCGACACAGGGCGGTTTTATGTTTGCTTGGGTCAGGTCCGGCGCCAGGCCCGGCGGCTGAACAGGACCAGGATGGGGAAAATCTCCAGTCGGCCAATGACCATGCAGGCAGACAGAACCACTTTGCTCAAAGCAGAGAAGGCGGCAAAGTTGCCGGAGGGACCAATAGCATCCAGGCCGGGGCCCACGTTGCTCATGCAGGTCAGGGCGGCGGAAAAGCTGGTGGAAAAGGAGAAGTTATCCAACGAGACCACCAGCGTAGCCAACAGCGAAATGATGAAATAACAGCAGGTGAAAATGGTGATGCTGTTCAGCGTGTTTTCGGGAACTACCTTGCCGTCCAGTTTGATGACCGAAACGGAGCGGGGGTGAATGATCTGCCGGATTTCCCGGAAGATGCTTTTCAAATTCAGCAGGATCCGAGCACACTTGATGCCGCCGCCGGTGGAGCCGGCACAGGCACCGCACAGAAGCAGCAGCATGACAATAACCTGCGATAGGACGGGCCACGTCATGTAGTCCGCAGTTGCAAAACCTGTGGTGGAGATGATGGAACTTACCTGGAAGAAACCGTAGCGGAAGCTTTCCCACGCAGATTTGTAAGTGGGGAAGACGTTGATGGATATCAACATCGTGGCACCGACGGCCAATAGCAGGAAAAAGCGCAATTCGTCACTTCTCAGCACGTCGCGCGCTCTGCCGCACAGCAGCAGGAAGTACATGGCGAAGTTGACCGAGAATAGCAGTACAAACACCGCGATGATCATCTCGGCTGCAGGATTCCCATACGCACCAACGCTCAAGTTGCGGTTGGAGAAGCCGCCGGTGCCGGCGGAGGAGAAGGCGTGGATCAGGCTGTCGTACCAGGGCAGACCGGCCAGCCTCAGCAAAAGCGTTTCCGCCACAGTCAGGGCAACGTAAATTCCATAGAGGATTTTGGACGTTTGAGTCTGGCGAGGCAGCAGCTTGGAGACCACGGGACCAGGGGATTCCGCCTGAATCAGGAAATGGGCGCGCAGCCCCATAAAAGGCAGCAGCGCCGTGGTCAGCACCAGCACGCCCATACCGCCCAAAAAGTGCGTGAAGGAGCGCCAGAACAGAATGCCGCGGGGAAGGACCTCGATGTCGGTCAGGATGGTGGCGCCGGTAGTAGTAAAGCCGGAATAACATTCAAAAAGGCAGTCAACGAACGAATCAAAGCAGCCGCTGAAGTAAAAGGGCAGGGCGCCGAACAGACCCATAAGAAGCCAAATCAAACCCACGGTGAAAAAACCTTCCCGGGCGAACATCTTCTTCTCGTAGGGCAGACGGCTGAGCAAAAAGCCTGCCGCCAGCAGGATGAGAATAGAGTTCAGAAAGGGGCCGCCCGGTTCACCGTAGTAGAGAGCCACGGCAAGGGCGGGGAGCATGGCTGCACCCAAAATCATCAGCACGCGGCCTGTGATGTTGAAAACAAGCTTAAAGTTCATCTCAGCCTCCCACAGGTCCGGGGATGTCATAGATGTCGTTCAAATCCAGAATGGCATGGTCGCGGGTGACGATGATGACGCTGTCGCCCTCCTGAAGATAACTGGAACCTTCGGGGATAATGACCTGGTCGCTGCGCACGATAACGGCGATCAGGACCCCGTCCTTGAGTTTCAAATCCTTCAGTGCCACGCCTAGATTTTCTGTGTTTTTGCTGACGGTGAACTCCAGCGCCTCGGCCTTGTCGTTGGCGATGCGGTACATGGCATGCATCACGCTGCCCTGGGAGTTCTCCATGCCGCGGACAAGGTGCAGGATCTGGGCGGCGGTGATCTGTTTGGGGGAGATGACGCTGTCCAGTCCGCAGGATCGGGCAATGGAGGCGTAATTCTGTCGGTTGCACTTGGCAATGACCTTGCCCATGCCCTGCTGGGTGGCGTACAGGGAAACGAGCAAGTTGTCCTCATCTCGGTCGGTTAGGGCCACGAAGGCATCGCAGGCGGACATTTTTTCCGAGTCCAGCAACTCCTGATCGGTGCCGTCCCCGCAGATGACCATGGCGTGGGGCAGCAGCTCGCTGATTCGGCGGCAGCGATTTTCGTCCTGCTCTACAATTTTCAGCTTGACATGCATTTTCTCCAGCAGTTTTGCAAGGTAGATGGAGATGCGGCCGCCGCCGATGACAAATACGCTCTTGGCCCTGTGGGTGTAGCGGCCCAACATATGGAAGAATTGGTCCAGGGCGGCTGGATGGCCGATGGCGTACAGGGTGTCACCCTCCTGAGGGACGAAAGAGCCGTTGGGGATGATCAGCTCGTCGCCCCGCTCGGCAGCGCACAGCAGCAGGGACAGCTTTTGCAGCTTGTCCGCCTGCGCATACAGCGGCTTGTCTGCGAGGAAATCGCCCTTCTGCATCCGGAATCCCATCAACTCCACGCGGCCGCGGCAGAAACTCTCGATGTTGGCCGCAGAGGGGAAGCGCAGCAGCCGTGCGATCTCGCGGGCGGTGGCCCGTTCAGGGTTGATGATCATGCCGATACCCATTTCACGCTTGAAATGGCCTAAATTCTCAAAATATTCCGGGTTGCGGATGCGGGCGATGGTGTACCGCGCGCCGAGGTTTTTGGCGGTCAGGCAGCAGACCATGTTCACCTCGTCCAGATCGGTGACGGCGATGAGTAGGTCGGCCTGAGCCGCACCGGCCTCCTCCAAAGCGGCGACGGTGACGCCGTTTCCGCGCAGGCAGATGACGTCCAGCGCGTCGGAGACTCGGCGAGACGCCGCCTCCGAAGCGTCGATGACAGTGAGATTGTGGTCCTCGCGGGACAGCTGTTCGGCCAGCGTATAGCCCACCTTGCCGGCACCGACGATAATAATGTTCAAGCAAAACACCCTTTCTTTGAGGGGAATCACGCTTATTATACTCGCCCCACCCGAAAAAAGCAATATGTCCCGCAAGACTGGACAGGGACGGCGGGGTAGGGTATAATAAAGCATATTTTAGAAGTGAGGTGCTTTCCATGCAGGAACGGGCCCTTCAATACCACATTCAATGTGCCCCTGGCGACGTGGGCCGCTATTGCATCCTGCCCGGCGACCCGGGCCGGTGTGAAAAAATTGCCCAATGGTTCGATGACCCCGTCCACGTGGTCACCAACCGGGAATACGTGACCTATACCGGCACCCTGCTGGGGCAGAAGGTCAGCGTGGTGTCCACCGGTATCGGCGGCCCCTCTGCCGCCATCGCCATGGAGGAGCTGGCCGCCATCGGTGCAGACACCTTTATCCGGGTGGGCACCTGCGGCGGCATCAAGCTGGACGTGCGCAGTAATGATGTGGTGGTGGCCACCGGCGCCGTGCGTATGGAGGGCACCAGCCGGGAGTATGCGCCCATCGAATTTCCCGCCGTCCCGGATTGGCGGGTGCTGTCCGCCCTGACGCGGGCGGCAGAAGCATCGGGCAGACCCTGGCATGCCGGCGTGGTGCAGTGCAAGGACTCCTTCTACGGGCAGCATTCCCCCGGGCGCATGCCCGTATCCTACGAGCTGGAGCAGAAGTGGCAGGCGTGGAAGCGGCTGGGCGTGCTGGCTTCAGAGATGGAGTCGGCGGCTCTGTTCACCGTGGCGGCTTCCCTTGGCGTGCGCTGCGGTGCCGCCTTCCACGTGGTGTGGAACCAGGAGCGGGAACTGGCCGGTTTGGACCAGGACGAGAGCCACGACACCTCCTCCGCCATCGAAGTGGCGGTCAACGCCCTGAAGCTGCTGATCAAGCAGGACAGGAAGTAACATCCAACAAGAAAGCACCTCACCCGATGGTGAGGTGCTTTTTCTATGTTATGCCAGCCGTTCGTAGGCAATGCGGGGGGATCCATCCTCCATATAGACGATGCCGCAGCGGGTGAAATTCATTTTATTCAGCAGGTGTTGCATGGGGTAGTTATCGGCATGGGTGTCAATGCGCAGGTGGCTGATTTTGCCCCCACAGAACTCCAAACAGCGGCCCAGGGTGCCGGGCACGGTGCCGTTGCTTGCCACCCGGTGGATGACCCCGTAGGGGGAGCTGTCCAGCCAGTTGCCGTCCTCGATATAGCCATAGGTGGGATCTTCCCAAATCACGAACATGAACACACCGCACACGGCTCCGTCCTGTACGTCCACGTACAGACGCCCCAAACGGATGTCTTCCTCCAGCGTGTCGAGGGCAGGATAGGTGGTGCCCCACTGGGTGGGGTTGCCGTTTTCCGCCATAAAGGTGCGTGCGTGGGCGTAGACGGCCAGTATTTCGGGCAGGTCGGTGTTGGTGGCAAGACGAATCATACTGGATCCTCCAAACGGTTCAGATGCTCTTATTATACAGCAAAAATCGACATAGGCAAGTATTTTAATTTTACACACAAATGCAACGGAAAACGACAGGAAGGGTGGAATATAATCCATTCAGAGATTTCGTTAAGGAGGGACAGGCTATGGCAGTGGAGTGTACGTGCCGGGAACGGGATATGACGGTGATGCTCAGCGGAGAACTGGACCACCATGGGGCCAAACAGATCATGGCCCATCTGGACAGCCGCATTGATTTGGAACTGCCCAGGCAGCTCACGGTGGACTTGGGCGGCATTACGTTTACGGATAGCTCCGGCATCGCGGTGCTTTTGCGTGCGCAGAGGCGGATGCTGCAGCTGGATGGCAGCATGACGGTGATCAATGTGCCGGTACAGGCCCAACGGGTGTTCCGTGCAGCGGGACTTCACCGCATCATTCGATTTGAGTAAGAGAGGAGGAAGGTACATATGCGCACAAAAGCCAGCAATCAGGTCAACGTGGAGTTTCCCAGCCGCTCGGCAAATGAGGGGTTTGCCCGTACCGTGGCAGCCTGCTTTGCCGCACAACTGGACCCGACCCTGGACGAGGTAAACGACATCAAGACTGCCGTCAGCGAGGCGGTGACCAACGCCATCGTTCACGCCTACCCGGACACCATCGGAAAGGTGTCCATGAAGCTGCGGCTGTATGAGGATAATGTTTTGGAGTTGGTGGTCCGTGATTGGGGCGTGGGCATCACGGATGTAGAGCAGGCCCGCACCCCCATGTTCAGCACCGGCGGTGAGGAGCGTGCCGGTATGGGTTTTACCATTATGGAGAGTTTTATGGACAATCTGCGGGTGCGGTCCGCGCCCGGAAAGGGGACAACGGTGACCATGAAAAAACGCATCTGCCGCAGGGCGGGTGGCAAATGAGCGGAACACCCTCTGCCCCGGAGCTGCTGCAGGCGGCCAAGGAAGGGGATAACCGTGCCTGTGAACAGGTGCTGCAGGAGAATGCGGGTCTGCTTTGGTCCATCGTGCGCCGCTACTACGGACGGGGTGTGGACCCGGATGACCTGTATCAGCTGGCCTGTCTGGGGTTTCTTAAGGCTGTGCGTGGGTATGACGTGGCGTTTGGCACCCAGTTTTCCACCTATGCCGTGCCGAAAATCGCCGGGGAAATTCGGCGTTTTCTGCGGGATGACGGGTCAGTCAAGGTAAGTCGGGGATTAAAAGAACGCGCCATGACCATCCGCGCAGCGCGGGGGAAGCTGCAAAGTCAATTGGGGCGGGAACCTACATTATCCGAACTGGCGGAACACACCGGTCTGGAGCCGGAGGAAATTGCTGTAGCGGAGACAGCGGCAGAGCCGGTGGTTTCCCTGCAGATGGAAACAGGGGATGGCCTGACCCTTGAAAGTCTGCTTGGCAGCGGCGGCATGGAGGAGCAGGTGGTGGAGTATATGCTCCTGCACCAGGCCATGGGCCAACTGCCGGAGCAGGAGCGAAAGGTACTGCTGCTGCGCTATTACAAGGGGTTGACCCAATGCAACGTTGCGCGTGTGGTTGGCGTGTCCCAAGTGCAGGTTTCTCGTTTGGAACGCCGCGCTGTGGGGCGTTTGCGGGAGCTAATGGATGTAAAGTGAACTGACATTACAAACATTGTATTACAGGTGTTTGGAGAAAAAATAAAGGGTGGCGTACCGAATGGTACGCCACCCTTTGACTTATACCGAAAACGGAATTAGTCGTTGAAACCCTCGCGAGCGGCATAGGTGGTATGCAGCAGCTCGTGAGCCTTGTGAGAGTTAGGCTCGCCCAGGAACTCGTCATACAGGGCCTTGATCTGGGGGTTGTTGTGGGACTGACGGATGACCTGACGCTCGTCCTCGCTGTACAGAGCGTTGGCGCGCTTCTGGATATAGGTATCCATGATGTCGTCGTCCTCGTTGGGCAGGAACACGTCACGGACGTAGGGCTGGCCGCCGCCATTGATGCAGCCGCCGGGGCAACCCATGATCTCGATGAAGTGATACTTGCTCTTACCGGCGCGGATGTCGTCCAGCAGGACCTTGGCACCCTTCATGCCGTTGGCCACAGCTACGTTGACGGCAGTGCCGTTGATGTCGATGGTGGCCTCGCGCACGCCCTCCAGGCCGCGAACCTCGGTGAAGTTGATCTTGTCATACTCCTTGCCGGTCAGCTTGAAGTACACGGTACGCAGAGCAGCCTCCATAACGCCGCCGGTAACGCCGAAGATGACACCGGCACCGCTGTAATCGTGGACGATATCGGTGTCGAAATCCTCGTCGGGCAGCTTGGGGAAGTTGATGCCGGCGCGGCGGATCAGACGACCCAGCTCACGGGTGGTCAGAACGGCGTCCACATCGGGCATGCCGTTGGTCTTCAGCTGATCGCGCTCCTTCTCAAACTTCTTGCAGGAGCAGGGCATAATGGACACGACGTACATATCCTCGGGCTTGACGCCGACCTTCTCAGCGTAGTAGGTCTTCAGGATGGCGCCGAACATCTCGTGGGGAGACTTGCAGGAGGACAGGTGGGGCAGCAGGTCGCCGTAGTTGTACTCGGCGTAGTTGACCCAGCCGGGGGAGCAGGAGGTGATCATGGGCAGCACGCCGCCGTTGGTCAGACGGCTGAGCAGCTCGGTACCCTCCTCCATGATGGTCAGGTCGGCAGCGAAGTTGGTGTCGAACACCTTCTTGAAGCCCAGACGGCGCAGAGCCGCGACCATCTTGCCGGTGACGGGAGTGCCGATCTTCATGCCGAACTCCTCGCCCAGGGCGGCGCGGACGGCAGGAGCGGTCTGCACGATGACGTACTTGCCGGCCTTCATAGCGGCGTCAACCTTGGCGATCTCGGACTTCTCCATCAGAGCGCCGGTGGGGCAGACGTTGATACACTGACCGCACATGATACAGGGGGAGTTAATGAAGGAACGGTTCTCGGCGGGAGCCACGATGGTGTTGAAACCACGGTTCTCGAAGCCGAGGATGCCCATGTCCTTGCCGTGAGCGTTCTTGCAGCGGGCCACGCAGCGGCCGCACAGGATACACTTGGAAGTGTCGCGCACGATGGTGGGGGTCAGCTCGTCATAGGTAGTGGGGGTCTTGGCACCGGCGAAGCGGCCCTCGCGGGCGCCGGTGGCGGAAGCGACGTACAGCAGCTCGCACTTGCCGTTCTTGTCGCACTGCTGGCAGTGCTGGCTGTGGTTGGACAGCAGCAGCTCAACAGAAGCGCGGCGGGCCTCGGTGGCCTTGGGGCTGGAGATGATGATCTCCAAGCCTTCGTTGACGGGGTAGACGCAGGAGGCAACCAGGCCACGAGCGCCCACGACCTCGACCAGGCACACGCGGCAGGAGCCGTTGGAGCACTCGCCGTGGTTGAATGCACACAGAGAGGGGATCTCGTAGCCGCACTGCTTGGCGGCCTCGAGGATGGTCAAGCCTTCCTCGACCTGATAGGAGACGCCCTCAATTTTGATGTTAACTTTAGCCATTTGATCGTCCTCCTATTACTCCTTGATGATAGCCTTGAACTTACAGGTAGCGATACAGGCGCCGCACTTCACGCACTTG
>JAZSAP010000071.1:0-12704 GCA_045601925.1 Lawsonibacter sp.
CTGCCCGGCGTGACCAGCCTGGTTCTGGGCTGTGAGAAGGCGGAGCAGGTGGTGGATAACGCCAACCTTATCAACACCCGTCCCCTGACCGCCGCCGAGATGGACGCCATCGCCGAGATCGGCCGCAAGGCTCCCATTGAGCAGACGATGGAGATCATCCGCAGCGCCAAGTGGGATCCCAAGACCGGCAAAGCCAAGTAAACAACTGCAAGGAACAAAGCGCACGCTGCAGCGTGCGCTTTGTTTTTTTGTGGGCGGAAAATTCTTGCCAAGAAAAGGGGAATAAGGTATAATAGTGGTGTTATTAAAATGGGAGGGAAGGTCACCCTGCGAGGCGGCGAAATAAACAAGAGGAGTGTTTATTCATGACGATTGGATTCTTCATCAAAGCGATACAGCTGCTGGGCGGCTTGGCCATGTTCCTGTACGGCATGGAACTGATGGGCGACGGTCTGAAGCAGGGCTCCGGCGCGGCACTGAAAAACGTGCTGGGGAAGATGACCCAGAACGTGGTTATGGGTGTGCTGACCGGTGCGCTGGTTACCGCCATTATCCAGAGTTCCACCGCCACCATCGTGCTGACGGTGGGCCTGATCGGTGCAGGCATCCTGAACCTGAAGCAGGCTGTGGGCATCGTTATGGGTGCCAACATCGGCACGACCGTTACTGCCCAGATCATCCGCCTGATGGATATTGACAAGAGCGATTCTATTTTGGCATTCTTTAACCCGGACACCCTGGCACCCTTGGCTTTGGTGCTGGGCATCGTCCTGTTTATGTTTATCGGCAAGAATGTGTCCAAGAATGTGGGCATGATTTGTCTGGGTTTTGGAATTCTGTTTACTGGCCTGTCCCTGATGACCGGTGCGGTTGAGGGTCTAGAGAATTCCGAACTGTTCAAGAACATTATTGCCTACTTTGCCGATATGCCCCTGATGTCCCTGCTCATCGGTCTGGTGCTGACGGTTATTATGCAGAGTTCCTCCGCTACGGTTGGTATTTTGCAGACCCTGGCCTCCTCCACCGGTACCATCACCTTTGATGTGGTCTACCCCATGATCATGGGCATCAACATCGGTACCTGTGTTACCACCGCTCTGGTTTGTTCCATCGGCACCGGCAAGGATGCCAAGCGCACCGGTGTGGTCCATATCGTGTTTAATGTTGTTGGTACCATAATCTTCATGGTTGCCATGACCCTGCTGCGTTCCTTCGGTGCTTTCGAGGGCTTGTGGGAGCGTGTGTCCGACAGCGGTACCATCGCAAACTTCCAAACCGTGTTTAACTTGGTTACTGCCGTTATCCTGCTGCCCTTCGCCGGCCTGCTGATGAAGATCGCCTGCAAGGTGGTCAGGGAAGACCCGCCCAAGGAGGACAAGTATCCCGAGCTGTCCGCTCTGGACAAGAAGCTGATGATCTCGCCCACCGTGGCTCTGGGTCAGGCCGGCCGCTCTTTGGGCGTGATGGCCCGTGCCGCGCTGGATAACGTGAGGCTGAGCCTGGCCCAGTTCAAGGGCTACAGCGAAGCGCGCGCGGTAGAAATTGCCGAGTGTGAGGAGCAGTTAGACAATTTTGCTGATGCGTCGGACAGCTTCCTCATTGAGCTGTTCCAGTACGTGGAGAATGAGCGGGACAACCGCCAGCTGAACATGGTCATGCAGTGCGTGCCTGCAGTGGAGCGTATCGGTGACTATGCCACCAACTTTGACGAGCTGGCGAAAAAACTGCACGATGCGGGGCTGACCTTCTCTGAAAGTGCGCAGAGAGAACTGGATATTCTGGGCGGTGCTGTGGAAGAAATCATCGGTCTGACTGCCGCTGCGCTGGAGCAGGATGACGAGAATATCGCCCGCCGCATTGAGCCGCTGGAAGAGATCATCGACGACATGGTCCTGCTGTTGAAGGACCGCCACGCCGCCCGCCTGCGTCAGGGCATCTGCTCCATCGACACGGGTTTGACCTTTATGGACATGCTGACCCATTTGGAGCGCGCGGCCGACCAGTGCTCCAGCATTGCCATGTTGATGCTGGGTCGCCACAACGATGATATCATGAAGAATCACCACCTCTACCTACAGGAGCTGCACCAGTCCGGAGACCGCTCTTACCGGGACGAGTGTGAGGCCCGCAGAGCCGAGTATCTGGAGCCGCTGCAGAGCATTCGGGTGTAATACGTCACAAACGGCAGCTGACCCTGGTCGGCTGCCGTTTTCCTTGGAGGCAATATGAAAAAACGCTTTCAAAAAGTATATTTGGAGATATCCAATCTCTGCAACCTGCACTGCGCCTTCTGCCCCGGTACCCGGCGAAAGGCGGAGACCATGGATCGGGAGCGGTTCTGTCTGCTGCTGGACCGGCTGGCGGGATGGACGGATTTTTTATACTTTCATTTGATGGGGGAACCCCTGTGCCACCCGCTGTTAGGCGAATTTTTGACCCTGGCGGGACAGCGGGGATTTAAGGTCATTTTGACCACCAACGGCACCCTGCTGCCCCGGCAACAGGAACTGCTGCTGAATGCGCCGGCGCTGCATAAGGTGAATATCTCCCTCCACGCCTTTGAGGCAAACGACCTGCAAATGCCCTTTGAGGACTATCTGTCCGGCTGCGTGGCCTTTGGACAGGCGGCCCGGGGGAAGAAGCTGGTGGTCTACCGCCTGTGGAACGAAGGGGGTGTGGACCGGCTGAACGAGCGGGTATTGGAAAATCTCCGCATGGAATTTCCGGGTCACTGGAAAGACCAGCGGCGGGGCGTAAAGCTGGCCGAGGGCGTATTTTTGGAACACGGTGAGAAATTCGACTGGCCCGACCTTGCGTGTGAGGATGGGGGCGAGCGGGTGTTCTGCTACGGCCTGCGGGATCAGATCGGCGTGCTGTGTGACGGCACGGTGGTTCCCTGCTGCCTGGACCACGAGGGTGACATTGCACTTGGCAATCTGCTGGAGCAGACTATGGATGAAATCATGGACAGCCCCCGCCCCCGGGCTATCTGCGCCGGATTTGAACAGGGCAGGGCGGTGGAGGAGCTGTGCCGCAAGTGTGGTTTTGCTCGACAGAAATTCAAATAAAAAAGCACCCGGCCGGCGGTCGGGTGCTTTTTGTATTGGTTCTGTCCCAGATAAATATTGGAGGGCATAACTGGCCTTTTTATTCGTTTTTTATGAATGAAGGCCCATGGGAAAACGAAAAGGAGCAAGGAGCATTTTGATCTTGCTCCTATCGGACAGCATGCCAGCATGGCGACAACCACCAGTTTCACGAGTGGTTGTGTTTATGATAGAAAAAATTGCACCGCACAAAGCTGCGCCAATTGCACATACTGGCGGTAAATGCGAAAGAAACCGAGGTGACGGAACTGTGAGGCGAACAGGGCGGTTTGTGTGGCTGCTTTTGATATTGCTGCTGGCGGCGGCGGGGGCGATGCAGCTGCGTCCGGCGGGGGAACAGAGTTCCTCTGACCTGAAGATGGAAGTTGCCGAATCGGAGAAGCTACTTGCCCTGACCTTTGACGACGGGCCTCATCCGGAACACACCGCGGCGCTGCTGGACGGGTTGGAGGCGCGGGGGGTGCGGGCTACCTTTTTCCTTGTGGGGTGTCAGGTGGAGCTGGCGCCGGAGCTGGTGGAGCGCATGGCTGCCGGCGGGCATCAAATCGGCATACACACCCTGGACCACGTGCAGGTCAACGGCCTGTCCCGCGGGGATTTTGACCGGCAGGTGGAGGGCTTTCGACGGGTTTTATACCCGCTGGTCGGGGAACGGGAGCTTTGGCTGCGTCCGCCTTACGGCATTATGGACGAAAACACGGCCCAATGGGCGGACGGCCCGGTGGTGCTGTGGTCGGTGGACCCGGAGGACTGGAAGGATACCAACACGCAGCGCATTGTCCAACACATTACTGACCGGGTGCGGGATGGGGATATCGTGCTGCTGCACGATATCTATCCCACCTCCGTTGAGGCGGCGCTGCAGGTGGTGGACACCCTGCAAACACAGGGGTGGCGGTTTGTCACCGTGGAGCAGCTGCTGCATCTGAAGGGGCGGGCGGGAGAATCCGGCCGGGTGTATCGCGCCATAAGATAGGAGCAAGGGGACTAATTTACAGATTATTCACCCAAACGGACAGATTTGGAGTATAATAAGGAATATACAACCCAATGAAAGGCGGGTGCGTGGTATGGCGCGAAAGGTGCTTATCATCGAAGATGACAACAACATTGCCGAACTGCTGCATCTCTATTTGGAAAAAGAGGGGTTTGAGACCCGGGTGGCCCGGGACGGCGGCGCGGGTGTGGAGGCGTTTCAAACGTTCCGTCCCGATCTGGTGCTGCTGGACATCATGCTGCCAGTCATGGACGGCTGGGCGGTGCTGAACAACATTCGTCAGGCGGGGGACACCCCGGTCATCATGCTCACCGCCAAGGGCGAGGTGGAGGACCGGGTCTCCGGTCTGGAACGGGGTGCGGATGACTATATCGTCAAACCCTTTGAAATGAAAGAGGTGTTGGCCCGGATCCATGCGGTGCTGCGCCGCAGCTGCCCGGAGGAGGCGGGGGAGAAGAAGCTCAACTTCGACAACCTGACCATCAATTTGGACTCCTACGAGCTGACGGTAAAGGACCAGCGGGTGGACACCCCGCCCAAGGAACTGGAACTGCTGTTCCATCTGGCCTCCGCCCCCAACCGGGTGTTTACCCGCAACCAACTGCTGGACGAGGTGTGGGGCTTTGACTACTTCGGCGACAGCCGCACGGTTGACGTACACATCAAGCGCCTGCGGGAAAAGCTGGAGGGCGTGTCCCAGCAATGGAATTTGAAAACCGTGTGGGGCGTGGGTTATAAATTTGAAGTGACTGCCGGCTAAGTGTCGGCCACAGAGGGGAGCGAACACGATGAAAACCTTTTACAGACGGCAGCTTGCCCTGATGCTGGGTATCGTGTTTCTGTCCTTTTCCCTGCTGTCTGCGGTGTTTACGCTGCTGTCCTATCGGTACGTAATTGAAGAGAAGAAGGACTCCATGCTCCACAACGCCCAATACATTTCCGAATTCACCGGCACATATTTGGAGCAGGGGAATATTCAGGACGGCTTTTTCCGGCTGTACGTGGCGTCCCTGGCCCGAATTTCCGATGCCCACGTGATGCTGTGCCAGACCGATGGCCGGGTGGTTTTTGCTACCGACGGCTCGTCCAGGCAGTATCAATATAACCGAAATGTGCCCAACCTGCTGCTGCGCCATGTGACGGAGCGGGGTACCTACATGGGCATGACGGATTTGGATGGAATTTACTCGGAATCCCGCTTTTTGGCGGCGGTGCCGGTGACGGCGCAGGTTGGTTCGGCCCAGGTGGTCCGGGGACTGGTACTGGTGTCTACCAGCGCGGGCGGTGTGTCCCAGCTGTGGCGGGCCATGTCCAACATATTCTTCTTTACCACGGTGGCGGTGCTGGTGATCTCGGTGGTGGCCAGTACCATTACCACCGCCCAGCAGTCCAAACCCCTCAATGAAATTGCGGAGGCCGCCCGCAAGTTTGGACATGGGGATTTTTCTGTCCGTATTCACGGCTATGAAAAACGGCAGGATGAGGTCGGCTCCCTGGCGGAGGCGTTCAACAGCATGGCCAGTTCTCTGGAAAAGACGGAGACCCAGCGCAACGAGTTTATCGCCAACGTGTCCCACGAGCTGAAAACCCCCATGACCACCATCGCCGGCTTTGCTGACGGTATTCTGGACGGCACCATTCCCCCGGAGCGGGAACGGGAATCCCTGCAGGTCATTGCATCGGAAACGCGGCGCCTGTCCCGGCTCGTGCGGCAGATGCTGGATCTGTCCCGCCTGCGGGCCCTGGAGGAGAAGAATCCGGTGCAGGAGCGCTTTGACGTCAGCGAGGTCATGCTGCGGGTGCTGGTCAGCCTGGAGGGCAGGATCAGCGCCGCCGGACTGGATGTGCAGACCGACGTTCCCGAACAGCCGGTCATGGTCTGGGGCGACCCGGACGGAGTGACCCAGGTGTGCTACAACCTGCTGGACAATGCGGCAAAATTTGCCCGGCCGGACAGCGACATTACCGTGCGGGTCACCACCCGGGACGCAAAGGCGTATGTTTCCGTGCGCAATTTGGGTGACACCATTGCGCCGGAGGAATTGCCCCTGCTCTTTGACCGATTCCACAAGACGGACCACTCCCGCAGCCGGGACCGGGACGGCGTGGGGCTGGGACTCTACATCGTCAAGACGATATTGGGCAACATGAAAGAGAATATCACTGTGACCAGCCAGGATGGGGTGACCGAGTTCACCTTCACCCTGACGCTGGCATAAAAAAGCAAAATGCCCCGTCCGATTTTGGACGGGGCATTTCATATTTGTGGTCGGCGGGGCATATGCTCTTATCATAGTAAAGATAGGAGCGTGACCCCATGGAAAATGAAATCATGCTGCACGGACAGCTGGCGCTGGCACCAAGGATGTCCCACAGCAATCATGGCGAGGTGTTTTACATATTCCCCCTGCGGGTGCGCCGCCTGTCGGGCACCGAGGACCGACTGAACGTGGTGGCCAGTGAGCGGCTTTTGAGATTGTGTCCGGTGGACGAGGGGGACGAGGTGACGGTTCAGGGGCAGGTGCGCTCCTTCAACGACCACACGGCGGTGGCCAATCGGCTTGTCATAACCGCCTTTGCCCGGCAGATGCGCAAGGAACACGGCCCGGATGAGAACCGGCTGCGCCTTGGAGGGGTGTTGTGCAAGCCACCATCTTTCCGCCGCACCCCGCTCGGTCGGGACATCTGTGACATGATGCTGGCGGTCAATCGCCCTTACGGTCGGGCAGACTATCTGCCCTGTATCTCGTGGGGGGCACTGGCCTACCGCTGCGCCCGGCTGGGAGTGGGCGACCCGGTGGCACTGGAGGGGCGGCTGCAGAGTCGGACCTATACCAAGCGGCTGGAGGGCCGTGAGGAACTACGCACCGCCTTTGAGGTGTCTGTGATGACCATGGATGTGGAAGTCAATTCCGCCGATGAATGTGGAGAGGAACTGACAGCGGACAGCTGACAGGTTCGCTGCCCTCCAAATCTGCGCGGTGCAGTTCCACGGCGCAGAGCGACGGATTTTGGGCGGTGGTGAAGTAATAAACGCCCCGGGCGGTGTCGCAGCAGGCGGTGTAAATGGTTTCAACATCCCCTTGGGGCAGACGTACGCTACCCCGGGGGACGGTAAGACAGGCCATCAGCTGAAAGAACCGGACAACGCCCTCGTCGGCGTTGGAATACTTACGGGTGTTTTGGCTGACGAAGGCTGCCCGGACGAAGCGGGACGGGGAAGAAAAGTCACCCGGCAGACCCATGGCCCCCATGCCCCGGCTGCAGGTTGTTAAGTCAAGTGTGGCGGAAAAACGATTTTCTGCCGGAAGCGGGGAAAGATTCAGGTAATCGTTCAATCGGTCCAGCTGCCGGGGGAAGGGAGGCTCGTTGGTCAGCACCCGCACGGGATTGCGGTAGATGCGGACCCCGTCTTCCCGGGGCTCGGCCACAAAGCAGTCCTGCCCGTCTGCCAGCATCCAGTGCAGGGGTGCGCAGGGCAGGTCGGGACTGAAATCGCGCTTTGCAACGGACAGACCGCCCAGCAGCACGGCGGCCTGATGGGCGGTGGTGCAGCGGCCCAGCAGAAAGGGGATGACCTCGTAAGGGGCCAGCCAGTCCTCTGCCTCCGCAGTACAGTAGGCGGCGCTGTGGGGGAAGTTCAGCGCGGCGATGCCAAGGCCGTGTTCGTTGACAGCGTCGTAGTAGAGCGGAGTGCCATCCTGCACGTGGGCCACGCCGATGATGGCGTGGTGGCGGTTCTGTTCCGGCTGACAGAAAAATCGAAAGGGGAACCTGCGGGGAGAAATGACCACCGATTCGCCGTAGGAATGCTCCAGGTCCAGCGTACGGCCGAACAGATGGCCGCCGGCGGTGAGTGAAATCGCGGTACACATACGAAAAACCTCCTTTGTTCATATAATGTGCGTATTAAAGCGGGACAAATGCGGCAAACAATGGAATTTCAGCAGAAACAGGAAAACGGGCGAATGCATAGGATATTTGCTGCGGGCAATGCTATGGTCGGATGTTCCGTCTGAGAAAAATGAAGTGAGGAGAAATCATCATGTCTAACAGCAACAACAGCAACAAGCTGGTCGTCCCCAACGCCCGCGAGGCCATGAACAAGTTCAAGATGGAGGCCGCCAACGAGGTGGGCGTC
Organism: Lawsonibacter sp.; assembly: GCA_045601925.1. Lineage (GTDB taxonomy): Bacteria > Bacillota > Clostridia > Oscillospirales > Oscillospiraceae > Lawsonibacter. The sequence goes on from JAZSAP010000071.1 coordinate 8,246, forward strand.
AACCTGAAGCAGGGTTACAACGGCGATCTGACCAGCAAGCAGGCCGGCTCCGTCGGCGGCCAGATGGTCAAGAAGATGATCCAGGCCTACGAGAGCAACCTGACCTAACTCCCTTTTAAGGGAATAAAACGGGTGCCCGATTTGTCGGGCGCCCGTTTTATTTGTGCAAGTGGCTGTGATTGCGGTGGGTGAAGTGGGTGCGAATTGGAGTAAAGGCACAAAAAGCGTGGTTTTCAAAAAAACTTCTTTACAACAGCGATTTAGCATGCTAAAATACGAAAGTGTCAGGGGGAGGTACCACCCCCGATAAACGAAATAATACAATAACAAAGATACTTAAAAACATTTGGAGGAAATCATCATGAAAAAGTTTGTTGCATTCATCATGGCCGCTGCCATGACCCTGTCCCTGGTCGCCTGCGGCGGCGAGAAGCAGATGACCTACGCCGTTGAGGCCGGCTCCGCCGGTGAGGAAGTGGCTATCGCCAACAGCTTCAACATCGTCAGCGTCGACGCCCAGGCCACCGCGCTGATGGAGGTGCAGTCCGGCAACGCCGATGCAGCCATCATCGACCTGCTTATGGCCGGTGCCATGGTGGGTGAGGGTACCAGCTATCCCGAGATCAAGGTTACCGATCAGAAGCTGAACTCCGAGCAGTACGGCATTGGCTGCCGCAAGGGCAGCGACCTGGCCTCCTTCATCAACAGCGTGCTGTCCGAGACCTATGCCGACGGCACTATGATGGAGATCGCCCAGACTTACGGTGTTCAGGAAGCTATCATTGAGCAGCCTGCCGCCGAGTACGTTGCCGCCGAGGCTGACAGCGATGTGGAGTACATCAAGGCCAAGGGCAAGCTGGTGGTCGGTATCACCGAATTTGCTCCCATGGACTACCTGGACGGAAACAACGAGTGGATCGGCTTTGACGCGGACATGAGCCGCATCGTGGCCGAGAAGCTGGGCGTTGAGGTCGAGTTTATCGTCATTGACTGGAACAACAAGGTCTTTGAGCTGGATGGCAAGTCCATCGACGTGGTGTGGAACGGCATGACCCTGACCGACGCGGTGAAGGAAGCCATGGAGTGCACCAACGCCTACTGCGAGAACGCCCAGGTGGTCGTGACCAAGTAAGCGGAATCCAAAACGATACCCAAAAAGGCAGAGGGCGAATCCCGCCCTCTGCCTTTAGACGGTTTACCCGACCGATCGGGCAAATTATGCGTAAAGGAATTTTGTTATGTTCTGGCAAGTTACGTTATCAATTTTGAAGGGCTGCGGGGAAGCAGCAGAACTGTTTTTCCTGACGCTGCTGTTCTCGTTGCCGTTGGGTTTGATCATTTCCTTCGGCTCTATGAGCAAGTGGACGCCCTTTCGCAAACTATACGGCAGGCAGAACCGGTTTCTGCATGGACTGGCAAGGATCAGACCGGTCAGCACCATTACCAACACCGTGGTATGGATCATCCGAGGCACCCCCCTGATGCTGCAGCTGATCATTGTGTTTTACGGCCCGGGTATGTGGTTTGACGCAAATCCATGGAACCTGTTCGCAGACGGTCGGATGTTTGCCTGCGTGCTGACCTTTGTGGTCAATTATGCCTGCTATTTCTCTGTTATCTTTCGAGGCGGCATCGAGGGCGTTCCCGTAGGCCAGCGGGAGGCGGGACAGGTGCTTGGTATGACCAAGACCCAAATCTTTTTCAAAGTCACCTTGCTGCAGATGATCAAGCGAGTGGTTCCCCCCATGTCCAACGAGGTCATCACGTTGGTCAAGGACACGTCCCTGGCCCGAATCATTGCCATCACCGAGATCATTAAAGCCGGTGAGAGCTTTATGAAGAGCGATGGTATTACCTGGCCGCTGTTCTACACCGCGGTGTTCTATTTGGTGTTTGTGGGCGTGCTGACCCTGCTGTTCGGCTGGCTGGAGCGCAAGATGGACTACTTCAGATAAGGAGGCGGACGAAATGGCGATTTTGGAAGTACGCAACATTGAAAAGCATTTCGGTGCCACCCGGGTGTTGGAGGACATCAGCTTCGAACTGGAACGGGGCCAGGCTCTGGCCATCATCGGCTCTTCCGGCAGCGGCAAGACTACACTGCTGCGCTGCCTGAATTTTTTGGAGACCCCCGACCAGGGCAGCATTTCCGTGGAAGGGAACGTCATTTTTGACGCCGCCGACCCCGCCACCCAGAAGGAGAGCGAACTGCGCAAAAAGCGCCTGCACTTCGGCATGGTGTTCCAGTCCTTCAATCTGTTCCCCCAGTACACCGCCCTGGAGAACGTGACCCTGGCGGTGAAGCTGCTGGCCAAGGAACGGCAGGATTATAAGCAGAACAAGAACCACATCCTCGCCGAAATCGAGGAAGAGGGCAAGGCACTGCTGGAGCGCATGGGCCTTGCAGATCGGGCCGACCACTACCCCCACCAGCTGTCCGGCGGACAGCAGCAGCGTGTGGCCATTGCCCGGGCGCTGGCTCTGCATCCCGACATCCTCTGCTTTGACGAGCCTACCTCCGCCCTTGATCCGGAGCTGACCGGCGAGGTGCTGAAGGTCATCCGCTCCCTGGCAGATCAAAAGACCACCATGATCATCGTCACCCACGAGATGGCCTTTGCCCGTGACGTGGCCGATCAGGTCATCTTCATGGATGGCGGTGTTATTGTGGAGCAGGGCGATGCCAAGCAGGTCATCGACAACCCCCAGCAGGAACGCACCAAGCAGTTTTTGTCCCGCTACGCGGAGAATTGAACAACACAAAATAACGCACCCCGCCTCTGGCGGGGTGCGTTATTTTGTGTCTGCGCTCTTGTTAGGACAGTGCGTCCAGCCAGTTGGCCACGACTTTGCCGACAGAGGAATATGCGCCGTCTTTGGACGCCACGCAGTAGGTGGGATCGACATCCATGTCGTTGCGCCTGAGCCGGATGATATGCTGCTGCCCTTCGTCGGTGAAGAAGTCAAAGGAGAGGAAGTTAAACGTCTCGTGGGCGGACAGGGTGATGTAGTCGCCCTCGGGGTCAAATTCATCGTCCCTCAAAAGATTGAAATACATCACGTCGTCCAGCAGCTGCTCCAGATAGGGCATGGAATCGGTGCGCTGGGGTGTATAAACAGCGTCGCCGTGTTTGTAGTGCAGGTGGGCGGAACCCTCGCCGTAGGCGACGTAGTGCAGAGCACAGTCCAGCATGGAGTAAGTGCGCTCGTAAGCGGTCAGGCCGGGGTTGTCAGCGAGAAACGTGACTTTCATGTTGTTGGCCCACTCGCACAGCTCGCCCCACTGCTCCCAGTCGGCGTCGGTGCAGGGGTCGTACGCGCGAATGAGCTGAACGTCGGTGGGGTGATAGTAGATGTAATAATTACCCTTGTCATCCCGGGCGAATACGTCTGCGCCGTTCATGCCCCAGATCATCATATCGTGGAACGTGGCCTCATCCACCACGCCGATGCCGAACAGGGAGCCGCCGCCCGCAGTTTCGTCGTCGGGCCACAGTTGGTTTGCGGCCTCCACCGAGGCCTTTTCGCTGACGTCGAAGAGATTGCTGCGGTTCCACTCGGAGGGAGTGATATTGGTGTCCACGATGAGCAAGTCCACGTACTCATTGGGGACGGAAAGGGTGAAGCCCTCATTGGTGAATTTGGTGGTGGTGTCGGTTTCGACCGGTTGGGTGGGGGCGCAGGCGCACAGGGACAGGGCCAGCGCCAGGGTCAGAAGGATGGCAGTAAGTTGTTTTTTCATCATACAGTCTCCTTTCCAGTCAGGTTTCTGCTTCCACGGGATTACAAAGGGACCCGATGCCCTGAATGCGCATCTCCATCACGTCGCCGGGGTTCACCGGGCCGATGCCGGAGGGGGTGCCGGTGAAGATGACATCGCCGGGTTCCAGCGTCATCACCTGTGACAGATAATGGATGAGGTAGGGGGCATCAAAGATGAGATTGCGGGTGTTAGAATGCTGGTGGCGCTCACCGTTCACCCAGCTGGAGATGTCCAGCCCCGCCTTGGGGTCAACGGAGGTCTCGAGCCACGGGCCGATGGGGGCGAAGGTATCAAACCCCTTGCACACGGTCCACTGCCCGGTCTTGTCCTGCAGGTCCCGGGCGGTGACATCGTTGCCGATGGTGTAGCCGAAGATGTAGTCGGTGGCATCTTCCAAAGACACATGGCGGGCCCGGCGGCCCACTACGATGACCAGCTCCGCCTCGTAGTCCACCTGATGGGCCAAAGATTTGGGGAACAGCACCCGCTGTTCCGGGCCGGCAAGGGCGCTCAGGGGTTTCATGAAGACGTTGGGTTTGTCGGGGACGGGGAGGTCGAACTCCTCGGCGTGGTCCCGGTAGTTGAACCCCACGCACAGAATTTTGGTGGGCCGGCAGGGGGCGAGCAGTTTTACCTCGGACAGGGGGAGGGTAGTGCCGTCCTCGTCCCGGCATTCAAACAGGTCGCCCTGCAGGG
>JAZSAP010000072.1:0-25309 GCA_045601925.1 Lawsonibacter sp.
CTTTTTTCATTGACTTATCCTCCGATTGTTTTATTTGTTTGTGACTGGCAGGTCACCTACATCCTATCACAATCGGAGGATTCTTTTCATCGCTTAAGCTCTTTTGAACCACGCGACTATCGCGTGGTTTTCGTTATACAAAAAGAGCGCGGTCAACTGACCGCTCCCTTTGCGTTCTTATTTCATTTTCCGCAGGAAGGAGAATTTGGTTTCCGAACACAGCACCGCCACGAAGATGACCACAAAGCCGGCCAGCATCATGGCCGTGACCTTCTCATCCGGATAGAACATCACAGAGAACAGCACGCCGAACACCGACTCTAGGGACAGGATGACGGATGCGGAGGCCGGGTCGGACCAAATTTGCCCCACGTTCTGGAACAGCAGCGCCACGGTAGTGGGCATCACGCACAGATAGGCCAGGGGCAGAAACACCGCCGGATTTTGCAGTGCCTGCACCGGAATGGTTTCAAAGGCAAGGCTGCCCATCCACGCATACAGGCCCGCAAACGCAAATTGAAGCACGGTCAGCAGGTAGATGTCCTTGCCAGGAGAAACCCGTTCCACAGCCACGATGTGGGCAGCGTAGAACCCGGCGGCGATCAGGGTCAGCCAATCCCCCGTGGCGATGGTCAAATCACCGTTGAGGGACACAAGGCCCACACCGGTCACGCACAGCACCGCTGCTATGATATTGTAGCGGTCGGGGCGGCGCTTCATCACCGCCCAGTAGAAAAATGGCACCAGCACACAGTAGACCGCCGTCAAAAACGCGTTTTTCGAGGGGGTGGTCCGTTCCAAGCCGAAGGTCTGTATCAGGTAGGCAAGGAACAAAAACGCGCCGATGATGGCGCCGCGCCAAAGGTAGTCCCAACTACATGTGCGCCATTTCTTCCAGCACACAAGGGCCAGCAGGCACCCGCCCGCCGTAAACCGGATGGCCAGCAGGGTAAATACCGGCATCACATCCAGAGTGTTCTTCATAATGAAGAAAGATGTGCCCCATATAATAGCCGCCGCAAACAGCATGGGTTTTGCAAGCTTTCGCATCAGGTTCGCATTCATTTCTGCACACTCCGTTTTCTGTTCTGCGATGGGTATTGTAACAGAATTATAGCGCGCACGCAAGTCCACTGCTCTAAAAAGTTTTTGAACAGTATTTATCCTTTACATTCATTGTGTTTCTTTCACTTTCAGATAGTTTTGCAGTTCTCTTAACGCCTGTGGTGAAAGCCAAAGCAACGCCGTCAGATTCGGCAGCGCCATCAGAGCCGTGAACAGATCCACCAGCTGCCACACCAGTTCTGCCGGGACGATACTGCCTAATACGCAGGCAGCAAGAAAGGCACACAGCCACACCGGTCTGTTCCATCGCCCGGTAAACAGCCAATCCACCGCCGCCTGTCCGTAATAGCTCCACCCAAGGACCGAAGAAAAGGCAAACAGCACCACGCTGATTTCCACGATCCACGCCCCCGTCGGCCCCAACACCCTGCCAAAGGAGTCCGCCGCAAGGCTGACCCCCACGTCTGCACCCGTTCCGACTGTCGCCGGGGCGTACACACCAGCGCAGAGAATGACCAGTGCCGTGGCGGTGCAGACAATCAACGTGGCGAAGAAAACCTCGAACATCCCCCACATTCCCTGCTCACCAGGCTGTTTCGTGTCCGCATTTGCATGGGCGATGGCGGTGGATCCCATTCCCGCCTCGTTGGTAAACACCCCTCGGGCTACGCCGTATCGCAGGGCAGCTGCCACCCCCACTCCGCCCGCCGCCGCTTGGGGTGTCAGCGCATTTTTTACAATCAGTTCAAGGGCATCTAGAATCTGTGAGCGGCACAGCCACAGCACCGCTACGGCACTGCCCAAAAACAACAGTGCCATGGCGGGCATCAGCAGCTGACTGACCCCGGCAATGCGCCCGATCCCGCCGACCAGCACCATACCCGCCAGCACCGCCACCACCACGCCGACCAAAAGGCGATGTGCGCCAAAGGCATTGTCAAAACTTTGCACAATAGCATTGGTCTGCACCATGCCCCCGCCGACCAACGAGCCGCCCACGCAGGCGATCGCGAACCAGCCGGCCAAAAACCGGCTGTGCATCCCCTGTGATATGTAATACATTGGCCCGCCCTGCCAGTTTCCATCCGGTCCCAGCCGCCGCCAGCACAGTGTCAGTATCTTTTCCGCACAGCCGGTCATCATACCAAGCAGTGCGCTGACCCACATCCAAAAAACCGCCCCCGGCCCACCGAACCAAATGGCGGTTGCCACCCCGGCCACACTGCCCGTCCCGATGGTGGAAGCTAAAGCGGTGGCCAGCACCTGCAGCCTTGTGATGCCTGTCCCCTGCCGTCTGCCCGCCCGAAACAGGCTCCCCGCTGTGTCTCCCAGCCAACGCCTTATACCGAACAGCTGAAAAAAACCGGTGCGGACGGAGAGGTATAATCCCACCAATATGAATAGTCCCAACAGCCACGGAAACCACATAAAATCTGCCAATCGCGTCACAAACTCCACATCACGCACCCCCACGTAAACGGATATGTATGTGGTCTTTCCCCCATTCCCGAACATCCTTTTCCGGCAAAAATATCTCTTTACTTTCGCGTACTAATTTGATAAAATATCGGGTAGCTGGTACCTTATTTTTCGCCGCCTTCGGCATGAAAGGATGCTGCGTTATGAAGTTCCCTGCGCGAAAAGAACCTAACGATATCCTGTATCAGGCCATCCTCGGTCTGCAGGACATGGACGAATGCCGTCGGTTTTTCCGCGACCTGTGTTCTGTGTCCGAACTGCGCGCCATGGAACAGCGCATGGAGGTGGCCCTGCTGCTGGATGAGGGGCTGATTTACAGCGATATTTTGGCCCGCACCGGTGCGTCCAGCGCCACCATCAGCCGTGTCAACCGCGCCCTGCAGTACGGCGACGACGGTTATCAGACTGTCATCCCCCGTCTGCGCAAAGCAATGGCCGATGGCAAGCTATGATTTTTTGGCCGGCTGTTACGACCGGCTGACTTGGGACGTGAATTACACCCGCTGGGCCGACTATATCCAGCGGCACTTTGACCGCCGGGGCCTGCCCGGAAACACGGTGCTGGACCTGGCCTGCGGCACCGGCTCGCTGACTTGGGAGCTGGCCCGCCGGGGCTATGAGATGATTGGTGTGGACCTGTCCCCGGACATGCTGGCGCAGGCTGCTGATAAGGCAGACCCCGCTGCGCACGTCCCCCCCATCTTCCTGTGCCAAAGCATGGACAAGCTGGACCTGTACGGCACCATTGATGCCTGCGTGTGCTGCCTGGACAGCGTGAATTACGTCACCAGTCCCAAAAAGCTGCAGAAGGCTTTTGAACGGGTACACCTGTTTCTAATGCCCGGCGGCCTGTTTGTTTTCGACTTCAACACCCCCGCCAAGCTGCAAGCTATGGACGGTCAGGTCTTCTTGGACGAGACCGAGGACACCTACTGCGTGTGGCGGGCGGAATACTCCCGCCGCCGGCGTATCTGCTCCTACTTTATGGACATCTTTGCCCTGGACGAGGAGACCGGCCTGTGGGAGCGGGGCGAGGAACTGCACGAAGAGTATTCCTACACCCCGGATGAACTGACCGAGTACCTGCACAACGCCGGATTCCGCGACGTGCGGCAGTATGGCGAGCTGTCCATGCGTCGCCCCGCTGCAGACGAACAGCGCATTTTCTTTGTAGCCAGAAAGGATCAATAATTATGGCAGACGAGATCATAAGAGCAATTACCGGCGATGGATTGATCCAGGCCGCCGCCATCACGGGCCGCGACATTGTGGAGCGGGCCCGCACCATCCACACCACCCTGCCTGTGGCCACTGCGGCCCTGGGCCGCGCCCTGCTGGCCGCCGGTCTGATGGGCGACGCGCTGAAAGCAGACAACGGCTCCCTCACCCTGCAGATCAAGGGCGGCGGACCTCTTGGCACTATCTTGGCCGTGTCCGATAACCGCGGCAACGTGCGCGGCTATGTGCAGAATCCCGACGTGGCCCTGATGGAGATCGAGCCGGGCAAGCTGGACGTTGGCACCGCCGTGGGCGAGACCGGCACCCTGACCGTCATCAAGGACTTGGGTATGAAAGAGCCTTACGTGGGCAGCATTGGTATGTTCACCGGTGAGATCGCCGACGACATTGCCATGTACTTTGTGGAAAGCGAGCAGATCCCTACCGCCTGCGCCCTTGGTGTGCGGGTGGACACCGACCAGTCCGTCATCGCCGCCGGCGGCTATCTCATCCAGCTGTTGCCCGGTGCGGATGAGAGCATGATCGAGAAGATCGAAAAGGGCGTGCGCGGCCTTGGCTCTGTGAGTAAGGCGCTACTGGACGGCCTGGATGCCGAAGGTCTGCTGCGTGCCGTGCTGTCCGACTTCGAGCTGGAGGTGCTGGAACGGCACCCGGTGAAGTACCGCTGCTACTGCAGCCGGGACCGGGTAGAGCGGGCCCTGATCAGCATGGGCCGCGAGGAGTTGTCCAGCATGATCCAGGAGCAGGGGCAGGCAGAGTTGTCCTGCCAGTTCTGCGACAAGCTGTATAACTTTACACGCGAAGAGTTGGAGTCGCTTCTTGCCAACATGTGATTTGTGCAACAAACACTCGGAGGTGCAAATATGGACTTTGAGCAACTGATTGACCAGCGCTATTCCGTGCGGGATTTCAAGCCTGAACATCTGTCCCAGGCGGTGCTTGATACAATTCTCGCTGCCGGACACAAAGCGCCCACAGGCTGCAACAACCAGCCCCAGCGCATCCTTGTTTTGAATACCGACGAATCCGTTGCAAAGCTGAAGGTCTGCACCAAATGCCATTTCAACGCGCCAACGGCGCTGCTGGTGTGCCACAACAAAACCGAAAGCTGGAAGCGGGTCTACGACGGTGCCCTTTCCTCCCCGGTGGACGCCACCATCGTTACCACCTATATGATGCTGGCTGCCCAAAACGAGGGCGTTGGCTCCTGCTGGGTCATGCATTTCGACCCGGCCGCCATGCGTGAACAGTTCAATATCCCCGACCAGATCGAGCCAATTGCTCTGCTGGTGCTGGGGTATCCCTCCGACAAGGCAAGACCCATTGATATGCACTTTGCCTTCCGCCCCACGGAAGAAACCGTCCTTTACGATCAGTTCGATTGAATAAGTCACCCCCCCGGCTAAGCCGGGGTGTGCCTTTGCTACACACAATACCAAAGGCCCGTGCTTCTGCACGGGCCTTTCTTTCCACAGAGGTGATTTTGTGTCCAGCCTGTTTCGCTGTCCCATCTGCGCCCAGCCCCTTGTGCAGGGCGAGCGCGCCTACACCTGCCCCGCAGGTCACAGCTATGACCTGTCTGCCGAGGGCTACACCCACCTGCTGCCCGCCAATCAAAAGCACTCCAAAAATCCCGGCGATGACAAGCAGATGGTGGCCGCCCGGTGCGCCTTTCTTGACAAGGGGTACTACGCCCCTTTGCGCCGTGCCCTGACCAACCTCGCCGCAGAGCTGACCGCAGGCATCCCCTCCCCCGCCCTGCTGGACAGCGGCTGCGGCGAGGGGTACTACACCGCCGGCCTTGCTGCAGCTTTGCCTCACGCCCGGCTCGCGGGTATCGACATCTCTAAATTTGCCCTGCGCCGTGCCGCAAAGAAAGTCCCAGGCGGTGAGTTTGCCGTGGCATCCTCCTATCGGCTGCCGGTCATGGACGGCAGCATCCATCTGCTTTATAATATCTTTTCTCCCCTGTCGGCGGAGGAATTTGCCCGGGTGCTGACCCAAGGCGGCCACTTTGTTTATGTCGTCCCCTCCGAGCGGCATCTGTGGCAGATGAAAGAAGTGCTATATGAGAACCCCTATGAAAACCCCGTCAAACAGGAAGATTACCCCGGCTTCGTCTGGCAGAAGGCCGTTCCCCTGCGCTACACCGTCACCCTGAACAGCGGCGCAGACATCCTGGCCCTGTTCTCCATGACCCCCTATGCCTGGAAAACGCCAAAGGCAGGGGTGGAGCAGCTGCGTCAGTTATCCCAACTGGAAACGGAAATCGGGTTTGATATCCACGTGTACAAAAAAGTGTAAAAAAGTTCCGCAGGTGTTGACCTGCGGAACTTTTTTACTTGTGCGGCATGGCCTTTTCCTTGGCCGTGATCTCATCCATGTGGATCTTCCAAATGTCCGTCACACCAAGACTGCGGGCAATGGCCGCGCCAAAGGCGGCCATATGGGCTGGGGTGAGCTTTTCACACAGGGCTCGCAGGGCGGCGATCTTCTCCCCCTCGTCGGTGACCTCCGTCGCCGTTCCCTTTACCATGGCGCTGCGGAAATAGGTGGTAAAGTCATCGGTGGCGGCAATATTCTCCCCCACAAAGCTGACCCACACCTTGTCGTTTCGGCGCAGCAGGTCGATTTTTTTGCCCTCCAGGGCGCAATGGAAGTACAGATCCTCCCCCACCCGCACCAGTGACAGGGGCAGGCAATAGGGTTCCTCCCCCTGAATTGCAACGGTGCCGTATTCGCACGCGTCAATCACCGCAAGACCAAATTCCCGGTCCCGCTGGCGGTCTTTTCTGCGCATAATATCTCTCCTTTACTGTAAACGCCGGGGCCTTTACAACCCCGGCGTTTCAATCCTTATTTGCTCTTGAGCAGCTTGTTCAGCTCCGCCATAAAGGTGTTGAGGTCCTTGAACTGGCGGTAGACGGAGGCAAAGCGCACATAGGCCACCTCGTCCACATCCTTCAGCCGATCCATGACTAGTTCACCAATATGCTCGGTGCTGGTCTCCCGCTCCAGAGAGTTCTGCAGTTCCTGCTCGATCTCATCGGCGATGCGCTCCAGCGTGTCGAAGGACACGGGGCGCTTTTCACAGGCACGCATCATGCCGTTGAATAGCTTGGCGCGGTCAAAGCTCTGGCGGCTACCGTCCTTCTTGATGACGACCAAGGGCAGGCTTTCCACCGTTTCGTAAGTGGTAAAACGCTTGTGGCACTCCAGACACTCGCGGCGGCGGCGAATGCTGGCCCCCTCTTCCGCAGGACGGGAGTCCACTACCTTACTTTCCAGTTGACCGCAAAAAGGGCATTTCATAGGAATACCTCCATCACGTCGGTTGCCCGACCATTTATGTACCGGAGGAAATTATACCACATTATTTTGTGTTTTGGTAGTCTTTTTTTGGAATTTCGCCCTCTTTCTTGCATTTACAGCTTGGTCATCTGGGCGGCGGCAAATTTCAGCATCAACCGCTTGGTGCCAACGTTGTCAAAGGCAATTTCCACCAGCACGTCGCCGCCCGCCTTTTGGGTGGCGATGACCATGCCCTTACCAAAGGCCTTGTGGTTGACCATGTCACCCTTCTGCAGCACCAAAGAGGGGGCCGCCCCCGCAGATTTGATGCCGCCCGCCGCAGGAGCAGATACAGGCTTTTTGCCCGGCAGCGGGTATTTGGCAGCGCCGGTGGGCGCTGCACTGCGATAGGTGGTGACGGGAGTCTGCCGCTGGGAATAGCCGCTGCGGTACCCGCTGTCGTAGCCGCCGTAACCGCTGGTGCGGCTGGCGATACCCGGCGTCCAATCGCTGTCCGAATCCCGGTCCAAAAAGCTGCGGCCGCTGCGTTCCAGATACTGCTCCGGGATCTCCCCCACAAAGCGGGAGGGGCGGTTGGAGCTGGTGCGACCAAAGAGCATACGCTGGTTGGCACAGGTCAGGTACAGCTGCTGCTTGGCACGGGTCATGGCCACGTAGCAAAGCCGCCGCTCCTCCTCCATTTCCTCCGCATCACCGATGGTGCGCTGACCGGGGAACACCCCCTCCTCAACGCCCACCACAAAGACCACAGGAAATTCCAGTCCCTTGGCCGAGTGCATGGTCATCATGACCACGCAGTCCTCCCCGGCGTCGTGGCTGTCCAAGTCGGTATAGAGGGCGATTTCGTCCAAAAATCCGGACAGGCTGGGTTCGTCCCCGGCATTTTCCAAATAGCCATTGATAGAGGTCAGCAGCTCCCGCACGTTTTCCAAACGGGTGCGGTCCTCCACCGTATTCTTGCTCTCCAGCATGACGGCATAGCCGGTGGTGGCCAGTAGTTCCTCATAAAAATCGGGCAGGGCCATCTCCGCCGCCTGCTTCTGCAGGGTGCGGATCATGTCCACAAACTGCGCAAGCTTCCCCGCCGCCTTCTGCAGGTCGGGGTACTCCGCCGCGTGGCTGATGACTTGAAACAGAGGTCTGCCCTCCTGCACGGCGATGGCCTGGGCGGTCTCCACCGTTTTGGCGCCGATGCCCCGGGGGGGATTGTTGATAATGCGCTGCAGACGCAGGTCATCATCGGTGTTGTTCAGTACGCACAGATAGGCCACCATGTCCTTGACCTCGGCGCGGTCAAAAAAGCGGGTGCCGCCGATGATTTTATAAGGAATGCCGTTGCGCTTGCAGGCGTTTTCCATTTGGTTAGACTGGGCATTCATTCGGTAGAGGATGGCGTGATCCTTCCACTTTCTGCCCTTGCTGAAGCCATCCATGATGCGCATGGCAACGTACTGTGCCTCGTCATTCTCATTCATGGCGGTGTACATCTGCAGTTTGTCCCCCGCCCCGGCTTTCGTCCAAAGTTCCTTGCCCTTGCGGCCCTGATTGTTGCGGATGACGGCGTTGGATGCCTCCAGAATGTTGGCGGTGGAGCGGTAGTTCTGCTCCAGACGGATGACACGGGCCTTGGGGTACTGCTTTTCAAAGGACAGAATGTTCTCAATGGTGGCGCCGCGGAAGCGGTAGATGGACTGGTCATCGTCGCCCACCACGCAGAAGTTCTCGTATCCGCCCGCCAGGGTGGAAGCCAGCAGATACTGCAGGTTGTTGGTGTCCTGATACTCGTCGATGAGGACGTAGCGGAACTTGCGCTGGTAGTAAGTGCGCACCTGCTCGTCCTGCTGCAGCAGGCGGACGGTGTGCAGAATGATGTCGTCAAAGTCCAGGGCGCTGGCCTCCCACAAACGCCGCTCGTACTCGGCGTAGATGGCGGCAATGCGCTGCAGGCGGAAGTCACCGCTCTTGCTGCACTCATGCTGGTACTGGGCCGCCAGCTTCATCTCGTCCTTGGCCCGGGAGATGTAACCCAGCACCGTCCGTGGCGGGAACTGCTTGTCGTCGATGTTCTGCTCCTTCAAAATATCCTTGATGACCCGCAGGGAGTCGTCGGTATCGTAAATAGTAAAGGAGGACGAGAACCCCAGCTTGTCAATGTCCCGGCGCAGGATACGCACGCAGGCGGAGTGGAAGGTGCTGGCCCAAATGTCGTTGGCCTCCGGCCCCAGCATCATGGCAAGGCGATCCTTCAGCTCCCCGGCGGCCTTGTTGGTGAAGGTGATGGCCAAAATGGACCACGGCGCGGCGGGGTCCAGCTGACACAGACGGCGGGCGCGGTCGGCATCCTTCCCGGCAGGATCGGCGGCATAGCTCTCCAAAAAGGCAAGGTCGTCCTCCGTCACCCACTCCGGCACCTCCACACTGTCCGAGCCGCAGCCGTAGCGAATGAGGTTTGCGATGCGGTTGATCAGCACCGTGGTCTTGCCGCTGCCCGCACCGGCCAGCAGCAAAAGCGGCCCCTCAGTGGTCAGCACAGCCTGCTGCTGTTCAGTATTCAGCCGGGTGAAATCGTGGGCGATAGCAACCCGGCGAGCTTTGCAAAATCTTAATTCCTGTTCATGGTCAAGCATGGTGTTCCCTCTCGTTTGACAAGTTTCTTTCCTCATATTTTATTACATTCCCGCCCCCGGGTCAACCGCGCACAAGGGCAAAAAATATTTTCTCCCCCGGTCTTTTTGGGGGCTTGTCTGCGTACACTTAACCAGGTGGACGAGCCGGCCTGTAATCATCTGTAACCGTTTTTTCACCGCATCGTAATGTTAGGGACGAGAATGTAACCATAGTCTGGTGTTATACTGATATCAGAAAAAAGGAAGGAGGCTCACGCCATGAAAAAAATCCTGTGCGTTCTGTTGTCCGTCTGTCTGCTTGCCATCCCCATGTCCGCAAGCGTACTGGCCGATGATTTGAACACCGTTCCTCAATACGAAGAAGTGGGCTTCCTGCCCGGCTCCGTCCCTGCGGACAGCATGGTAACCGACGGCATCAGCCTGCCTCTGACTGCGCTGGCCCTGTCCATGCTGGAGGGCGATCTCCCCTACGACGCCGACAGCGACTTCTTCGTTTGGAACGCTTTGTACTACGTCCTGTCCCTCTACGGGCACGAGGATGACCGGGCGCAAGTGACCGAACAGAGCCTGCTGCTGCCCTCGGAGTGCATTGGCGACTTCTTTGGCGCGCTGTTTGCAAACCGCCAGGAACTGCCCGCCATTCCCGCCGAACTTGCCGGCAAGGTGAACTATGACCCCCGCGCCGATTTGTATGAACTGGCCCTGGGTGACCCCGCCCTTGTAACGATTGCATTGACCGCCCCCGCCCCTGCGGCAGACGGTCTGTTCACCCTGGACGGCACCCTGACCGCCCCCGCGGACGGACACATCCTCTGCACGTTCCGCGCTGTGCTGGTGGAAAACGACACCATGTTTGGTTTCTCCATCGTTGATTTTATTCTCTCATGACTCCTCCGTAGTAGCAAAAGGCCCCGCCCGATTGGTCGGGCCCTTTTGCATTGTTTCGTTTTAGTCCAAAACGATCAAGGCGATAAACTCCAGAATGTCGTCGCCGATGTTCTTGATGCCGTGACCCTGACCGGAGGGGGTGAAGGTAACGGTGCCGGGCTCCACCTCGACGAACTCGTCGTTGTCCTGATACAGGCCCTGGCCGGAGATGATGTAGTAGCTTTCAAACTCGCCGGAATGAATGTGGAACTCCACTTCCTCGCCGGGCTTGAGCTTCACGTTGGAGAACATGCGCAGCTTTGGGTTGCGGCCGGGGAAATTGGCCAGATTGTACAGGTGCATCTTGACCTCGCCACGGGCGTTGTCCCTGGTGGCAACAGTCAGGTCCTTTGCGGTTTTGATCATAACAAGTCCCTCCTTGTTTTTCTTTATTGCAGCAAATCTGCAGGGAATTCAATTTTTTCTATAACTGAAGGGATACCGCCGCTTGCGCGCTTGAGCCTCCCTTGTGTAAAGGGAGGTCCCCCGAAGGGGCGGAGGGATTGTCCGTTCTGTATCGACGTCCCCTCAGTCGGCCTACGGCCGCCAACTCCCCTTACACAGGGGAGCCTTTATTTGCCCTCTCAGGGTTCGAATCCCTTCGCCGTACATATGCAAAAACACCGTCACCCGAGTGGGTGACGGTGTTTTTGGTACGGCTGAAGGGATTCGAACCCCCGACCTTTTGGTTCGTAGCCAAACACTCTATCCAGCTGAGCTACAGCCGCATACTGCTTGCGACAGCTAGATTATAATAGCACAAAGGTTTTGATAATGCAAGCCTTATTTTCAAAAAATTGCAACTTTTTTATTTCCCCTCCCCCACCCCCCAAAAAGGACACCCCACTGCGCGCAATCGCACAGTGGGGTGTTTGTTTTCGTTTGGAGATCAGCCGCCGAAGACTTTGATCATAAAACCTGCGGCAACCGCAGAGCCGATGACACCGGCCACGTTGGGACCCATGGCGTGCATCAGCAGGAAGTTGGAAGGATTCTCCTTCTGACCCACGGACTGGGCCACGCGGGCGGCCATAGGCACGGCAGACACGCCGGCGGAGCCGATCAGGGGGTTGATCTTGCCCTTGGACAGGAAGTACATCAGGTCGCCCAGCAGCAGGCCACCGGCGGTGGACAGCAGGAAGGCGATCAGGCCGAGGACGATGATGCCCAGGGTCTTGGGATCCAGGAACTCCTCGCCGGTGGCTTTGAAGCCAACGGACAGGCCCAGGGGGATGGTGACGATGTTGATCAGGGCGTTCTGGGCGGTGTCGGACAGACGCTCGGTCACGCCGCACTCACGGAACAGGTTGCCCAGCATCAGCATACCGATCAGGGGCGCGGTATCGGGGATGAGCAGAATAACAAAGGTAGCCACCGCAATGGGGAAGACGATCTTCTCGGTCTTGGACACCTGGCGCAGCTGGGTCATCTTGACCGCACGCATCTTCTTGGTGGTGAGCAGCTTCATCAGCGGGGGCTGGATCATGGGGATCAGAGCCATGTAGGAGTAAGCCGCGATGGCGATGGCAGGCAGGATCTGGGGGGACAGTTTGGAGGCCGTCAGGATGGCGGTGGGGCCGTCGGCGCCGCCGATGACGCCGATGGCGGCAGCCTCAGCAGGGGTGAAGAAAATCGCACCGCCGGTAGCCGGGCCAAGACCCAGCGCCATCAGGAAGGCGGCGAAGATACCCAACTGGGCGGCGGCGCCCAGCAGCATGGATTTGGGATTGGCCAGCAGGGGGCCAAAGTCGGTCATTGCGCCAATTCCAAGGAAGATAATGGAGGGATAGATGGCGTGGCCCACGCCCTGATACAACACCCACATAAAGCCGGGGGACGCCTCGGCAGTGGGAGCGGCCATCAGGCCGGTCAGGGGCAGGTTGGCCAGCAGCATACCAAAGGCGATGGGGACCAGCAGCAGAGGCTCGAACTTCTTGCCGATGCCCATATACAGCAGCACGAACGCAATCAAAATCATGACTGCTTCCTTCCAGCTGCCGGCAAAGATGCTGGCAAAGCCGGAGTCACCGAGGATTCGGGACATTACATCAGAAAAAAACTCAACAATATTCATGGTTCCGTCTCCTCTCTATCAGTATTTGATCACGCTGGTGAGACGGGTCTGGTCGGGAGTGGTCCCCATCTCGGCGGCAACGGCAGCGGTGATGACGGCGATGATCTCCTCGTCATCCTCCTGCTTGGGGGCGGGGGCGGCGGCGGGTTTGGCGGCAGGAGCGGCAGCCTTGGCAGGCAGCTTGCGCTCGATGGCACCCACCACCTTGGAGATGATGGTGATCATCAGTGCCAGCACAGCCAGCACCAAAAACACCACCACAAAACCGCACACGGCGATCATCAGTGCGCCGGGCCAGCCACCAAGCTGTTCAAAGGTCATTCCATAAAACATTCAATCTGCCTCCCGGGATCAGCCCAGAGTGACCAGCAGGTCGTCGGTGTTGACGGCAGCGCCCTGGGTGGCGGAGATAGCCTTGACGGTACCGGCGCAGGGGGCGGACACCTCGATCTCCATCTTCATGGCCTCCAGCACCACCAGCACGTCGCCGGCGTTGACGGACTGACCCACGCTGCACTCGATCTTAAACACGGTGCCGGGCATGGGGCTGTTGACGGCAGTCTCGCCGGCGGCCACGGCTGCGGGAGCAGCGGCGGGAGCGGTAGGAGCGGCAGCAGGGGCAGCGGCGGGAGCGGCGGCCACAGGGGCAGCCACGGGCGCGGCAGCGGCCTTGGGAGCGGCCTTGGCGGCAGACTCCTTCTCTACGCTGACGCTGTAAGTCTTGCCATTGACGGTAATAACGTAGTTCATAGTAATGATCTCCTTCTTTATATATTGGTCCGAAGACCTGTTTTACGTAATAAAACAGTATATCCGAAAGCCGAAAGAATTATATCCTCCGCCCTCCGGCTTGTCAAGCTTTTACAGCACGTCGGCAAAGGCCTGGATGGCGGTGCTGGCCTGACCGAAGTCCCGCATCTGCTGATCCACACCCAGCTTGATGTGGGGGATGCCCTCGGCGTCCAGGGCCTTCTTCAGGCTGGGGTACTCCATCTCCTCGGGGTCGCAGAACTGCTGCATAAACAGGATCAGCCCCTGGGCGCCGGAGTCCTTGACCAGCTTGGTCACGAACTCGCCGCGGCGGTTGGAGGAAGATGCGGGATCGTACAGCAGCACGTCGTAGTCGGTGTTGGCAAACTGCTTGGCAAGGGCCAGCATGGGGTCGCCGGTCTCGTCGGCGTCGGTACGGAAAGCACGGGACTCGTGGGCCACGTCGTCGGCGGCAATGGCGATGTTGTTCTCCTCAAAGATGGCCAGCAGCTTGGGGTTGTCCACAACGATGCCGGAGGTGACCACCTTTACGCCCTTCCAGTTGGCCGCGGGCAGCTTCTTCAGCTCCTCGTTCAGGGCCACCAGCTGCTCCGTGTACTCGTCCTTGAGCATGAACCAGCTTGCCTTCAGCACGGCGGAGCGCAGGGTCGGGGTGACCACGTCGCAATGCTCATTTGCCAGCTTGACAAACTCCCGACGCGCTGCGCGGGAAGCGTTGTAAACCCTGATCGCTTTACGGATATCCTCGTCGGTCATCTCGTGACCGGAGATCTTGTCCAGCATCTTGCGCACATCGTTGTACTGATCCATGCAGAACTTCAGGCCCCAATCGGCGAAGCGGTTCTGGGGATGGGCCAGGAAGATGGTGGGGATCTTGTCACCGATGGCCACGCGGAAGTTCTGGCTCATGGGGCGCAGGGTGTCGCAGATGGTGGGGGTGATCAGACCGTCCAGCTGGTCCATGGTACCGTCCAGCAGCATCTCCAGCGCCAGCTGGGCAATGGTGCAGTAGAAGGTGGCACAGTACTCCTTGGCCCGGGAGATGGTCTTTTTGTTGCTGCCCCACATGCCCATGGGCACCATGCCGGCGGCGTAGACCAGCTCCTCGGGGGCGTAGTAAGGCAGGACACCGATGACCTTCTTGCCGGCGGCCTTGAAGTCAGCCAGCTGCTTGTTGGGGTTATTGGCGATGTCCTGGAACTGTTTGAACATAGCTTCCAAACTCATACTATCATCCCTCCTTGTTCATGGCGTTCTGTTCCATGGCTTCCACCAGGCCCTGAACGCGGGTCTCATACTGGGCGGCATTGAAGTTGCGGGGGTCGGCCTGGTCGCCGTCAAAGCCGGCACAGGGGATGCCCAGGTCGGCGGTGAAGCGGCGCTGCATCTCGGCCATGTAGCCGGACCAGGGCTTGCAGGAGCGGTTGTAGTGGACCAGCACGCCGTCCACCTTGTTATCCTTGCAGATGCCTTCGCGCCAGGCAACGCCCTGCTCGATACACACGGAGTTGGGAGCCTTGTAGTAGGCCCGGGCCATACCGTCCAGATCGTCGTAGACAAAGCCAAAGGCGGGGGCATACACCACGGCGGTGACGTTGACACCGTTGGCCTTCAAGGGCTTGAACAGGTCGGGCAGCTTGGGCCAGCAAGGGATACCCTCGAACATGACGCGGTACTTCTCGGGGAAGGGCGTGGTGGTGGTGCCGTCCTTGATGGCCTGCTCCAGGTCCTTCTCCAGCAGTTCGAACGCCTCGGCCGCCTGCACCTTGGCACGGGCGGTAACGATGTCGGCCATGTGGTTGAACAGATCAAAGCCGGAGTAGGGCGCGGGCTTGTACTGCAAATAGTCGCACACCCGCAGCCAGGCGCTGGCGGTGCGGTTGGCGTTGGCGCAGGCCTGCTCAAACTTCTTCTCGTCAAACTTCTTGCCGGTCAGCTCTTCCAGCTGCTTGATGGCAGCGTCGAACTGGGCACGAACATAGGCCACGTTGGAATCGTGGACTTCCACAGTATTGTTATAGGGAATGTCGATCATGATCAGGGGGATGTTGCACATACGGGCAATGTTCTCATACCACTTGGTCATGCAGTTGCAGATGTTGTTGCAGCACAGCAAAAAGTCCGGCTGGGGAATACGCATCTGACGATAGGGTTTGATGGACTCCCAATACTTATCTTTCAGCGCGCCGTCAGGCATGGCCTCGATCTCATGGATATCCACAAGGACGGTATAGGGCTGCTGGGTCTTGGGGTCCTTGACGGGCTTGCCGTCCTCCCCTATCACGACCTTGCCGTTCTCGTCCTTCAGAGGCTTGCCGGAGCTGGGGTCGATGATATACTCCAGCGTCTCCGGGTCGAACTTGCGGGCCGCACGCTTGCCGGCGGCGTAGGCCAGGCTGATACGGGCGTAGCCGCAGATATCGTTGTCAAAGCCCAGATCCTCGGCGGCCTGACACATGATCTCACCGTCACGGTTGGCAGCGATGCCGGCGGCCTGGTTTTCGGGATACATTACATCCAGATCAAACGCGGCAGCCAACTCACAGGGGAACTTGGATGAGGACCAGCCTACCAGCTTCCCTTCGGCCTTGGCCTTGCGGGCATCGGCATGAACATCGTCCACGACCTTTCGCAGAGCCAATACGCCGGGGCTAACTTCTTTCGCCATTGTAGTTTCCTCCCTACTGAATTATTGATAACACATTATTTGCTGCATTTTTTATACGCAAACAGAGCCGCGCCCAGCGCGCCCACATACTGGGTCAGGGGCGAGGTGTGGATGGTGTGTCCCAGCTGCTCCTGCAGCGCATTCACCACGCCGGAGTTCTGCGCCACACCACCGGTCATAACCACGTCGTCCTGCACGCCCACCCGGTGGGCAAGGCCCGCCACGCGGCCGGCCACGGACTGATGGATGCCGTTGATGATGTCGCGCTTGTCGGTGCCCTGGGCCAGCTGACTGATGACCTCGCTCTCGGCGAAGACGGTACAGGTGGAGCTGATCGCCAC
This sequence comes from Lawsonibacter sp., assembly GCA_045601925.1. Lineage (GTDB taxonomy): Bacteria > Bacillota > Clostridia > Oscillospirales > Oscillospiraceae > Lawsonibacter. Next base: position 16,504 of record JAZSAP010000072.1, read on the forward strand.
GTCCTTGGTGGACTGGGCCCCCAGGGTGCCAAGGTCGTTTACCTCTACCTCCAGCACCCGGGCCATTACGTCCAAAAATCGGCCGGTGCCGGCGGCGCACTTGTCATTCATCTGAAAGTTGGTCATGGCACCGTTTTCCACCCGCAGGATCTTTACGTCCTGGCCGCCGATGTCGATGACGGTGCGCACCTGGGGAAACAGGAATGCAGCGCCTTTGGCATGGCAGCTCAGCTCGCTCATCTGATGGTCGGCAAAACCCTCCAGCGAGTTGCGGCCGTAGCCGGTGGCCAGCACGAAGGCGATCTGCTCGCGGGTCTTCCCTGCCGCCTCCAACACGGCGTCGATGGCCCGCTGGGGGCCGCTGGTGCCGGCGCCTACGGCGATGAGGGTCTTAGCCACGATATCCTTGCCGTCGGCCAGCATCACGCACTTGGAGGCGGTGGAGCCGATATCAATGCCCAGTGTATAAATGGTTTCCATAGCGTTTCTCCGTTATTGCGCCGGGGCGCAACCTATTACTTGTTGTTCAGATTGTCGTAGTCGCGGCACACCCGGGGCAGCAGCATCTGATGGACGGGGCAGACGGACACGCTGTTCTGATAGCAGGATTCGGTGAAGGCGATCATGTAGTTGCGCATGAGAGGCATCTTGACCACTTCGTCCACCAAACCGGCCTGAGCGCAGTACAGGGGCTTGGACTTCAGGTCGTAGTCCTCGATCATCTCGTTCATCTTGTCAATGACGGGCTGCAGGTCGTTGCCTGCCTTCTGCTCCTTGGCAAGACGCCCGGTGTACATGGCGTTGGCGGCGGTCTTGCCGTTCATGACGTTGATCTCGGTGGCAGCGCAGCCCAGAGAGAAGGCGTTGTTGTCGTTGCCCTGAGGACCGCCCAGCACGTAGTGCGCGGCGGCGGTACCGTGGCGCAGGGTGATCTCCATCATGGGCAGCTTGCTGCTCTGAATGGAGTAGATCAGGGACTGGCCCAGGCCCAGCAGCTCGGCGACCTCGGCATCATCACCTACGTCGATACCGGTGGTGTCCTGCACCCAAATGATGGGCAGTCGGTCGCGGGCGCACATGGTAACGAACTCGCTCATCTTGATCAGGCCCTGACGGTACAGCTTACCGCCCGCACCCATAGCCTGACCGTACTTGGCCATCTTATACTCGGGATAGTTGGGGAACACGCCCTGCTGGTTGGCCACGATACCCACAGGCAGACCGGCCACCTTGGCGATGCCGGTGATCATCTCGGGGCCGTAACCCTTCTTGAACTCCATCAGCTCGCCGCCGTCTACCAGACGGGCGATGACAGAGTACATGTCATAGGGGCGGTTCTTGTTGTTCAGCACGATGTCGTACAGCTCTTCGGGGTCGCCGGCGGGGTTGGCAGGTTCAGCCACACGGAAGAACTCCAGATCGTAGTTGGGCAGCATGGCGATGTACTTCTTGATGCCCTCGATGACGCCCTCTTGCTCGGCATAGACCTCGCGCCAGAAGCCGGTCTGACCGTAGTGGATGGACACGGAGCCGGGAGGATCGGCACGCAGACCACGGGTCGCCTCGATCTGGGCCAGGGCGGCCTCCATATCCACGTAGGGCTTGGGGTTCATGCCGCCCACGATGCCTGCACCGCCCACGGCCATGTTGGCCTTCTCATGGGCAACCAGGATGGTGGGAGAGATGGAGTGATAGCCGCCGCCGGCGGGGTTGGTGCCGTGGATGCCCACGATGACGGGCACGCCCATCTGGTTCAGCTCGGAATTGCGGTAGAAGGGAGTACCACCGCCGCGGCGGTTGGGGTACACCTTCTCCTGCTTATCCAGCTCTACACCGGCGCACTCCAGCAGGTAGATCAGGGGGATGCGCAGGCGCTTGGCGGTGTCGCTGCCGCGGATCAGGTCGTCGGCCTGACCGGGCACCCAGGTACCGGCGTGCTTTTTGTTGTCGGACGCGATGATGCAGCACCACTTCCCGTTGACACGGCCCAGGCCCTTGATGATAGAGGTAGTGCCAGTCTTGTTGCCCTCGGGATTATAGAGGGTGTTCAAGGGGCACCAGGTCCCCTCGTCCACCAGCAGGGCGATGCGCTGCATGGCGGTCAGCTGACCGCGCTCGTTCATGGCCTCGTCAGGCTTGCCGTTGGCAAGACACTCGGCGATGTGCGCGTCGATATCAGCCTCCACCGCCTTCAGCTCGGCGGCGTTTTCGGGGTTGGGGCGGACAGCCTTGCCAACCACGGGCATATTCTGGAAATAGCCGGGCATAGAATAGAAACCCACTTTAGTTTCCTCCTGTTCGTAGTAAATTAGCGGTTTAGATTGCAGATTGAAGAGTGGAGAGTGGAGATACGACATCTTCACTCTTCAATCTTAACTCTCTACTCTTATTTGCAGAGTTGATTACTCTTTAGGCACTTTTATAAACGCTTGGCCCGGATCAATTTGCTCACGAATGAGCTTGATGATATCGGGAGAGGGACCCTCCATCAGCTCGGCACGGGACACGTCGATCTCGAAACCGGTGTTCTCCTGCACCATCTCGGGGCTGGAGAAGGGATAGTAATAAGCCAGGTACATACGCTTGGTCTGGTCATCAAACTTCATGATGCCTAGGTCGGTGACCACCATCTGGGGACCGCGGTTGCCGGGCAGGCCGGCGCGCTCGCGGCCGCCGGGGCCGTCCATCCAGCCGCAGGAGGTGATGTAGTCGATCTTCTCCATGAAGCGGCGCTTCTGATGCTGCATCATGATGACGGTGTTGCAGTAGGTGGCGATGCCGTTGGCGCCGCCGGAACCGGTAAAGCGGGTCTGGGGCTTGACATAGTCGCCGTTGCCGTAGATACAGGTGGAGTTCACGTTGCCGTAGGGGTCGATCTGGGCGCCGCCGATGAAGGCGATCAGGCGATCCTCGTCGTGCAGCCACTCATTGGCCTCAAAGCCGATGAAGCGGATGTTGGGCCACTGCACGGCGCAGTGAGCCATAAAGCGGTTGTCGCCCACGGAGCGGGGCACCTCCACGGGGTCGCAGTCCATCAGGCCGGACTCCACGATGGGGTGGCAGCTGGGGCAAATGGCAGCCTTCGCAAGGGAGGCGCCGATGAGGGGCAGGCCGGTGCCCACGATGACGATCTGATTTTCCTTGATGCTCTTGGCAATGGCGTAAGCCTGCATTTCCTGTTTGGTGTACTTGGTATAATCAGCCATGTCTGTCTTCCTCCCTGCTTACTTGATGTGGGTGTTGGAATAGCCCAGGTGGGGTGCGTTGCGCAGGCTCATCAGCCGGTGACCGCCGATCTTATTGAGCAGATCGCTATGGTCGGCAACGGAGTAGACCCACTTGTCCAGGTAGTCCTTAAAGGTCTGGGGGATGGCGGTGCCGGCAGCGGCATCATCGGCAGCCTTGCGGGCGCGGGCGGCAGCCTCGGCCAGCTTGGCGTCACCGGGAGCCTTTTCGGCAGCCTTTTCCGCCTTGGCAGCAGCCTTGGCCAGCTGAACCACGGCATCCTCGGCATCCTGGTACTTGGAGGCCTTGTCGTACTCACGCAGGGCGTTGGGGTCGTTGTCGTAGTAGCCGTAGCACTGGGTGGGCCATGCGCCGTAGGGGCAGTGGACCACCGCGCTGACGCACTCGCCGAAGATACGGGTCAGAGTGGGGTCGCGGCGGACGAACTCGTTGCTGACCAGCTCGTCGCAGGTAACGATGACCTTGCGGGCTGCAATGGCGATGTCCACGTCGTGGAACTCGTCACCCATAATGATGCAGGTGCCGTCGGGAGAGGCCTGCTGCACGTGGATAATGGCGGTGTCCAGCTTGGGGACGGGGACGGCCACCACCTTCTCGCCGGGCTTGAAGGGGTTCTCGATCTCGACACACTTCAGGTCGTCCACCTTCTCCAGGGTCTTGCGCTGCTCCTCGCTGATGCCCCAGTACTTCATCAGGCCGGAACCCTGCATCAGCCGCACAGGCAGGAAGGGCAGGCCCAGAGAGGCGGCGTGCAGCTGCAGCATCACCACGTCCTGGGAGTAGTCCTCGTAAGTCAGCTCGCCCTTCTCAATGGCGGCACGGAAACGGCGGGACACGTTGGTGTAACCGGAGTTGGCGGTGTAGCAGTTGATGTATGCTTTCACACGGCCCTCGCCGATCATCATATCCCAGTCGCCGCCGGCGGCACCGGCCCAAACCGTAAAGTCCTTCTGACCCTGACGCAGGATCTCGCCCACCGCAGCGTAGGGCTTGCGGTTGGTAGTGAAGCCGCCGAAGCTGATGCAATCGCCGTCTTCCACAAACTTGGCTACCGCGTCGTGCAGGGAATACACTTTATCCATGTTTCATACCTCCAAACGATATTTTTCGCGCACCTGCGCATTCTATCGTTAATATCTTAACGCAAGCCGGCATTTTTTTCTTTTGGTATGTTAGCAAAAAGTTTGCATATCGTAACCTGGCATGTTATAATATATCTGTATCCGCGGGAACAGCCGGGTCTTTTCCCCGCTTTTCCCCCTTGTTTTTACGGCAAGATACCGCAGAAAGGAGGCGGCCCGATGACCGGCATCGAATTTCACGTGCGGCTCAAGCAAAACGACAGCTGGAGCATGAGCCGCCTGCACTTCCACGACTACTACGAGCTAATGCTTCCCCTGACCAGCTCGGGCAGCATTTTCGTAAAAGATCAGATCTACCCCCTACAGCGTGGACACCTGTACCTCATCAGTCAAAACACCCTGCACCGCACCATTGCCAACGGGTTCCACTCCCGCTACGTGCTGCACGTCAGCCGCCGCACCCTGTCCGAGTTGTCCACCCAGCAGACCGACTTCGTCCGCCTGCTGCAGGAGCCGTTCCGCTGCATCCCTCTGGAAACAACCCAGTTCGAGCGGTTGTCCGCCCTGTTCCAAACCCTTGACCGCACCCAGAACGACGGCAACTTTGGCAGCGACCTGCGCCAGACCGTGGACCTGATCGAACTGCTGCTTGCAGCCGCACAGATTTTGGACCTTTCCCCCGCCGACGACATCATTCAAAACAAGAATTTCGCCCGCATCAACCCCATTTTGGACTATATTCAGGACAATCTCACCCAGCCGCTGTCCCTTGACCGCATCGCCGGCCAATTCTTCCTCAACAAACATTATCTGTGCCGTATTTTTAAGGCAGCAACCGGCTTTTCCGTCATGGACTATATCATCCGCAGTCGGGTGCTGCGCGCCCGCCAGCTGCTGCAGGAGGGGGTCAGCGTCCAGCAGGCCGGCGAGCTGTCCGGCTTTTCCGACAACTCCCACTTTATCCGCACCTTCGGTAATCTAACCGGCACCTCCCCCGGCCGCTACGCCAAGCAGTACCAAAGCGGCGAACAGGTGCACATCGACAACTAAATGTCAAAATATGCAAAAACCGACCTGTGATATTCACAGGTCGGTTTTTCATTTCACTTACATGCTCACAGCCGGATTTCCTTGCCATAAATACACACGGTAATGATCTTTGCGACTTCGTCAACCGGCTTGGAACACCCATCTTTCAGCCATTCCACAACGATTGCGTTGATGCCGTTGAGATAATACATCATCACATAATTTCTGTCCGCGGCCGGGTAGTGAAATCGCTCCAGAACCGGGTTGAAAATATATTGGAACAGCTGCCTGTACACCCCTTCAAAGCCGAGGGTCTTGTTGTGCGCAAGCACCGTACCGAACACCTCTTTGTGGTCCCGGATATAGGTCAGATACGGTGAGAGGTATTTGTCCGTAATAAAGACCAGCTCCTCCAGCGCACAAGTTTCAAGGTTGTGTGCCACCGCCCGCATTTCACCCGGAAAATAAGACAGAAAATCATCCAGCAAATACCTTGCGGCTTCGTCCAGCAAATCGCCAATCGTTTCGTAGTGCAGGTAGAAGGTGGAGCGGTTGACCTGCGCCGCCTGACACAGCTCGCTCACGGTAATATACTCCAGCGGTTTGCGTTTCAGCAGCTTGATCAGCGCAAGGTCCATCTTTGCGGCGGTATTGAAATACTTGCTTTCGGACCTGTTCATATCACCACTCCCTGCATAGGCGTTCACGCCCGCTCGTCCGCGATCTCCCGGGCAAGCTGCATGATTTCAAAGGCGTACTTTGCTTTTCCCTTTTCCAGCATCCGCTTATAAATCGGATAATTGACGCCGCAGCCCACAAAGCCGATCACACCCAACAAAATGCCAAACACCATGCCGGCAAGTCCGCTGCCGATAACCTGCATGGACAGGCACATTCCGGTGCCCGCCACCAGGCTCGCCACGATACCGAACGAATAGGTAAATACCGTGGCGGGCAACTTCGCCCGATTGTCCAGTTTTTTTAGGGCAACCAGCTTGGAATTGTCCTTGGGCGCGTACTCCTTGGCAATGGCTTCTGCTGCAATTTTATCTGTGTTCATATTGATAACCTCCTTTGTGTTATGCCGCAATTCTATCGCGCCCGGGAGGTTAACGGAACAACAGACATCCGGAAAAATGTTGTTTTTAGTATATAGCAGCACAGGCGCAGCGAAATTCGCTGCGCCTGTGTGTTTTTACAGCATGTTCACAATGCGTTCCACAGCTTCCTTCGTGGCCTCCGCGCCGCCGAAGGCGGTCAGACGGACATAGCCCTCGCCGCTGGGACCGAAGCCGGAGCCGGGGGTGGTGGCAACGTTTGCCTTGTCCAGCACCAGGTCAAAGAAGTCCCAGGAATTCATGCCGTCGGGAGTCTTCAGCCAGATATAGGGGGCGTTCACACCGCCGGAGGCAGACAAGCCCGCACGGTTCAGACCCTCTCGGATGACCTTGGCGTTGTTCAGGTAGTAGTCGATAGACTCGCGGGTCTGGGCGCGGCCCTCGGGGGTATAGATGGCGGCGGCACCACGCTGGATGACGTAAGGCACACCGTTGAACTTGGTGCACTGGCGGCGGTTCCACAACGCGTTCAACTTGGCACCGTCCCGCTCCAGTTCCTTGGGCACCACGGTGTAGGCACAGCGGTTGCCGGTGAAACCGGCGGTCTTGGAGTAGGAACGGAACTCGATGGCGCAGGTGCGGGCGCCCTCGATCTCATAGATGGTGTGGGGCACATCCTCCTCGGTGATAAATGCCTCGTAAGCGGAATCGTACAAAATCACGCTGCCGTTCTTATTGGCATAGTCAACCCATTCCTGCAGCTGCTGGCGGGTGGCGACGGCACCGGTGGGGTTGTTGGGGAAGCACAGATAAATGAGGTCGGCCTTCTGGGCGGGAATCTCGGGAGCGAAGCCGTTGGCTTCCACACAGGGCATATAGACCAGCTTGTTCCAGCGGCCCAGCTCCTGCTGGTACTCCCCTGCCCGGCCGGCCATGGCGTTGGTGTCCACGTAGACGGGGTACACGGGGTCGCACACGGCCACCACGTTGTCCACGCCGAAGATGTCGCCGATATTGCCGCAGTCGCTCTTGGCGCCGTCGGACACAAAGATCTCGTCGGGGGAAATGTCCACGTCGCGAGTCTTGTAGTCAAACTCGGCGATGGCGCTGCGCAAGAAATCATAGCCTTGCTCGGGGCCGTAGCCCCGGAAGGTCTCCGCCGCGCCCATCTCGTCCACAGCCTTGTGCATGGCCTCGATGACCGCAGGGGCCAGGGGGCGGGTCACGTCGCCAATGGACAGCTTGATGATCTTGGCGTCGGGGTGGGCGGCAGAGTAGGCGCCGATGCGGCGGGCCACCTCGGAAAACAGATAGCTGCCGGGCAGCTTCAGAAAGTTTTGATTTACCTTGGTCATGGTCGTTCTCCCCTTAATACACGGTAATATACTTCTCGGTCTCCCAGGAGGTCACGTGGGTGCGGTAGTCGTTCCACTCCTTGCGCTTGCCCTCGATGTAGTTCTCGGCAACATGCTCACCCAGCACGTCCAAAATCAGCTGATCCTTCTCCATCTCGTCCAGAGCCTCCCGCAGGCTGCCGGGCAGGCTGTCGATGTGGTGGGCGGCACGGGCGGTCTTGTCCATCTCAAAGATATTTTCCACGATTTCGGGGGGCGGGGTCAGCTTCTTGGCAATGCCATCCAAGCCGGCAGCCAGACACACCGCAACAGCCAAATAGGGGTTGCAGGAGGGATCGGGGTTGCGCAGCTCCACGCGGGTGGCCTTGCCACGGGCGGCGGGAATGCGGATCAGGGCCGAGCGGTTGGAGGCGGACCAGGCCTTGTAGCAGGGGGCCTCGTAACCGGGCACCAGACGCTTATAGGAGTTGACCAGGGGGTTGGTGATGGCGGTGAAACCCTTCACGTGGGCCAGCAGACCGGCGATGAAGTGATAGGCCGTCTCGGACAGCTGGCGGGGGTCGTTGGGGTCGTAGAACACGTTCTGTCCATTCTTAAACAGGGACATATTCAAGTGCATGCCGTTGCCCGCCACGCCGTAGATCGGCTTGGGCATAAAGGTGGCATGCAGCCCATGCTTTTGGGCGATGGTCTTGGCCACCAGCTTGAAGGTCATGACCTTGTCGGCCCCGTCCAGCGCCTCGGCATACTTAAAGCCGATCTCGTGCTGACCGGCAGCCACCTCGTGGTGGACGGCCTCGATCTCAAAGCCCATCTTCTCCAGCACCATGCACATCTCCCGCCGGGCGGGCTCGCCACGGTCCAGAGGACCGAGGTCGAAGTAGCTCACCTCGTCGTTGGTGTGGGTGGTGGGGTTGCCACGCTCGTCAGTCTCGAACATGAAAAACTCCATCTCGGGGCCGATGTTGAAGGTGTCAAAACCCATATCCTTGGCGCGCTGGATCACACGGTGCAGCACACCGCGGGGGTCGCCCAC
>JAZSAP010000073.1:0-13486 GCA_045601925.1 Lawsonibacter sp.
TCATTGCTTGAATTTGAGGCAAATACGCCTGTACATGTGTATATTTCCTTTTTGACATAGAGACACCCCCTGATGTAGTACTTTTAGTTTCCTACATCAGGGGGTGTTTTGTCTATTGTCCGTTTTTACTGGACCTGTTCAGTGGCTGCGGGGTGTTCTCGTTTTAGTTCAGCTATCAGCCGCCGAGGTAGGCCTCGCGGACCTTGTCGCTGGCCAGCAGCTCGGCACCGGTGCCACTGAGGGAGATCTTGCCGGTCTCCAGCACGTAGGCGCGGTCGGCCACGGACAGGGCCGCCTGGGCGTTCTGCTCCACCAGCAGGATGGTGGTGCCAGCAGCGTGCAGCTCCCGGATGATGTCGAAGATCTGCTCCACCAAGATGGGGGCCAGACCCATGGACGGCTCGTCCAGCATCAGCAGCTTGGGGCGGCTCATCAGGGCGCGGCCCATGGCCAGCATCTGCTGCTCACCGCCGGACAGGGTGCCGGCGATCTGCTTGCGGCGCTCCTCCAGGCGGGGGAAGCGCTTATACACATCGGCGATGCCGGGAACGATGGTGGAACTGGGCTGGGTGTAGGCACCCATCTCCAGATTCTCCTCCACCGTCATCTGCAGGAAGATGCGGCGGCCTTCGGGACACTGGGCCAGGCCGTGCTCCACGATCTTGTGGGGGGCAATGCCCTTCATGTCCTTGCCGTCAAAAGTGATGGTGCCGGTGCGGGGATGCAGCAGGCCGGACACGGTGTTCAGTACGGTGGATTTACCGGCGCCGTTAGCCCCGATCAGGGTGACGACCTCGCCCTCGTTCACTTCGAAGGACACGCCCTTGACGGCATGGATGCTGCCGTAATAGACGTGGATATTATCAACTGTCAGCAGTGCCATCTCTTACGCCTCCTTCTGCTTACCGAGGTACGCCTCGATAACGGCAGGGTTGCCCTGGATATCCTCGGGGGTGCCCTTGGCGATGATCTTACCAAAGTTCAGCACGCAGATACCCTCGCACACGCCCATGACCAGGTTCATGTCATGCTCGATGAGCATGATGGCGATCTGGAAGGTGTCGCGGATCTTTCGGATGTTCTCCATCAGTTCGGCGGTCTCGGAGGGGTTCATGCCGGCGGCAGGCTCGTCCAGCAACAGCAGCTTGGGGTTGGTGGCCAGGGCACGGACAATCTCCAGTCGTCGCTGGGCACCGTAGGGCAGAGAGCCGGCCTGATGGTCCGCCATGTCCTGCATATCAAAGATGGACAGCAGCTCCAGCGCCTTCTGCCGGGCCTTCTTCTCCTGGATCCAGTGCTGGGGCAGACGCAGCACGCTGGATACCATGCCGTTTTTCATTTCGTTGTGCAGACCCACCAGCACGTTGTCCAGCACGCTCATCTTCTCAAACAGGCGGATGTTCTGGAAGGTGCGGGCAATGCCGGCCCGATTGACGTGAGCCGTGTCCATATCGTGGGTATCGTGGCCGTCCAGCAGGATGGTGCCGCGGGTAGGCTGATACACCTTGGTCAGCAGGTTGAACACGGTGGTCTTACCGGCACCGTTGGGGCCGATCAGGCCGGCGATCTCGGTGCGGCCGATGGCCATGTTGAAGTCAGCCACGGCGCTCAGACCGCCGAAGTCAATGCCCAGATGGCGGCACTCCAGAATGGGGGTCTGATTGACATCGCGGTCGGGAATGATGTTGGTGCTGGGAACGGGCACCAGCTTGGGCTTGGGGTAGTTCTGATTCACTTTGCTCATTCCGCAGCAGCTCCTTCCTCATTCTTTTTGCCGCGCTTGATGCGCTCCACCATGGACTCGAAGAAATTCTTGATGGCGGGGTTGTTGGTGATCAGCATCACCAGGATCAGCACGATGGCGTAAACCAGCATGCGGTAGTCGGCGAACTCACGCAGCAGCTCGGGCAGCACGGTCAGGGCAGCGGCGGCGATGATGGAACCCCACATACGGCCCAGACCACCCAGCACCACGAACACCAGGATCAGAATGGAGGTGTTGAAATCAAACTTGCTGGGCACGATGGTGTTCTGTCCCTGAGCAAACAGGGCGCCGGCGGCACCGGCCAGAGCCGCGGAGGTAACGAAGGCCATCATCTTGTACTTGGTCACGTTGATGCCCACGCTTTCGGCGGCGATGCGGTTATCGCGCAGAGCCATGATGGCGCGGCCGGAGCGGCTGCCCACCAGGTTGAAGATGACCACCAGAGCGATCATCACCAGCACGAAACCGGCCACAAAGGTAGAGGTCTTCTGGATGCCGGGGATGCCCATGGGACCGTTGAGGATCATGCGGCCGCCGGCCTCCAGCTTCAGGGTGTTCTGAACGAAGCTGGCGTGCAGGCCGTCCACATCCATGCCGATATACATATTGTTAATGATAGACTTGATGATCTCGCCGAAGGCCAGAGTCACGATGGCCAAATAGTCACCATTCAGACGCAGAACGGGAATGCCGATCAGCACACCGGCGATGGCGGCAAAAATGGCGGCAACGATCATGGAAACGGCCAGACGCAGACCGGCGTCGGGGATAGATGCGGCAAGCGCCACATTGGATACCGCACCGGCAAAGGCGCCCACGCTCATAAAACCGGCGTGGCCCAAACTCAGCTCACCCAGAATACCCACTGTCAGGTTCAGGGACAGAGCCATGACAACATAGGCGCAGATGGGAACCAGCTGGCCCTTCAGCGTGGAGGACAGCATGCCCTGATTTCCCATGACCTGCAGCACCACAAAGGCGATAATGACCAGCGCATAGGTCAGGAAATTGATACCGGTGGCTTTGCTCATTCTCAATTTTTTCATGGTTCCACCTTACACTTTCTCGCGGATCTTCTTGCCCAGCAGACCGGTGGGTTTCACCAGCAGGACAACGATCAGCACGGCAAACACGATGGCATCGGACAACTGGGTGGAGATGTAGGCCTTGGCCATGATCTCGATCACGCCCAGCAGCACACCGCCCAGCAGCGCGCCGGGGATGGAGCCGATGCCGCCGAACACGGCGGCGGTAAATGCCTTGATACCGGGCATGGAACCGGTGGTAGGCACCAGGTTGGGGTAAGCGGAACACAGCAGCACACCTGCCACCGCCGCCAGAGCAGAACCAATGGCAAAGGTAATGGAGATGGTGGTGTTGACGTTGATGCCCATGAGCTGGGCTGCCGCCTTATCCTCGGAGCAGGCGCGCATGGCCTTACCCATCTTGGTGTTGCCGGTGAACCAGGTCAGGGCCAGCATGATGACCACGCAGGCAATGATCGTCACAACAGTGGTCACGGAGATGGTGATGCCGCCGAAGGAGAAGGGCGTCTTGCCGAAGATAGCGGGGAACATCTTCTGGTTGGTACCCCACATCAGCTGGGCGCTGTTCTGCAGGAAATAGCTCATACCGATGGCGGTGATCAATACCGCCAGAGAGGGGGCCTGCCGCAGGGGCTTATAGGCAAGACGCTCGATCACCATACCCAGGATGGTACATACCAGCATTGCCAGCAGTACACCCAGGATGGGATGCAGTCCGTAGGAGGCAACCGCGAAGAAGCAGATATACGCGCCCACCATGATGACGTCGCCGTGGGCGAAGTTCAGCATCTTGGCGATACCGTAAACCATGGTATAACCAAGGGCGATGATTGCGTACACACTGCCCAGGCTGATGCCGTTGATCACGTGGTTCAGGAAGGCCAGCATAAAGATACACCTCATTTTCTCTCGTTACGATGGGATTTCCGGGCCCATCTGAAGCATGCCGCAGTCCGTCGGCAGGCTTCAGACAAGCCCGTTTTCGACATTTTTAAAATAGAAGGAAGAGGGCTGCCGTTTCCGGCAGCCCTCTTTGGAAACTCCTTCAAAGGGCAGTAATAATTTTCAATTAGTCCATGCTGACGTACTTGCCGTCCTGGATCATCATGCCCTTGGGGGCCTTGGAGACCTCACCGGTGGCGCTCCAGGTCATGCCGGCGCCGGTCAGACCGTCAACGGCGAAGTCGGCGGAGGTGAACTGGGCAACCAGAACGTCGCACAGCTGGCTGGCAGTCATGTCGGGAGTGGCACCGGCCTTCTCCAGAGCGGCAGCGATGGCATACACGGTGTCGTAAGCATCGGCGGCGAACTGGTTGGGAGTCTCGCCGTAGGCGGCCTCATACTTGGCAACAAAGTTCTGGGTGGCCTCGTCCTCAGCGTCAGCAGCGAAGGGGGTCAGCAGCATGACGCCCTCAGCCAGAGCGGTGTCAAAGCCTTCAACGGCCAGGATGCCGTCCATGCCGTCCACGCCGAAGAACTTGGGGGCGTAGCCGATGGCGTCGGCCTGAGTCAGGATCAGGGAGGCGGCATCGTAGTACATGGGCAGGAAGATCAGGTCAGCACCGGCGTCCTTGGCGGCAGCGATCTGCACGGAGAAGTCGGTCTGGCTGTCAGTGGTGAAGGTGGTGGTGGAAACGATGTTCAGGTTCAGCTCAGCAGCCTTGGCAGCGAAGCTGTTGTAGATGCCGGTGGAGTACACGTCGTCGTTCTTGTAGATGACGGCGATCTTCTCGCCCAGGTTCTTATCAACAATGTACTGAGCGGAAGCCAGACCCTGGTTGGGGTCGGTGAAGCAGATCTGGAAGACGTTGCTCTTGCGGGGAATGCTGACGGTGCCGGTCAGGGGGTCAGCCACGCCGCCCAGAACGTCGGTGGAAGAGCCGGAGGGGGTCAGGAAGAAGATGTTGTCGGCATTGGCCTCGGCAGAGGTGGCAACACCGGGGGCGGAGGTAACGCTGCCCATGAAGATCTGCATCTCCCAGTCCTTCAGGATGTTGTAAGCGTTAACAGCCTTCTCGGCGTCGTGAGCGTCGTCTTCGTAACGCAGCTCGAACTGGATGCCGCCCTTGGCGTTGATCTCGTCAACAGCAATCTTGGCAGCGTTGGCAACGGCAGTGCCGTAGATGGCAGCGCCGCCGGTCAGGGGGCCGGTACCGCCGATTCTGAAGGCGGTAGCAGCGCCGTCACCGCTGGTGGAGGAGGAGGCGGGCTCGCCGCAGCCGGCGAGGCAGCCCAGGGCCAGCACGAGGGCCAGCGCGATGGTCAGGAACTTTTTCATTTTGCAGGACTCCTTTTCAAATAAATTGACTTTTTTATTATACAAAAAACCGACCCAGCTGAAAGTTGAGTCGGTTTAACGTATCAAAACGATGCTCTTCTTTCGGGTACAGTTATTTTGTTTTCGATACAACCCACAGTCGTACAGCCAGCAATGCGAGGGGCACTACGGCCACTACATGAATAATGGGCAAAACAAAAGTGGATACCGCAACAGCAGCACCCACAGACAGCATGACGTATTCAGCCTCAGAAGCGTAAGGCATCTGGGCGCAGGAGCAACCGGCGTTCGTAGTGGCGAACGCAGACGTAGTATTCATAAACATGTTGTTCATGTTCTTCATGACTACCGGTCCTTTCTGCTCCTTGCTGAAGTTGTATGAATTTTACCACTTCGCCACACTAAAGTCAATGGTCGATACGCACAGATTTCCATCCTATAAGCGACAAAAATGTGGAAAATGCACAACATTTCAAAATCAAACCCCATCCCCCTAGAGAAGGCTAAAAACCAGGCGACGCAAACGCGCCGCCTGGTCCCTCTATTCTGTATCAGCTCATTTGTTTTAGCTCAGCACCATTGGTAAAATTATTATAGCTGTTATATTTCCAAAAAACACCTCTATCGTAGTCGCGCGTAGCTGAATCATCAAAATAAAAGGTTCCTGCCCAAAATACATCACCTTCTGGTTGTCCTGAAACTGACAGAAGATATTGACCGGGTCTAGAATAAATTAATCGCGCCCGTCCTTCTGAATCTGTTTTGCAATAGTAACTATATTCCCCACTACTTGCATCACACTGCACTTGAACCATATACTTTTCCGGATCTTCTGTTTTGGTGATATTCCCAATTTTCAAATCCACCATTGCATATCCACTTAACGCATCTCCCCAATCGCCATTTGTATTATAATTACATGTCCATCTCGTTCCCTGAATTTTGAAATCGACATTGTATAGCTTGCTCTTAATCGCATTCGTATTACATATCCAGGTCAGTTCCCCACTTTCCAAGGAAAAGGTGTATGGAATTTCAATCAAATATGTTTCCGTGCAGTACGACCATTTTTTCTGCGCCGTATAATAAACAGTCGCTGTCTGCGATCTCAACATGGAATTGTCTGTTTCTTTGTATTTATGCGAATCGTAACTCACTTTTACAATATGATCGTCAGTTTTCAGTGTCTTCACAATATTTTCTGCCACATCAGCTTTCGGTCCGTAAGTTGGCCAGTATTCCATCCGCTCAAAGAGCAACTCTCTCAACTTCCACCCGTCGTCCGTGATCAGATATTCAATGGTATACTCCGCTTCACTGCAAAGTGCATCCTGTTCCGCGGCAACATAGACCCGAAGCCGCTTACCATATTGTTCTCCGTCGAAAATTTCCGTTTCCTCTACGGTTTCACAGGTAGTTATGGTTAAGTTCCACTGGTGATAGAATCCATCCACTTCAAGTATATCTGCCTCAATATGTTCAGTGGTCAGTCCCCCAAAAGTCCACACTCCTTCGTAGTCTCTGTAGACTGTTTCCAGCACCCAACCATCGTTATACAAAACATATGTCATCGTATAGCTCAAATCACAGACCACATCCGCGTTCTCAGCACGGACCATAACATAAATCAAATCTTTTTTGTTTTCTATATCCGTCTGCCGCTTTGTGATTTCGTAACTCTTGATCTCCAGATTTTCAGAAATGAACCATCTGCTTGCCTGCAAATCTGCAATCACTTCTTTTTCCGTTTTTGCTTTTACGCCGCAACTGCTCAACAGGCAAACAGCCATCAGCATAACTGCCAGCACCACACACCGGCCCGTTCTCTTTCCCACAGCACAATGCTCCTTTTCTCTTTTATCTTCAAAATCAGTCTGTGCCGGGTTACCGGCACAGGCTGTTTTGAATATTCTTCTTTCTTCTGCATCAGCGACACAGGGTAACGCCGGAGGCGGTCTTGGAAATTTCCCATTCGGGAATGGTCTGCCAACGAACATCGGTCAGCGGCGTACGAAATCTCCCTGGCAAAATATTCATGATATGCTTGCCAACGCTATTAATAGTGTCTGTCTTCCAGCTGTAAACTTTAATTTTATACTCCGTATATCCCTCGAAATAGATTCTTTTGTCATCTTGATTTTTTATATTCATCTTACTGATTTGCTTGTACGCCCCGTTACTCTGCTTTCCATACACAATAACTTCGTAATAATCATAAATCTTCTTCGGAAAGGCACCAAATTGATCCGTCATAACGCCTTTTGTCATCTTCATTTTGACATAACGCTCTTTAGTATTCTTCGTTGTAACATAAAACACAGTATTGACTCCGCCATTGCTGTCCGTCTCTCCGCTTATCTCACTGCAAACATTCTTTGCACTGACCGCCAGTGTAAAGCAGGACAACAGCGTCACCACAGCCATAATTGCGGCACTCAAACGTTTCATTTTCAACATATGTATTCCCTCTTCCTCGTGTTTTCTGCCTCTAAAATGCCCTGACAAACAAAATTTAATTTTTGTCCTCTCACAGGACATTTTTGTGGCAACAACAGGGTACCATAACTTTTGTCCTATGTCAAGACATTTCAAAGAGGTGGTATACTTTATGGCGCGCATTATTGACGGAAACGACATGAACATGATTGGTGACAACTTAAAAAAGCTGCGGCGCAAGCACAAGATGAGCCAGCAGACCCTGTCCGATAAACTGGAAACCTTGGCCATATACGTCTGCCGGGGTTCCATCTCCCGCATTGAGGATAAGCAGCGCACTGTAACAGACATCGAGTTGTACGGCTTTGCCAAGGTATTCGGCGTATCCATTGACACACTCTTCGAGGAATGTAACTCCTGATACGTAGGGGCCGGCGTCTCGACGGCCCCCTGATTCTTCACGGGGCGTCCGGAGGCCGCCCCCTACGCACATGTTTCCGCAAATAAAAAGGCTGACGGCATCGCCGTCAGCCTTTTTATTTGTTGATTCAATCCTTCATCATCAGCAGGTACATGACCGCTTTCTGGGCGTGCAGGCGGTTCTCCGCCTCATCAAAGATCTCAACTGCGTGATCCTCGAACACCTTGGCGGTGATCTCCTCGCCACGGTGGGCGGGCAGGCAGTGCTGGACCATGCAGCCGGGGTTGGTGACCGCCATCAGCTCCTCGTCCACGCAGTACACACCGGCAAAGGCCTTTTCGCGCTCGGCCTTCTCCCCTTCCTGACCCATGGAGGCCCACACGTCGGTGAACACCACGTCGGCGCCCGCGGCGGCCTGCTTGGGATCGCGGCACAGCTCAAACTGGAAGCCGGGGTCGCTCTTGGCAAATGCCAGCACGGCGGGGTCGGGGTCGTAACCCTCGGGGCAGGCCACGCTGACCGCCATGCCGCACTTCAGACCGCCCACGATGAGGGAGTTGGCCATGTTGTTGCCGTCGCCGATGTAGCACATCTTCAATCCGGCCAGCTTGGCCTTATGCTCCCGGACGGTCATCAGGTCGGCCAGCACCTGGCAGGGGTGGCAAAAGTGGGTCAGGCCGTTGATGACGGGGATGTCGGCGTACTCGGCCAGCTTCTCCACCCCCTCCTGGGAGAAGGTGCGGATCATAATGCCGTCGGAGTAGCGGGACAGGACACGGGCAGTGTCCTCGATGGGCTCGCCCCGGCCGATCTGGCTCTCCTTGCCGGACAGGAACAGCGCGTGACCGCCCAGCTGGAACATACCCGTTTCAAAGGAAACGCGGGTGCGGGTGGAGTTCTTCTCGAAAATCATGGCAAGGGTCTGACCCTTGAGGTACTCGTGGGGAATGCCGTGCTTTTGGTCGTACTTCAGCTGGTCGGCAACGTCCAGGATCTCGTGGATCTCCTCGCCGGTCAGGTCCAGCAGTTTCAGCAAATCTTTCTTCATTATTATATAACTCCTTATTCCGCAAGGGTCGCTTTCATAATGGCCACGCCCTTGTCCATTTCTTCTTTGGTAATGGTCAGAGGGGGCAGCAGGCGCAGACCGGGACCGGCAGTCAGGCACAGCAGGCCGTTCTCGATCAGTTTGGCCGCCAGTTCTTTATTCGTCTTGTCGCCCTTGACCTCGATGCCGATCATCAGGCCCATGCCGCGGGTAGCACCCAGGCAGGGCAGCTCCAGCGCCTCGATCTGCTGCCGCAGATAGTTGCCCTTTTCCACCACAGCATCCAAGGTCACATCGTTCAGTCGCTCCAGCACGTGGCAGGCCGCGGCGGCGGCCACAGGGTTGCCGCCGAAGGTGGTGGCGTGGGTACCGGCGGTAAAGACCCCGGCGCACTTCTCGTTTGCCATGATGCCGCCCATGGGCAGGCCGCCGGCAATACCCTTGGCGAAGGACACCACATCGGGCTGTACCTCGTACTGCTGGAAAGCAAACAGGGTGCCTGTGCGGCCCACGCCGGTCTGCACCTCGTCCACCAGCAGCAGCCAGTCCCGCTCGGCGCACAGTTCAGCAACCTGTTTCACATACTCCTTATCCAGGGGCAGCACGCCACCTTCGCCCTGGACCAGCTCCATCATCACCGCACATACGTCGTGACCTGCAACACTTTCCAGGCTGTCCAGATCGTTGGCATCGGCGTAGCGGAACCCCTCGGTAAAGGGGAAGAAGTAGTTATGGAACACGTCCTGTCCGGTAGCGGCCAGGGTGGTGATGGTGCGGCCGTGGAAGGACTTGTTCAGGGTGACGACCGTCCCTCTCCCCTTGCCGTACTTATCAAAGGAATACTTGCGGGCCAGCTTGATCATGCCCTCGTTGCTCTCGGCGCCGGAGTTGGCGAAGAACACCTTGTTCATGCCGGTGCGCTGGCACAGCATCCGGGCCAGGCCGATGTAGGGCGCAGAGTAAAAGAGGTTGGAGATGTGGCCCAGCTTCAGCGACTGCTCGTAAATCGCCTTGGCCCAGCCCTCGTCGCCGTAGCCCAGGCAGTTGACACCGATTCCGGAGGTGAAGTCGATATATTCCTTACCCTCCACGTCCCACAGGGTCGCCCCCTTGCCGTGGCCGATGGCCACATCAAAGCGGCCGTAGGACTGCATCACGTACTCGTGATCTGTGGCTTTCAGCAGTTCAAATTCCATGGTTGCCCTCCGTTCCGTGGAGCATGGTGCCGATACCGGCGTTGGTCAACAGCTCGATGAGGATGGAGTGAGGCACCCGGCCATCGATAATGACAGCGCTCTTCACGCCGGAGCGGACAGCCTCCACGCAGCACTCCATCTTGGGGATCATGCCGCCGGAGATAATACCGTCGGCCACCAATTCGGGCACCTGGGAGATATGCACGTCAGGGATGAGAGTATCCTCATCCTTGGGGTCCCGGAGCAGGCCGCGCACGTCGGTCAGCAGGATCAGGGTCTCCGCACCCAGGGCAGTTGCCAGCTTGGCGGCGGCGGTGTCGGCATTGATGTTGTAGGCACACTCGGCGTCCACACCCTGGGCCACGGTGGACACCACGGGGATGTAGCCGTGAGCTAGAGCGGTCTCCACCACACCGGCGTTGACCTTGGTGATCTCACCCACCTGGCCGTACTTTTCGTCCAGCGCCTTGGCCTCGAACAGGGCGCCGTCCATGCCGCACAGGCCCAAAGCCTTGCCGCCCATGCGGTTCATGGTGGCAACAAGGTCCTTGTTCACCTTGCCGCACAGCACCTGCTGCACCACGTCCATGGTGGCCTCGTCGGTGTAGCGCAGGCCGTCCACAAACTTGGAGGGGATGTCCAGCCGCTTGAGCATGCCACTGATCTCCGGGCCGCCGCCGTGGACCATGGCCACACGGATGCCGACCAGAGACAACAGGATGATGTCGGAAATGACCGCGTGGCGCAGTTCCTCGGACACCATGGCATTGCCGCCGTACTTGACCACCACGGTCTTGCCG
Source organism: Lawsonibacter sp. (assembly GCA_045601925.1). GTDB lineage: Bacteria > Bacillota > Clostridia > Oscillospirales > Oscillospiraceae > Lawsonibacter. The sequence continues at coordinate 10,991 of JAZSAP010000073.1, forward strand.
GCGTACTTTTGAATGTAGGGCAGAGCCTCCGCCAGTACGGTGGCTCTGTCGATTTCGTTGAAGGACATAGGTAAAACCTCCGGTTTCTATAGAGTGGAGATAGAAGAGTGAAGATTGGCGATTCAGAACACATCTTCACTCTCCACTCTTAACTCTTCAATCTACACCATCAAGTCCGATAATCTCCATTAATTTTGACGTAATCATAAGTCAGGTCGCAGCCCCAGCACTCGGCGGTGCCGTCGCCCTCGTTGACGTTGATGTCGATAACGATCTCATCCTGGGTGAGAATTTTCTTGGCCAGTTCCTCGTTAAAGGCCACCGCCGCGCCCTTTTCACACACCAGAATGTCACCGGCGGCAGAGCCGAAGCGGATATCCACGTACTCGGGACGGAACGGGGCCTTGGAATAGCCCATGGCGCAGATGACCCGGCCCCAGTTGGCATCGGCGCCGAACATGGCAGCCTTGACCAGGGAGGAACCCACCACCGCCTTGGCAAGGCGCTCGGCAGTCTCCTCATTGCGGGCACCGGACACGGTGCAGGTGATCAGGCGGCTGGCACCCTCGCCGTCGGCGGCGATCTTCCGGGCCAGCTCGGTGCACAGCGCCATCAGCAGGTTGCAGAAGGTTTCGTAATCCTCGTTCTTCCATTCCACCAGTTCGTTGCCCGCCATGCCGTTGGCCAGCACCACGCAGGTGTCGTTGGTGGAGGTATCGCCGTCCACGGTGACGCGGTTAAAGGTCTTGGTCACCACATGGCGCAGGGCATCTTCCAGCATCTCATGGGTGATGGCGCAGTCGGTGGTGATGAAGCACAGCATGGTGCCCATGTTGGGGTGGATCATGCCGGAGCCCTTGGCAATGCCGCCCATGGTGACCATCTTGCCGCCGATTTTGGCCTGCAGTGCCACCTCTTTCTTGGTGGTGTCGGTGGTCATGATGGCACGGGCCGCGGCGTCGGAGGCCGCCTCCCCTGACGCCAGCTTTTCGGCCGCCTTGGGCAGGCCCGCCTCGATGGCGGTGATGTTGATGGTCTGGCCGATAACGCCAGTGGAGCAGACCACAAAGTCGCTGGGCTGACGGCCGGTGACGGCAGCAGCCGCCTTGGCCATGGCCACGGCATTCTCATGGCTCATGGGACAGCAGGCGTTTGCGTTGCCGCTGTTGGCGACCACGCCCCAAGCCACACCGTCCTCCAGATGCTCCATGGTCACATAGACGGGAGCAGCCTTCACCCGGTTAAGAGTGTAGGTACCGGCGGCGGCGCACTCCTTCTCGGACAGGATCAGCGCCAGACCGTTCTTGTCCGGACTGCTGCCGGCCTTGACACCGCAGTGGATGCCCGCGGCCTTAAACCCCTTTGCGGCACAGACGCCGCCGTTGATCTGTTCAAACATAGTTACACCTCATCAAACATTCAGGCCGGTGGTCTCGTCAAACCCCAGCATGATGTTCATATTCTGCACCGCCGCGCCGGAGGCACCCTTGCCCAGGTTGTCGAAGCGGGCGGTGATAATGGTCTGTTCTGCATGGCCGGACACGATCAGCTCCAGCCAGTCTTTGCCCGCCATGGTATTGGCGTGCAGACGGGGGCTGTCCCCGCCGAAAGGGGCCACCTTGACAAAGGTGCTGCCCTGGTAATATTTTTCCAGCATACCGTGGATATCCTGGGCCGTTGGCGCGCCCTTCAACAGACGGTTGTGCAGCATGACGGTGGTGGCCATGCCCTTGTAATAGTCACCCAGCACGGGGACGAACACAGGCGGCTGGTCAAGACCGGCCAGCTTCTGCATCTCGGGCAGGTGCTTGTGGCTAAGGCCGATGGCGTAGGGGGCCGGGGCATCCAGCTCCACGGAGCGTCCCTCCTGCTCAAACTCGGCGATCATCTTTTTGCCGCCGCCGGAGTAGCCGGTGATGGAGTAACAGGTCACGGGGTAGTCCGCCGGCATCACACCCAGCGCCGTCAAGGGCGCGGCACTTGCCAAAAAGCCGGTGGCGTGACAGCCGGGATTGGCCAAGCGCTTGGCTGCAGCGATTTTCTGCCGCTGACCGGCCAGCAGTTCGGCAAAGCCGTAGGTCCAATCGGGGTTGGTCCGGTGGGCGGTGGAGGCGTCGATAACTCGGGTGTCGGGGTTGTCGATGAGGGAAACCGCCTCGATGGCCGCCACATCGGGCAAACACAGGAATACCAGATCCGCCGCATTAAGAAATTTTTTGCGCTCGTCGGTGTCCTTGCGTTTGTCCTCGTCGATGAGCAGCAGCTCAATGTCGTCACGACCACCCAGCCGCTCGTAGATTTGCAGGCCGGTGGTGCCTTCCTTGCCGTCTATGTAAACCTTTGGTTTGTTGCTCATAGTGTCTGTTCCGCCTTTCAGCTGCGCTGGGCCAGGAACGCCTCGATATTTTCAATCTGCACGGCCACAGATTTGGCGGAGGGTCCGCCGTAGACCTGTCTGCCGTTGACGCAGGTCTTCAGAGCCAAAGCCTCGTACAC
>JAZSAP010000074.1:0-2617 GCA_045601925.1 Lawsonibacter sp.
ATTGAAGCGAGGTGTCCCTTTCGATGAAAAAGAAAGTCGCCTTCCTTTGCGTACATAACTCCTGCCGCAGTCAAATTGCCGAGGCCCTGGGCCGCCAGTTCGCCGCTGACCGCTACGAGTTCTACTCCGCCGGCACGGAGACAAAACCCCAAATCAACCAGGACGCGGTGCGGCTGGTCAAGCATCTATACGACATCGATATGGAACAGACCCAGTACAGCAAAACCATTGACAAAATTCCCGCGCCGGACGTGGTTATCTCCATGGGGTGCGACGTGGGCTGCCCCTACATCGGCCGGGCCTTTGACGAAAACTGGGGCCTGCCCGACCCCACCGGCCAGGACGATGCCACCTTTATGTCCGTCATCCGGGAAATCGAACACAGGGTAAAAAGCCTGTCTTTCTGACCGCAAAAAGCCTTCTGCCCCTTGCTTTTTCACCCTCGGGCGCTATAATGTTTCCAGCATATCCATCCACTTTGCGAAACGAGGTGATTTCCATGACCTTTGCAAAAAAAATGGACCAGTATCTAGACAAATACTGCGAACTTTACAAGCTTTCCGGCATGTTCCGTGTTACCCTGAAAGACGAAATCATCTATCAGCGCAACATGGGCTATGCCGATATCGAGCATAAGGTTCCCTTTGACAATTCCACCATCTTCACCCTGTACTCCATGTCCAAGCCCTTCTGCGTCTTCGGCCTCATGGCCCTGGCGGACAAGGGTCTTGTGGACATCTACGCCCACCCCGGCAAGTACCTGCCTGAGGCGGCGGCCATGGACAGCCGCGTCACCATCAAGCACATGATGCAGCATACCAGCGGTCTGCGGGACTTCAATCAGGAGCGACCCCTCAACGACCGCTACGAGCAGGACCCTGCCCCCGATATGCGCCGTGCCGTGGCCGAGATGGCCGGAATGCCCCTGAATTTCGAACCGGGCACCGCCACCCGCTACACCAACATCAACTTCACCTCTCTGGCCCTCATCATCGAGAACGTGTCCGGCATGAAGTACGCCGACTATATGCTGCAGAATGTGTTCACCCCCCTGGGCATGAAGCACACCCGGATCGACCAGCGCACTCTGGTGGCCGACCACCGGGCCCGGGCCTACGACATCGACGGCAACGACATCGTCACCACCCAGCGGCTCAATCCCGAGTTCTTCATCGGCGCCGGCGACGTGATTGCCGACATCGAGGATGTCTACCGCCTGAACCACGCCGTCAAGCACAAATTGCTCCTCTCCCCCGAAAGCTGGAAGGAAATTCTCACCCCCTCCGGCGTGGGTGTGTTCGGTCTTGGCTGCCAGGTGGCAAACTGGCACGGCAAAACGCGCATCCAGCACAACGGCGGCAGCAACGGTTTCCGCACCCTGCATATGTACGTGCCGGAGGATGACCTGGACATCATCCTGCTGTCCAACTTCGGCTTTGGCGACGCTCGCTGGTCCCTGATGAACGCCGTCTACACCGCATTCTACGGCGATGCCGAGCAGCAGGCTGAAACCGAGGCCATGGACGCCGGCTTCATCCGCGAGAATGTCCGCCTGCTACCCGACGGCTTCCTGCCCCAGCGAAAGCCGGCCGTCACCCTCACCCCGGAGCAGGAGGCGCAGATTTTGGGCACTTACGACCCCTGCGGCGAGCGCCACCCCACCACCCTGACCCGCCGTGAGGATGGCACCTACTGCATCACCTGCAACGGCTGGCAGAAGTTCTACTGTTATCCCGTCAGCGACACCGTGCTGGCCAGCTGCAATCTGGACGAGGCCCATCAGATCACCTATGGCGAGGACGGCAGCATCACCCTGGACGGCCGACCCAAAATCGGCTGATATCCCCGGTTCAAATACGTTGACATCCCACCTGTTTTGTGATATCATTCCAAACAGGATATCTCTTAAACCTCAATAGATAGGAGTGCAATATTATGGAGCGTATCAAGACCCTGGAGACCCGCGACCTGTGCCAGAGCGCCGTCAACGGCGGCTGCGGCGAGTGCCAGACTTCCTGCCAGTCCGCATGCAAGACCAGCTGCGGTATCGCAAACCAGAAGTGCGAAAGCGCTAAGGAAAGCAAGTAATTGCACTGAGCAAAATGCCACTTCGGTGGCATATTTTCTTATAAGGGAGAATCAGACAATGATCCATCAATACAAAATGGGCGGATACAATATCGTGCTGGATGTATGCTCCGGCTCTGTTCACGCTGTGGACGAGGTGGCATACGATATTATAGGCATGTTTGAAACCGAGCCCAGGGAAAAGATAATCGCCGCAATGGAGCAGAAGTACGCAGGCCGCGAGGATATAACCTCAGAGGATATCGCCGAGTGCTATGCCCAGGTGCAGGCCCTTAAGGATGAGGGCAGGCTCTTTGCGGAGGATACCTTTGAGCCTATGGCGGGAGAGCTGAAGCAGAAGACCGCAGGCGTGGTAAAGGCGCTGTGTCTGCACGTTGCCCATACCTGCAACCTTAACTGTTCATATTGCTTTGCCAGTCAGGGCAACTATCACGGCGACAGGGCTGTGATGAGCTTTGAGGTGGGCAAGAGGGCGCTGGATTTCCTTATGGAAAATCCCGGCAGCCGCCGCAATCTTGAGGTGGACTTT
>JAZSAP010000075.1:0-17742 GCA_045601925.1 Lawsonibacter sp.
AGCCGTTGAGATCACCGCCGGTCTGGGCCTGTTCGCTGGCTCCGACGGCAAGTTCGACCCCAAGGGCACTGTTACCCGTGCCCAGATGGCCGCTGTCATCGCCAAGATGTTCTACGGCTCCGACCTGAACGCTGACACCTATAAGGGTGGCAACCAGTTCTCCGACACCGTCTCTTTCGAGGGCGGCTGGGCCGAGGGCTACATCAACCTGGGCGTTGAGAAGGGCTGGTTCAAGGGCTATGGCGACGGCACCTTCAAGCCCGGCCAGGCCGTGACCACTGCCGAGGCTGTTACCATGCTGATCAACCTGCTGGGCGTCGACGCCGGTGCTGGCACCTGGCCCATGACCGTTATGGCCGCTGCCGAGGACATCGAGCTGTTCGACCTGGAGTGCGAGCTGAAGCCCGCCCCCGCTACCAACACCGCTCTGACCCGTGACCAGCTGGCTGTTATCGTTTGGAACGCTCTGAACTACAGCGCCGACGGCGTGAAGGGCTACAAGGTTGGCGCCGTGGAGATGGAGTTCACCACCCTGGCTGACGCCATCGCCTATGCTCAGGCCAAGGGCATCGACCTGGGTCTGATCAAGGAGGTCAAGGGTGCTACCCTGGCCAAGGAAGTTTTCGAGCTGGATTACGCCATCGGTTACATCACTGCTAACCAGGCTACCGGTGAGAAGAGCACCTTCGTTGGCACCACCTACAGCTACAACATCGAGACCGGTCTGGATCAGCTGTACCACTACGTCAAGGTCTACTTCTCCGAGAAGTTTGACTCCGAGAAGAAGCCCGGCACCGCTTACGCCGTTGTCGAGATGGCCGAGTACGTTGTCGTTGAGAAGGCCATCACCAAGAAGGCCGATTACATTGCCGCCTTCGGTTCCAAGGTTGACAACGTCTCCGGTGTTATCACCGATGGTGTGGTCTCCTACGACAAGGACGCCTTCACCGCTCCTGCCGGCACCTACGTGATCTGCAACGATGCGGACAACGTTGCCAATGACGGCAAGATCATCAAGTTCATTGATCCCACCACCTACGCTGTTGGCGAGGTTACCGCTGTTGTGGAGACCGCCGGCAAGGAGTACATCAAGGTTGGCTCCAACCGTATGGACAACAACGAGGACCTGGATGAGGTCGTTGCTTACGACGGCATTGCCGAGGACGACATCGTTGTCTATAACACCATCATTGACTCTCAGGGCAACGAGATGAACTTCCTGTACAAGCCCGAGGTCGTTTCCGGTAAGGTTACCAAGACCAAGGATGCTTCCGGCGAGAACGCTGCCCGCATCTGGGTCGACGGCAAGGAGTACGATATGAGTGGCATCGTTGTTTCTACCACTCTGATGGACGACTACGACACCATCAAGGGCGACCTGAGCGCTGACAACACCTATGACGTGTACCTGTTCGAGGGTAAGGTTCTGGGTGCTGTGGTTACCGAGGGTAACGCCAACATCAGCGAGGTCATCTACGTTGTTGATGACTACGCCACCACCGCGTCCGGCAACTACGGCTCCAAGACCAAGTCCTACTACGCTCAGGGCGTCAACGCCGCTGGCGAGGAGGTCTCCATCCTGATCGGTATTGCCGGTTGCTCCGAGGACTGCACCGACGATTGCGTCAAGGAAGACGGTTCTGTCGACACCGACGAGTGCGACCACGTTGTGACCGCTCTGACCGAGAACAAGTTCTACACCTTCAAGAAGGTGACTGACGACACCAAGCAGGCCAAGAAGGACGTTATGGATGCTGATCCCGTTGTTGATGTTGCCCGGTTCAACCCTGACAACGACGATTACTTCGCCGCTGGTGTTACCTACGTCAATGCTGACGAGACCGAGTTCAACAAGGACAGCAAGTACGTTACCACCGCTGGCGGTCGTGTGTACCTGACTGCCGAGACCAAGTACTTCATCGTCGACAACACCAACGGCATCGACGACCTGAAGGTCAGCGTCTACACCGGCAACATCGCCAAGGACATCTCCACCGCTGATGTCGATGTCATCGGCACCGAGGACGAGGACGAGAACCGCTACGCTGAGCTGGTTGTCATCTTCGCCGAGAGCGGCCTGGCTGCTGAGGACCTGATCTATGTGTCCGACATCGCTGCTGGTGACTTCAGCAAGGTTGATGGCGGCTTCGAGGTTGTTGCCTACTTCACCGAGACCAACGAGTTCAAGACCATCGTTGTGAATAGCGAGCCCGTTGCCGGCTTCTACGACGATTTCGAGATCGACGAGGACGGCATCTATGACCTGGGCGTTGAGTACACCACCACCGTTGGTGAGGAAGTGCTGACCGGCATGGTCGGTTCCGCCATCATCACCGAGGGCGACCTGGATCTGGATCTGGTTGACGCTTCCGCCGCCAAGATCTACGACCTGCGTGATCCCGAGGTCATCGAGGATTCCGAGGTTGCCGAGATCGCTACCCTGAAGGACCTGCAGATCGTTCTGAAGGACAAGAAGCAGGTTAAGTTCGATGTCATCATCGACACCGAGGGCGTTGAGGATGTCGTGACTCACATCTTCGTGAAGAGCGTGAAGTTCCAGAAGACCTACTGCGACGGTACCCCCATCGCCGACGCTTGGGTTGAGGACGACGGCACTGTTTACGCTGACACCTGCCTGGAGCGCGAGGTTAATCTTCCCTCCGACGGCAAGTGCGACATCTGCGGCAAGGCCATCCCCACTCCCTGATCTCTCACGAGATTAACGCAGTAAAAACTTAACACATAAGTTCAACCCCCACTCCTTCGGGAGTGGGGGTTGTTTATTTTATGTGTCTGAACGCCCGGGAGCAGGGGGATAGACTCCGGAGCGGAGGCCGAAAGCCCAAGGACGCCCACGGGGCGGAGTGGGTTTCGGCGAAGTCGGAGGAGTTATCACCCGTCGCGGAGGGCGTGAGGCATGTTACCATTATGTGTCTGAGCCGTTGCGAGCGAAAGGCCCCGCAGGAAATTTCCTGCGGAGCCTTTCGGGTTAACCAATGGCAAAGTAGTGGTAGGTCACACCTTCGCTGTTCAGCTGACCGCCCGCCCTGGGGTCGCCATCGTTGTTCTGGGAGTACCAGCTAACGCCCTTGTCCAACCAGGTAACATAGGTGTAATAGGTATTTGAAGAGGTGTTGCCGCTCGCGTAGCTGTTGGCGTATTTCCACGGACGGACGAAGAACCGGGGGGTGGAGGTGCTTGTGCTGGGGCTGGCACTCAGGCCTTCCGTTGTGATAATGATCACCTTGGGGGAGAAGTCAAAGGTCAGGGTGTTGGGGGTTTCCGCGCCGCCGGTGCCGGTGCCCACATAGCTACCGGTGGCGATTTTAGGCATGGCGGCTTGCAGATTCAGCAGTGCCTGCTCGATGTTGCGGTTGTCGGTGTTGAATTCCTCCATAATGACGCTGTCCTCCAGCGACCACTGGTTCAAACCGTAGGTTGGGGTATGATTGCTTGCCATATTATATTCCTCCTTACATTTGGGCATTTGCCCTTCTACTGTGGGGTGGATTTTTTGTTTTTGTGTACGTTTGGGTACACACAAAGGGGAAGATTATAAAAAACTTGAGGATGTGAGGCGAAATTTACGGCGCAAAAGCGCCGGGTACGAGGATTGCCCACAAAAAAGCATCCACCCCAGTTGGGGTGGATACTTTTTACTGAAGATTATTCTTCTTCCATCGCCTTGGCGGCCGCAATTGCCTTCTCCTGGGCGGCAGGGGGGCAATCCGTTCCCACCGGCACAGGTGCCGGCGGGGTCCCTTTTTATTTGACGTGCTCGGGCGAAGTGAATTCGCCCTGCGCAATTCCGCCGCAAGCGGCGAAATTTACGGCGCAAAAGCGCCGGGTACGAGGATTGCCCACAAAAAAGTATCCACCCCAGTTGGAGTGGATACTTTCTACTGAAGATTATTCTTCTTCCATCGCCTTGGCGGCCGCAATTGCCTTCTCCTGGGCGACAGGGGGGCAATCCTCGTAGCGCACAAAGTGGAAGGTGTAGGAACCGCGGGCCTGGGTCATGGCACGCAGGTCGATGGCGTAGGACATCATCTCGGCCATGGGGACCTCGGCTTCGATGACTTGCTCGCCGCCGTCGATGGGAGTCATGCCCATCACGCGGCCGCGGCGCTTGTTCAGATCGCCGATGACATCGCCCATGTAGCTGTCGGGCACGGTGACCTTCAGCTCGCCAACCGGCTCCATCAGCACGGGGTTGGCCTCGGGCATGGCGGCCTTATAGGCCAGCTGTGCGGCGGTCTTGAACGCGATTTCGGAGGAGTCCACGGGGTGGTAGGAACCATCGTACAGCACGGCCTTCAGGTTGACCACAGGGTAGCCGGCCAAAGGACCGTGGACGCAGGCCTCACGCAGGCCCTTTTCCACAGCGGGGAAGTAGTTTTTGGGAACGGAACCGCCGAAGACCTCCTCGGCGAAGACCATTTCTTCCTCGTCGAAGTTGGGCTCGAAGCGGATCCACACGTCACCGAACTGGCCGGAACCGCCGGTCTGCTTCTTGTGGCGGCCCTGCTTGGACACGGTCTTGCGGATTTTCTCGCGGTAGGGAACGCGCGGCTCCTTCAGATCCACTTCCACGTTGAAGCGGGTCTTCAGCTTGGACATCAGCACGTCCACGTGGATGTCGCCGGCGGCGGTGACCACCATCTGGTGGGTCTCGGCATTGTTGACCACGGTGAAGGTGGGATCCTCTTCGTTCAGGCGGGCCAACCCCTGGGCCACCTTGTCTTCCTGACCACGGGTCTTGGGGGAAACGGCGACCTGATAGCAGGGCTCGGCAAAGGGCAGAGCCTTCAGGCTGACGACCTTACGGGTGTCGCACAGGGTGTCGCCGGTCTTGACCTTGTCCATCTTGCCGATGGCGCCGATGTCGCCGCAGGAGAGGACCTTGACCTCGGTGGCCTTCTTGCCGCGCATCTCGTACAGGCGGCCCAGCTTCTCGCTGTCGCCGGTGCGGGCGTTGACCAAAGGCATATCGGAGGTGATCTCACCGGACAGCACCTTAACGAAGGAGAACTTGCCGTACTGGTCGGCGACGGTCTTAAACACGAACGCGGTGGGCACGCCGCCGGGGGAGACCACGAACTCCTCGCTCTCGCCGTCCTGGTTGGTGGCACGGTGGTAGTTGCCCTCCATGGGGTTGGGCAGCAGGTCTACGATGTAGTCCATCAGCATCAGGGAACCCATACAGTTGACGGCGGAGCCGCACAGCACGGGGAACATGGACAGCTCCCGCACGCCCTGGCGCAGGCCCTGGATCATCTCGGCATAGGTAAAGTCCTCGCCGGAGAAGAACTTATCCATGAACTCTTCGCTGGTCTCGGCCACGGACTCCTTCAAAGCATCATTAAACTCGGTGATGACGGTGTCCTTGCCCTCGGGGATGTCGATCTCCACGCGCTTGAGGTTCTGCATCTCGTAGGCGCGCTTGTTCAGCACATCGATGATGCCGGTGACCTTCTTATTGTCGTCCCAGATGGGAACGACCACGGGAGCAATCTTGTTGCCGTAGCGCTCACGCAGAGCATCAAAGGTGGCGTTGTAGTCGGAGTTGTCTTCATCGGTCTTGGAGATGTAGATGAAGCGGGGCATATTGCGCTCTTCGCAGTACTTCCACGCCTTTTCCAGACCGACGGAAAGACCGTCCTTGGCGGAGCAGACGATGATGGCGGCATCGGCGGCGCGCAGGGCGGCGACAACCTCGCCGGCGAAGCCGGCGCTGCCCGGAGTATCCAGAATATTGATCTTGCAGCCCTTGTACTCGATGGGGGCGACGGCGGTGGTGATGGAGATCTGGCGCTTGATTTCCTCCTGATCGTAGTCACACACGGTGTTGCCGTCCACGGCCTTACCCATGCGGTCCAGGGCACCGGTCATGTAAAGCAGGCTTTCTGCCAGGGCGGTCTTTCCGTTACCACCGTGACCCAGCAGGCAGACGTTGCGGATGTTTTGTACAGAATAACTCATGCTTGTTTCACTCCTTACAGTTGGGCATTTCTGCGACAAGCTTCGGCAAGCCAAAGCAATATCATGCTGTTGGTTATTATATAACAAAACAGAAAAAAAGACAACAGTTTTTTGACGAAAATGTAAATGAACGATTTAGCGCGGCAAAGTGACTGAAAAGGAAAAACGGGATGCACAGCGCATCCCGTTTGACGTGTTTTCAGTTGTCGAGAAGTTCTACTGTCAGAGGGGTTTCCGGGCCGGCCCCCTCCACCTCGGCCAGAATGAGCCACAGGGCCACGTCGCTGTCGCCGGCTTCTGGAACGTTGCGCAGGACGGTGACGGCATCTTCCGTCAGGGTGGAGATGGTGTGGGAGATGGAACTGCTGGGCTCACACACCACCAAAGCCAGCAGGCGGTGGGTGCGGAAATATTCCTCGTCATAGGTCTGTGCCGCAGCGGACAGGTCGTTGTAAGGGAAACGGGCGATGAAGCGGACAAAATCGTCCGCATTGCCTAGCAGGTCGGCACAAGGCATAAAAGAGGTGGACATGCCGCTCAACCGGATGCGCTGCTCGTTGGTGAAGGACAGTTCCTCGGTCAAAGTGAACGGCTGCACATGGCGGGCCATGTCGGAGACACCGGCGGGAGTTTCGGCAGTTTCGGGCCGGGTCAGAGTAAACAGACCTACACATAGCACAAGGCAGGCGGCCAAGGCGCCCAGTTGACGCATGGTGCGCTTGCGGGCAGTGCGCTGACCACGGATGGAACGCATCACACTCTCGGCAAGTTCCGCGGGGGGGACGGCGGCAGCGCCGGACAGGGTGCTGTGGATATTGGCCAAATCGTAGGCAATGGCCCGGCATTCGGGACATTCGTTCAGATGTGCGGCCAGCTCCGCCTCGTCCGCGGGGGCTAGAGGGGCATCCAGTCGGGCGCTGATGAGGTCGAGATAGCGCTCGCAGTTCATGCCGAGTCACTCCTTTCCTTTCGTTTCATAGGCTTTGACGCAGATTACGGGGAAAAGTTCCCCGTTTCCAGTAAAATTTTTCGCAGGGCCAGCCGCGCCCGGGCAATACGGGACTTTACCGTGCCGGCCTCTAAATCCAGTATGTCTCCGATTTCCTGATAGGACAGACCGTCCAGCTCCCGCATGACCAATACCTGCCGGTGTTCCTCGGACAGTTGGGCAAGGCCCTGCTGCAGCGCTTCGTGCCGCTCCTTTTGTTCAAAAGTGGTGTCGGGGCGGTAGCGCTCATCGGGGACGTCGGGGATGGAGTCATCTTCCTCGTCCACCAATTGAGGCAGCCACACGTCCTGCCGGCGCTTCTGCTTGCGCAGGTGGTCCAGGCAGGCGTTGGTGGCAAGGCGGTACAGCCATGTAGAGAAGGAACTGTCACCCTTGAAGAATTTCAGTCCCTTCCAGGCGTTGAGAAAGGCCTCCTGGGCCAGGTCAAGGGCGTCGTCCGGATTGCCCATCATGCGCAGAGTCAGATTGTAGATGCGGGTTTGATTGTCCAGCATCAGCTGCTCGAAGGCTTTGTCATCTCCGGCTTTCGCCCGGGCAACCAGTTCCTGTTCCGTCACGGCTTTCTCACCGCCCTTCCCTGTAAATCTATTTTGTCAGCACAGGTCCCGCTTGATACCTGCGGTGACCCGATACACGTCATCCAAAGTGGTGATCTTGCAAATCTGCTCCTTGTAGTACCCGGCGTGAGACACGCCCTTGAGGTACCAGGCGTACTGCTTGCGGGCCTCCAGGCAGGCCACCTTTTCGCCCTTATTGGCGGCGGCCATCTCAAATTGACGCACGGCGGTGTCGCACCGCTGGGCCAGGGGCGGAATGGGGGGGATATCACGGCCCTCCAGCGCGGCCTTGCACTGGGCGAAGATCCAGGGGTTGCCGAACACGCCGCGACCGATCATGGCCATGTCTGCGCCGGTGTATTTCAAAATGCGGACCGCGTCTTTCGCCTCAAATACGTCGCCGTTGGCGATGACGGGGATGCTGACGGCATGTTTGACCTCACGGATCCAGTCCCAGTTGGCGGTACCGGCGTACATCTGATTGCGGGTGCGTCCGTGGACGGCCACGGCGGAAACGCCCGCCTGCTCCATAGCCTTGGCGAACTCCACGCAGTTGATGCTGCCCTTGTCCCAACCCAGGCGGAACTTGACGGTGACGGGGCAACCAGCGCCCTTTATCACCGCCTGGGCCACTTTCACAGCCAAATCCGGGGTGCGCATCAGTCCGCTGCCGTCGCCACTGTTGGCGATTTTGGGAACGGGGCAGCCCATGTTGATGTCGATAAAGTCCGCACCGGACACTTCCCGGGCGATGGCGGCAGCCTCCTGCATGCACACGGGGTCGCTGCCGAAGATCTGGGCGGCGGCGGGATGCTCGGTTTCGCCCAGCTGCAGCAGGGGTATGGACTTTTTATCCTGATAGCACAGGGCCTTGGCGCTGACCATCTCGGTAATAGTCAGGGCCGCGCCCTGCTCCCGACAGATGGTGCGAAAGGCCATGTCCGTCACCCCGGCCATAGGGCCAAGGGCCAGCAGACCGTCTATTTTGATGCCGCCGATGTCCATGAAGATACCTCGCAGTCCCATAATTTCCTATCTAACATTCTACCACGCAGGGCAGCGGTTGGCAAGGAGGGTATAAAAAACACGCCCCATCGGTTATGCCGATGGGGCGTGTTTGCAAACGTTTAGTTCTTCAGACTCTCGGCCCAGGCGGCGTACTTGGAAACCTTTTCGTCGCAGGCGGCCTTGTCGGCGCCATTGGCAAGGATATAGACCTTGACCTTGGGTTCGGTGCCGGAGGGACGCACAATCAGGCTGGTGCCGTCGGCCATCTCGTAGCGCAGCACGTTGGAGCCGGACAGCTCCATGGTGGACTTCTTGCCGCACTCTGCACAGACCACACTGCCGTCGGAATAGTCCTTGTACTCGGCGACCTTGACCCCGGCGATCTCGGCAGGGGGATCAGACCGCAGACCGGACATCAGGTCGGCCATCTTTTTCAGACCGTCCAGACCGGGCATCACAAGGTTCAGTGTGCGCTCACCGTAGAAACCGTATTTCACAAACAGCCCCTGCAGGGCGTCGTACAGAGTCATGCCACGGCTGGCGTACCAGGCCGCCATCTCGGTCAGCAGCAGAGAGGCGGTGACGGCATCCTTGTCCCGGACGAAGCCGCCCAGCATATAGCCGAAGGACTCCTCGTAAGAGAAGATGACGTTGCCCTCGCCGGACTGCTCCAGCCGGTCCTTCTTCTGGGCCAGGAACTTGAAGCCGGTAAAGGTGTCGTAACAGGTAAGGCCGTTGACTTCGGCTACCTTGCGGGCCATCTCGGTGGTGACAATGGTCTTCAATGCCACGGGCTTGGCGGGCAGCTTGCCCGCGCGCTTCATGGCGCCGATGAGATAGTCCAGCAGCAGCACGCCGGTCTGGTTGCCGGAGATGACCACAAACTCGCCGTTGCCGGTATTGACCATAATGCCAACGCGGTCGGCATCGGGGTCGGAGCCGAGGATGAAATCGGCACCCTCTTTTTTTGCCAGCTCCACCGCAAGGGCGAAGCCCTCGGGATTTTCCGGGTTGGGGGAGACCACGGTGGGGAAGTCACCGTCGATGACCATTTGCTCGGGTACGCAGATGAGGTTCTTCACGCCAAGGCGGCCCAGCGCCTCGGGAATCAGCTTGTGGCCGGTGCCGTGGAAGGGAGTGTAGACCATCTTGAACTTGTCGGCAACCTGCTCCACCACGGCCTTGTCATTGACCTGGGCCATGACGTTGGCGAGGAACGCCTCATCGGTCTCCGCGCCCATGAGGACGATTTTGCCCTGGGCAACCGCCTGGTCATAATCGGCAAGCTTCACGCAGTCGAATACGTCCAGCTCTTTCATCTTCCGGGCCACCTCGTCGGCATGCTCCGGGGGCAGCTGGGCGCCGTCATCCCAATAGACCTTGTAGCCGTTGTACTCCTTAGGGTTGTGGCTGGCGGTGATGTTGATGCCGGCGGTGCAGCCGTACTCACGCACGGCAAAGGACAGCTCCGGCGTGGGACGCAGAGCGTCGAACAGGCGCACGGGGATGCCGTTGCCCGCCATAACACAGGCCGCCTCACGGGCAAAGAGAGCGGAGTTGTTGCGGCAGTCATAGCACACGGCTACGCCACGGGCAACCACATCTGCGCCCTGCTCCAAAATCACCTGGGCAAAGGCCTGGGTGGCGTGGCGGATGACGTGGATATTCATGCGGTTCAGGCCCACGCCCATGGTGCCGCGCAGACCGGCGGTGCCGAAGGACAGCTGGTCGTAGAAGCGGGACTCGATCTCCTTTTCGTCCTTGGCAATGGCCTGCAGCTCGGCCTTTTCCGCCTGGGACAAGGCGGGGCTGGACAGCCATTTTTCATAGGTATCACGGTACGTCATAGTAAAAACCTCCGTTAAAATAGGTTTGGCAAATTCTATTGTAGCACAGATCAGAGCGAATTTCCACTATTTGTGATAGGAAGACCCCTCATTGATTTTGAAGGCGCGGTAAATCTGCTCCAGCAGCATGACCCGGGCCAGGTGGTGGGGGAAGGTCATGGGGGACATGGACAGGCGCAGGCGGGCCTGCTGCTTCAGGGATTCGTCCAAACCGCAGCTGCCGCCGATGAGGAAGACGATGTGCTTGGCGCTGTCCTGTTCCCAGCGGAGCATCTGCTGGGCAAGCTCCGGGCTGGAGCAGGTCTTGCCCTCCACACACATGGCCACAATGGCGGCGTTGGGAGGGAGTTTGGTCCGGATGGCCTGTCCCTCCCGGGCAAGGGCGGCGTCAATTTGCGCCTGGGACGGGGCGGGGGGCAGCCGCTCCTCAGAAAGTTCCGTGATGGTCAGCTTGCAGTAACCGCCCAGCCGCTTGGCATATTCCTGGGCGGCTTCGATATAGAATTTTTCTTTCATTTTGCCCACGCAGATGATATGTACGCTCAACAAAGCTGCTCGCTCCTTTCGGCGAAGAAGGTGGGGCTGTTGCCGCACACCGGGGCTACGGTCAGAGTCACGTCCCGGTCCGGGTCGATGCCGGCCCGGCAGAGGCTGCGGCGGGCCACGTCCAGCGCGCGGGCGGGGGTGTTGTTCTCCCGGCTCAGGTGGGCCAAAATGATGGTGTGGGTGCCGGACAGGGCGGCCCGGGTGACCAGTTCGGCACCGGCCTCGTTGCACAGATGACCCCGGTTGCCCAAAATCCGCTCTTGCAGATGAGGGGGATAGGGCCCCGAGCGCAGCCAGTCCACGTCGTGGTTGGACTCCGCCACCAAAATGTCGCAGCCCAGCACGGCGTTCAGCACCTCATCAGACACATATCCAAGGTCGGTTGCAAGAACCATGCGGCGGCCTTCTGCGCTGACGCAGTAGCCGGTGCTTTGGGCGCTGTCGTGGCTGGTGGCAAAGCTATGTATCGTCAACCCGCCCACAGCAAATTTCTCGCCCACTTCCATGGGGCACAGTTGCCCCTCCGGGAAGGCCAGCCGGTATTCCAACACTCGGGCGGTGCCGGGGGAGGCGAAGATGGGGGTGGAGTGTTTTTTAATGAGTGTGGCAAGGCCGCAGATGTGGTCGGAATGTTCGTGGGTGATGAGGATGCCATCCAGTTGGGACAGCTCCAAACCCAAATCGGCCAGCGCGGTGGCGATGCGGCGGCAGGAGATGCCCGCGTCGATCAAAATATGTGTGTCGCCGCCGGACACCAGCAGGCAGTTGCCGCCGGAGCCGCTGGCAAGGGTGGTAACGCGCAGCAAATCAAATCTTCCTTTCAAAAACAAAAGCCGAAGACGGCGGCACCCGACGGGGTGCGGCAGACATCTCCGGCTTTTTTGCAATAAAATCAGCCAACCTGAGGCTGGGCGGCCTCTTCATCCGGGGTTTCTACCACACGGATGTGGGCGCCGACGGCGGCCAGCTTTTCCACCAGATTTTCGTAGCCGCGCTCGATGTGGTGGATGGAGTCGATTTCGGTCACACCCTCGGCAGCAAGGCCGGCGATGACCATGGCGGCACCGGCACGCAGGTCGCAGGCGTGAACGGGGGCACCGGTCAGCTTTTCCACGCCCTCAATGACGGCGACTTTTCCGTCCACCTGAACGCTGGCACCCATGCGGCGCAGCTCGTCAACATAGCGGTAGCGGTTATCCCACACGCCCTCGGTAATGACGCTGGTACCCTGTGCCAGGCACAGCACCGCGCCGATTTGGGACTGCATATCGGTGGGGAAGCCGGGGTAGGGCATGGTCTTGATGTTGGTGCGGGTCAGGGGGCCGTTGCGGCGGACCAGAACGGTATCGTCCTCCTCAATGACCTCCACGCCCATCTCCAGCAGCTTTGCGGTGATGCAGTCCAGGTGCTTGGGGATGACGTTGCAGATGCGCACCTCGCCCCCGGCGGCGGCCACGGCGGCCATATAGGTGCCGGCCTCGATCTGGTCGGGGATGATGGAATAGGCACCGCCCCGCAGACGTTCCACGCCGCGGATCTTGATCACGTCGGTACCGGCACCCATAATGTCGGCACCCATGGAGTTCAGGAAGTTGGCAAGGTCTACGATGTGGGGTTCCTTGGCGGCGTTTTCGATGACCGTCATACCGTCGGCCAAGGCGGCGCCCAGCATGATATTCATGGTGGCGCCCACGGACACGATGTCCAGATAGACCTGACCGCCCTTGAAGCGGTTGCCACTGTTCATTTTGCCGCAGATGACGCCGGACTGCACGTCCACGGTGCCGCCCATGGCGGCAAAGCCCTTGATATGCTGGTCGATGGGACGGCTGCCCAAATCGCAGCCGCCGGGCATGGGCACCTCCGCCCAGCCGAAGCGGCCCATCAGGGCGCCCACCAGGTAGTAACTGGCGCGAATCTTGCGGCCCAGATCCTGAGACACCCGCTGGTTGACGATGTGGGAACAGTCGATCTCCATCGTCGTGCGGTTGATGGTTTTGATGTGTGCGCCCAGTTCCTGCATGATCTGCAGGATCAGGGTCACGTCGCTGATCTGGGGAATGTTTTCAATGCGGCATACCCCGTCCACCAGCAGGGCGGCGGGGAGGATGGCCACGGCGGCGTTCTTGGCGCCGCTGATCTCTATGGAGCCGTGCAGCTTGTGGCCGCCGGTGACTTGATATTTCTTCACGATCGCACCCTCTTTGACAAAATGGGATGTCTATCTTGACGCCCGCCCGCAGGCGAGGTTTTACTCCTGAAACAGCATATGAAGAAAGCATATGCCCATACACCATAAATTATAGCATCCTTTGTCACAAAAGGCAAAGTTTTTTTGTGTATTTGGAAAGAAAAAACGCAAAATCTTTTTCACGGGACCAGTCCCGCCCGGGCCACGGCCTGCAAAGGCTGGCCTTCGGCGTAGCGGCGGAAGTTGGCAAGGGCGAACTCCACGGCATTTTTGCGGCTGACCTCCAGCCGGATGCCGCCGGCCAGATGGGGGGTGAGGAGCAGGTTGGGAATGTCCCACAGGGGGCTGTCGGCGTTGAGGGGTTCCGGGACGGTCACGTCCAATGCCGCACCCCACAGATGGCCCTGCTGCATGAGGTCGGAAAGGGCCTGCTGATCCAGCACGCTGCCCCGCCCGTCGCTGACCAGCATGGCGTCCGGCTTCATCAGCATAAGGCGGCGGCGGTCCATCAGGTGGATGGTCTCGGTTGTGTGGGGGACGATGAGGGCCACTACATCGGCCCGGGGCAGCCAGCTGTCCAGCGTGTCCATGGTGTCCAGCCGGTCAAAGCCGTCGATGGGGCCGGTGATGGTGCGCTTCAGACCTACGGTGTAGGCGCCCAGCGCCTTGCACAGCCGGGCGAAGTCGCCGCCGATGGTGCCTGCGCCTACCACCAGCACGGTGGCACTCCGGATGGTGCGCATCTGCTTGATGTCCACCCACCTGTGTGCGCGCTGATTGTCCCGGGCCTGGGGCAGGTTGCGGCACATGGCCAGCAGGGTGGCCAGCATATGTTCGGACACCGACTGGCGGTATGCCCCGGCGCAGGCGGTGATGGTCACGGTATGGGGCAGGATGCCCTCGGCCACGTATTCGTCCACACCCATCCACAGGGACTGCAGCCAGCGCAGGTTTTTGGTGTGGACCAGGTCCTCCGGCTTTGGTGTGCCCATAATGACGGTAGCGCGCTCCAACTGCTGTTTCGTCACGGTGCTGCGGCGGGGGTACTCCCACACTGCGTCGGGCATCAGCGCCTCAAACTCGGCACGCTCGGCTTCGTTGACGGGGAACATGTTCAGGATGTATTCGCTCATAGGGGCCTCCTGTATATTGTGTCTATAAAACCATTATATTCAATTTTTTCGGAAGGAGCAAGGACTATATATCTTTTTGCATTTGTCGGGGGAATGTGTTAAAATTGAGCCAAACAAACAGGGAGGAGGTGCGGATATGGACCTGCACACGTCTGTAGAACAATTTGCGGGCATTGGCCCGGCCCGGGCGAAGAAACTGGCCAAACTGGGCATTGAAACCGTGGGGGACGTTTTGCGCAATTTTCCCCGCGATTACGAGGACCGCCGCACCGAGACTTCCATTGCCCGGGCGGGGGAGGAGCAGCCGGTATGCATCCGGGCCATGATTGCCCATCCGCCCAAACTCAGCCGCATCCGCCGTGGTCTTGACCTTGTGAAGGTGGACGCGGTGGACCACAGCGGTCTGATGCAAATCACCTACTTCAACCAAAGCTACCGCCGGGACAGTCTGCAGGTAGGCAGGGAGTACATTTTCTACGGCCGGGTGGAGCGGCAGGGCCGCACCGTGCGCATGACCAACCCGGTGACCGAGCCGGCAGACCGGCAGGCCACCACCGGCTGCATCCTGCCGGTCTATCGCCTGACGGCGGGCATTACCAACAACATCATGGTCAACCTCGCCCGTTGGGCGGTGGAGGGCTGCGCCCTCCTGTGGCAGGAGACTTTGCCCCCGGACATCGTGGAGCGCTGCGGCCTTGTCGATTGCACCGCCGCTCTGCGTGGCATCCATTTCCCTGCTGATTTCGAGGAACTGGAGCGGGCCAAGCACCGCATGATTTTTGAGGAACTGTTCTACCTCACGGCGGGTCTTGCCCTGCTGAAGGACCGGCGCACCAACGTCACCGGCCCGGTGTGTAAATGCCCCTCGCTGCAGCCCTATCTCGACCTGCTGCCCTTTACCCCCACCGATGCCCAGCTGCGGGTCATGGAGCAGTGCCGGGCCGACATGGCCTCCGGCCGGCCCATGAACCGCCTTGTGCAGGGCGACGTGGGTTCGGGCAAGACGGTGGTGGCTGCCGCGGCCGGTTGGATGGCGGTGCAAAGCGGCCTGCAGGCGGCCCTCATGGCCCCCACCGAGCTGCTGGCGGCCCAGCATTTTAAGACGTTGTCCAACCTGCTGAACCCCGCCGGGGTGCAGGTGGGTCTGCTGACCGGGTCCATGACCGCTGCGCAGAAGCGGCAGATGCAGGCCGAACTGAAAAGCGGCCAAATCCAGTTTGTTGTCGGCACCCACGCCCTGTTCAGCAAAGGCGTGGAATTTGACAAGCTTGGCCTTGTGGTGGCGGACGAGCAGCACCGCTTCGGTGTGGAGCAGCGTGCCGCCCTGAACGCCAAGGGGGACGCACCCCATGTGCTGGTCATGTCGGCCACCCCCATTCCCCGGACCTTGGCACTGATGGTGTACGGCGATTTGGATGTGTCCGTCATCGACCAGATGCCCGCTGGGCGCCTGCCCATCGACACCTTCGTGGTGGGCGAGGATAAGCGGCAGCGGATGTACGGCTTTGTCCGCAAGCTGGTGAGTGAGGGTCGTCAGGTCTACATGGTCTGCCCCACGGTGGAGGAAAATCCCGATGCCGGGATGGAGGGCCTGCCCGACCTGAAGGCGGTGACCACCTACGCCAAAACCCTTGCCGAGGACGTGTTTGCCGACCTGCGGGTGGCCTTCGTCCACGGTAAAATGAAAGCCAAAGAGAAAGAAGAAGTGATGTCCGCCTTCGTGGCGGGGGACATCGACGTGCTGGTGTCCACCACGGTGATCGAAGTGGGTGTGGACGTGCCTAACGCCGCCCTAATGGTGGTGGAGAATGCGGAACGCTTCGGTCTGAGCCAGCTGCACCAGCTGCGTGGCCGGGTAGGCCGGGGCAAGCATCAGTCCTACTGCGTGCTGGTCACCGCCTCCAAACGCGACAGCGTGAAGGAGCGGTTGGGAGTCATGCGCGCCACCAACGACGGCTTCAAAATTGCCGAGGCCGACCTCAAACAGCGGGGTCCGGGCGACTTTTTCGGCAGCCGTCAGCACGGCCTGCCCCAGCTGCACGTGGCAGACCTGGCCGGGGACATGGCGGTGCTGGAGCAGGCCCGCCTTGCCGCCCATAATCTGCTGGCCCGTGACCCGGGCCTGACCGCGCCCGACCACAGGCCGGTGCGTCAGCGGGTCCATGCCCTATTCCGGGAACAGGCGGATATCTTCAATTAAGGAGAAGGATTATGACTCCTATGGAAAAGGCCCGCGCCCTGCGGGAGGATACAAGCGTACATTATAACTGCTGTCAGGCGGTGCTGATTCCCTTTGCGAACAAGCTGGGTTTGAGCGAGGAACAGGCCAACGACCTGGGCGCCCATTTTGGAAGCGGTATGCGCCATGGCGCTACCTGCGGCGCCCTGACCGGGGCGCTGATGGTGGCGGGTCTTGCCGGAAAAGATGCGGCGGCGGCCACCCGGATGATAAAAGAGTTCCGCGAAGCCAACGGATCTACGGATTGTCGGGATTTGCTGCAGGCGGCCAAGGAGCAGGGACAGGTGAAGAAGGACAACTGCGACGAGCTGGTCTATCAGTGCGTCGGCTTTCTTGAGGAATTGCTGAATGAGCAGGCAGACTGACCCCCTTGCCCGGTTGCCCATCCCCCTTTTGGAATGGTACGGCGAACACGCCCGGCAGCTGCCCTGGCGCAGCGACCCCACCGCCTACCACGTGTGGGTGTCGGAGATCATGCTGCAGCAGACCCGTGTGGCGGCAGTGCTGGACTACTACCGCCGGTTTATGCAGGCCGCGCCCACGGTGGATGCTCTGGCTCAAATGCCCGACGAGCAGCTGATGAAGCTGTGGCAGGGCCTTGGCTATTACAGCCGCGCCCGGAATTTGAAAAAAGCTGCGGTGCAGATCATGGAGCGGTTCGGGGGTGAGTTTCCTCGCAAATACGAGGATATCCGCGCCCTGCCCGGAGTGGGGGACTACACCGCCGGGGCCATCGCCTCCATCGCCTTCGGACAGGCGGTGCCCGCCGTGGACGGCAACGTGCTGCGGGTGGTCACCCGCTTGACCGCCGACCACTCCGACATCACCCTGCCCGCCACCAGGCGGCAGGTGGCGGAGAAGCTGGGAGAGATCATTCCCACCGCCCAGCCGGGGCAGTTCAATCAGGCCATGATGGAACTGGGGGCTACTGTATGCATCCCCAACGGCGCACCCCTGTGTGAGAAATGTCCCGCAGCGGAGTTCTGCCTTGCCCGGCAGAAAGGTTTGACAGCTGAACTGCCCGTCAAGCCACCGAAAAAGGCCCGGCGGGTGGAGGAACGGACGGTTTTTCTTATTTTCCATGATAACAAAGTCGCCCTGCGGCAGCGACCGACCAAGGGTCTGCTGGCGGGACTTTGGGAGTTCCCCAACGAGCTTGCTCCCGCAGAAAAAGCCCTGCTTGACTGGGAAATTGCGGGCAACGCCGTCCCCGGCGACATTGGGCGGCAC
>JAZSAP010000076.1:0-2977 GCA_045601925.1 Lawsonibacter sp.
GTATCGCCCATGTTGCCGAACGCCATCATCTGGACGTTGACAGCGGTGCCCCAAGAGTACGGGATGTCGTGATCCATGCGGTAGATGTTCGCGCGCGGGTTGTCCCAGGAGCGGAAAACGGCCTTGATGGCGCCGAAGAGCTGCTCCTTCGGATCGGTCGGGAAATCGGTGCCCAGCTTGTCCTTGTACTCAGCCTTGAACTGCACGCACAGCTCCTGCAGGTCCTCAGCGGTCAGATCGACGTCAAACTCGATACCCTTCTTCTCCTTCATCTGGTCGATGAGCTTCTCGAAATACTTCTTGCCCACTTCCATAACGACGTCGGAGTACATCTGAATAAAGCGGCGATAGCAGTCCCACGCCCAGCGCGGATTGCCAGACTTCGTCGCCAAGACATTAACAACTTCCTCATTGAGGCCGAGGTTCAGGATGGTATCCATCATGCCCGGCATGGAAGCGCGCGCACCAGAGCGCACAGAAACGAGAAGCGGATTCTCCAGATCGCCGAACTTCTTGCCGGTGATCTCTTCCATCTTGACGATATACTCCATGATCTGAGCCATGATCTCGTCATTGATCTTCTCGCCGTCCTCATAGTACTGGGTGCAGGCCTCGGTGCTGATGGTGAAGCCCTGGGGAACGGGCATGCCCAGGCCGGTCATCTCGGCCAGGTTGGCACCCTTACCGCCCAGCAGCTCGCGCATGGAGCCGTTGCCTTCGGAAAAGAGGTACAGATACTTGTGTGCCATTTTCGAATCATCCTTTCTTTTCATTGAATACGCATCTGAAAAAAACCACCACCTGCACGATGGCCCTTTTCAGATGCGTATTACGTGGTTGGTAGACTTGTCCGCATCTTCGTTCTCCCGCGAAGTGGGACGCGACCACCTTAATAAATAAATCGCAGAAGTATTATAACCGAATGAAGGAAGAATTGCAAGCCTCCCGGCGCTTTTTTCAAGTTTTTTTATTTTATTTGCGACCACACACGTTTTTCTGTGCGTTTCAAACAAAAAAAGGGTGGAAACCACAGTTTCCACCCTTTTTTATCGGTTCAGTTCTTCCAAACGGTCCAATCGGCGACCGTTCTCGTGGACCATCCCCTCCACCGCCGTCAAGCGTGCGGCAAAGCTCTCGTTGTGGGCCCGCTGGTCGCGCTGCTCCAGCTTAATGTCGTCCACGCCGGCCTTGATATAGCCGATCTCGGTCAGAATGGCACCGTCGTCCTTGCCCTGGGCCCGCTGGTCTTGACGGTTGCTGCGCTGAAAGGCCGCCCAGCCAAACAGGATGGCCGCCGCAGTCCCCAGCACACCCAGCACACTGGCCAGTTCTGCCATGGTATCACCCCCTCTATACAGGGGGTGGATTTCGGCTTTTTGTGTACGTTTTGGTACACATTGCCGCAATTTTTACAGCAGGGGGACCCCCGCTTCGGCACAGATACGCATGGTCTCCTCATCCCACAGGGATACCTGCACTTCACCCACGTGGGCCTTGCCCAGCAGCAGCATGGACACGCGGGACTGGCCAATGCCGCCGCCCATAGTCAGGGGCAGCTCACCCGCCAGCAGCGCCTTGTGGAAAGGCAGCTCCCTGCGGTCGTCGCAGCCGGCCAGGGTCAGCTGGCGGTCCAAAGACTCGGGGCTGACCCGGATGCCCATGGAGGACAGTTCCACCGCCTGCCGGTTGACGCTGTCCCACAGCAGCAAATCGCCGTTCAGGTCCCAATCGTCATAGTCCGGGGCCCGGCCGTCGTGAGGCTTGCCGGAGCGCAGCTTGCCGCCGATGCCGATGATGAACACGGTGGCGTGTTCCTTCACGATGGCGTTCTCCCGCTCCTTGCCCGTGTAGTCGGGCCAGCGGTCCTCCAGCTCCTGACTGGTGATGAACCGCACGTCCCGCTTGATGTCAGGCAGGGGAGCCAGCTGGGGAAAGACGGACTTGAGGAACTTCTGGGTGTCCGCAAGGGCGCCCACGATGTCCCGAACGGTATTCTGCAGATACTCCACCGTGCGGTCCTGCTCCCCAATGACCTTTTCCCAGTCCCACTGGTCCACGTAGCAGGAGTGGAGATTGTCCAGATCCTCATCTCGCCGGATGGCGTTCATATCGGTGTACAGGCCCTCGCCCACATGGAACTGGTAACGCTTGAGGGCCAGTCGTTTCCACTTGGCCAGAGAGTGCACTACTTCGCCCATATCATTCACGCCGTGGATGTCAAAGCTGACCGGGCGCTCCACACCGTTGAGGTTATCGTTCAGGCCGGAAGAGGCCGACACGAACAGGGGTGCGGACACACGGCGCAGGCGCAGAGCGCCGCTGAGATTGTCTTCAAACAGGCGCTTGAGCATACCGATGGCCTTTTGGGTCTGATAGAGGTCCAGCGAGGGTTTGTACCCCTCGGGAATGACAGTTTGTTTGGACATAAGCTTGTCCTCCGTTTTCGTTTCTTCCCGATATTATAGTCCCGCCGCAGAAAAAAAGCAATCTTTACTTGCGAATAAGCTGTCAAGCTACTATAATAAGGCATAAAGAATGGGGGATTGTGCATGAAATTCATCTCTTGGAACGTCAACGGTCTGCGGGCCTGCCTGAAAAAAGGGTTCGAGGACTTTGTCAGGGCGGAAAATCCCGACTTCCTCTGCCTGCAGGAAACCAAGATGGAACAGGGTCAGGCCCACCCCGATCTGGGCGGACGGCAGGAGTTTTGGAACAGTGCCGACAAAAAGGGCTACTCCGGCACCGCCGTGTTCACCCACCACGCCCCCCTTGCCGTGGCCTACGGCATGGACAAGGATGTCCACGACCACGAGGGGCGGCTCATTACGTTGGAGTACGAGCAATTTTATCTCGTCTGCTGTTACACCCCCAACGCCCAGGACGGCCTGAAGCGACTGGACTACCGCATGGCGTGGGAGGACGATCTGCGGGATTATCTCATCTCGCTGGATAAGACCAAGCCGGTCATCTACTGCGG
>JAZSAP010000077.1:0-2682 GCA_045601925.1 Lawsonibacter sp.
CTGACGGATCAGGGAAGCAACAAGGGCGGTATGACGGCGAAGCTAGCCAATATGCTGGGCATTGCGCCGGAGCATATCTGGTGCGTGGGGGACAATCAGAACGACATCCCCATGCTGGCCCTGTCCCAAATCCCCTTTGCCCCGGCGGACTGCGCCGACGAGGTGAAGAAGTGGGGGGCAAAGCTGCTGTGTCCCTGCGGCGATGGGACCATTGCCCAGGTGGTGGACGAGCTATGCCGCCACTATCCCGAATAAGAAACGCGCTCTGACCAAATCGGCCGGGGCGCGTTTTTGTGCATAGAATGGGTCGGGAGGGATGCCTATGACGGACAGACAGGCGGTGGAACACCTGCGCTCGGTACGTATTTTCTGCGATCCCATGCAGGTGCAGGCCATCGACCGGGCCATTGCCCTGCTTCGGGAGAAGCTGCATGAGGAAAGAAAAACGCACCCTGTCGGCTGACAGGGTGCGTTTTCATGTGTAAGGGAGATTACTTCTTCTGGTCCCGCTTCATGATCAGCAGGAAGCCCAGCATCAGCACCAGACCCACAGGCAGGGCGATGATGACGGGGGCGCCGACCATGCCCAGCACACCGGCCACCAGATAGGCGATACCGGCGATGACAGCACAGGAGAAGGCGTAGGGCAGCTGAGTGGACACGTGGTTGACGTGGTCGCACTGAGCGCCGGCGGAAGCCATGATGGTGGTGTCGGAGATGGGGGAGCAGTGGTCACCGCACACGGCACCGGCCATGCAGGCGGAGATGCACACGATCATCAGGGGATTCTCGGCGGGCAGAGCGCTCTGCACGATGGGGATCAGGATGCCGAAGGTACCCCAGCTGGTGCCGGTGGCAAAGGCCAGCACGCAGCCCACCGCGAACACGATGACGGGCAGCAGGAACTGGATGCCGGTGGCGCTTTCCACCAGGGCGGCGACGAACTCCTTGGCGCCCAGGGAGTCGGTCATGGCCTTCAGGGACCAGGCGAAGGTCAGGATCAGGATGGCGGGGACCATGGCCTTGAAGCCCTCGGGGATGGAACTCATCATCTCCTTGAACTTCATGGAGCGGCGGATCATGTAGTAGATCATGGTGATGACCAGAGCCACAGCGGAGCCCAGCATCAGGCCCACGGAAGCGTCGGAGTTGGCAAAGGAGTTGATGAAGGACTCGCCGGAGAAGAAGCCGCCGGTGTAGATCATGCCGATAACGCAGCTGATGATCAGCACGATAACGGGGAAGACCAGATCCAGCACGATGCCCTTGCCCTCGGGGGCGTCATCCTCGGCATTGGCGTAGGGGTTGGAGCCGGAGAACAGGTCACCGTTCTCGATGGCGTTGCGCTCGTGCTTGGCCATGGGGCCGAAGTCCACCTTCATAACCACCAGGCCGATCATCATCACGATGGTCAGCAGGGCGTAGAAGTTATAGGGGATGGCGCGCAGGAACAGGTTGAAGCCCTGACCGTCCTCGGCAAAGCCGGCCACGGCGGCGGCCCAGGAGGAGATGGGGGCGATGATGCACACGGGGGCGGCGGTGGCGTCAATGATGTAGGACAGCTTGGCGCGGGACAGCTTGTGCTTGTCGGCCACGGGGCGCATGACGCTGCCCACGGTCAGGCAGTTGAAGTAGTCGTCGATGAAGATCAGGCAGCCCAGCAGGATGCTGGCCAGCTGCGCACCCACGCGGGACTTGATATGGGTCTCGGCCCAGCGGCCGAAAGCGGCGGAGCCGCCGGCCTTGTTCATCAGGGACACCATGGCGCCCAGGATGACCAGGAAGACCAGGATGCCGACGTTCCAGCTGTCGGACAGGGAGGCCACGATGCCGTCATTGAACACATGGTTCAAAGTACCCTCAAAGCTGAAGTTGGAGTACATCAGGCCGCCGGCCAGGATACCGATGAACAGGGAGGAGTAGACCTCCTTGGTGATCAGGGCCAGCACAATGGCGATGACGGGGGGCAGCAGGGACCAGGGGGTGTTGATAAACTTGCTGACAACTTCAGCTTCCTCGCCGGTGGCGAAGATGGTGGTGGCCAGGGCCATGACCATCATCATAATGACGGCGACACGACTCAGCCAACGGTTTTTGCTTCTCATTTGTTTTTCCCTCCTAATAATTTAGCGCGCGACCGCGCATTAGGCACATAAAAACGGGCGTTTCCGCAGAAACGCCCATACAAGTCCCGGTCAGGGTGATAGCGCTCCACGGAATGTGACAGTTCGGGGGATGTTCTCCCACAAACCAGGGTGCAGCGCTCAGGCAAGCGGTACATCCTTCGGCGGGGACTCCTCTCCCGGGGGACGGCTGCCTGCCCTTGTCCCGCGGTACGCATAGTCGCCGCACCTCTATCGACAATATTCGATTGCGGGTATTCTACCATGGATAGGCGGTGCTGTCAAGTATCAGCCGGTGACGGCAAAGGTGAACGTGCCGGTGGCCACGGTTTTGCCGTTCTCACCGGTCAGCTCCACCTGCATCACGTTCAGGACACGTCCCAGCTTTTTGGGCCGGGTGGAGCAGAACACGCGGCTGCCGGTGGCGGGGCGCAGAAACTCCAGCGTGCCGCTGGCGGTGACGCAGGGTTTGCCGCAGGCAGCGGCAACGGCGCTGCCCGCCACGGTGTCGGCAAGGGTATAGAGACAGCCGCCGTGGACGGTGCCGTGGGGGTTGTAG
>JAZSAP010000078.1:0-6001 GCA_045601925.1 Lawsonibacter sp.
CGGCCAGTTCCGGCTGGGTCTTGATCTGCTTTTCAATGCGCTCAATGGCGTGCAGAACGGTACTGTGGTCGCGGTTGTCAAACTCACGACCGATCTCTTTCAGGGCCAGACTTGTCATGCTGCGGATGAGGTACATGGCGATGTGACGGGCCATGGTAAGGTCCTTGGTGCGGCCCTGACCGCGCAGCTGTTCCGGCTCCACATTGTAGAACTTGCATACCTCTTCAATGATGACGTCGGCGGTGGGCAGGATGTCGGCCCGGTCCTTGAACATGTCCTTGATGGCCTTGACGATGGTGTCTTTATCCACGTTGTCGCCCATGAGCTGCTGATAGGCCAGTATCTTGTTGATGATACCTTCCAGTTGGCGGACGTTGGCGGTGATATTCTCCGCGATCAGCTGCAGCAGGAAGTCGGGCAGGTCGATGCCCCGACGGATACATTTATTTTTGATGATGGCCATGCGGGTTTCGTAGTCCGGGGGCTGAATGACAGCCAGCAGGCCCCACTCAAAGCGGGTCTTCAAGCGGTCCTCCAGCCGCAGCATCTCCTTGGGCGGACGGTCGGAGGTCAGCACGATCTGTCGCTTGGACTCGTACAGGGTATTGAACGTATGGAAAAATTCCTCTTGAGTGGACTCACGGCCGGCGATGAACTGCACGTCGTCCATGAGAAATACATCGGCGGCGCGGTACTTGTTGCGGAACTCCTGATTGCGGCCCTCACGGATGGCGCGGATGAGCTCGTTGGTGAAGTCGTCGCCCTTGATGTACACGATGCGGTAGTCCGGATGGTTCTGCTGGATGGTGTGTGCGATGGAGTACAGCAGGTGGGTCTTTCCAAGACCGGACTCGCCGTAGATAAACAGGGGGTTATAGCTCTCGGCGGGGTTATCGGCAACGGCCTGCGCTGCAGCATGGGCAAACTTGTTGGAGGAGCCGACCACGAATTTGTCAAAGGTATAGTCGTCGGTGCCGGGAACCGCGCCGGCAGGCTTGGGCCTGCTGAGGGCGTCCACCTCTTCCTGAGAGAGGACCTGCACGTCGAAGTCCACGGAGAACAGTTCTTTCAGCGCTTTTTGGATGGTGGGGATATAAAGCTTTTTGATCATGCCCCGGTTGAACTGGGAGGGGGAACACAAAACCAGGCGGTCTGCTTCGATGGCCACGGCGGTGGCGTCGGAAAACCAGGTTTCGATGGTGACGGGGGTCATATCAGCCTGCATCAAAAGCAGCACTTTTGCCCATACGTCTGCAGCGGAATTTATCATAAAAACGCAGCCTCCTGTGTTGATTATTTTTTTCGACGGGGGCGGACGAAAACCGACCGCGTCAAAGGGGGTAAACGCCCTGTGGCCGCAAGGAAAAAACAGAGCGGGCCATTCTGATTCATTATATCAAAAATCCGCCCGGAGAGCAAGAAAAGAATACACATTTTTATTTATAAATGTGTATTCATTATGGGCAATGGGGGAGAAGTGCCACAACATCTTGTGGCAGAGGGAAAAGAAGGCGATTTTCCAAAAAAATTGGTTGACAGAAACACTTTTTATGGACTATAATGAGGGGCGCTGTGTTTTAACATAGCTTTTTTGACGACCGCAGCCGAGCTTGCTTCGGCTGTTGTGGTGAGCCGCTCCGGCGGCTTGAGTATTCTATCAGGAGGTGTCCCGTATGCTTCGTACCTATCAGCCCAAAAAGCGTCAGCGTTCCAAGGAGCATGGCTTCCGTAAGCGCATGGCTACCCGCAACGGCCGGAAGGTTCTGGCCCGCCGCCGCGCCAAGGGCCGCGTGCGCCTGACCCACTGAGGTGGCGCCAACAAGCGATGACATCGTTTTAAAGTAGGGGCGTGGGATGGAAATCCCCCGCCCCTGCGTGAGCATTCCAGCCTTTTTGGGGAGTGAAGACGGATGAAACACACGGTTTCCCTGAAACTGAATCATGAGTTCCGCCGTCTTTACAACAAGGGCCGCACTGCTGTAAGCCCTTACATGGCAATCTACTGCCGCAAGACTCGTCTGCCGGTCAGCCGCCTTGGTTTTACCACCGGGGTCAAGCTGGGCAAGGCGGTCAAACGCAACCGTATCCGCCGCCGCCTGCGGGAGATTTACCGCACCAACGAGGCCCGCATGGCCCCCGGCTGGGACATTGTTGTGGTGGCCAGGGTCAAGGCGGTCTACGCCCAGTACGGACAGTTAGAGCGCAGCTTTTTGGCCCTTGCGGCCAAGCTGGAGCTGTTGGAGCAGGACAAATGAAACGTCTGCTGCTGTGGCTGATCCGGTTTTACCGGACCAACATATCCCCCAACCGCCCCCCCTGCTGTCGGTTTATCCCCACCTGCTCCCAGTACGCGCTGGAGGCGGTGGAGAAATACGGCGCCTGGAAGGGCGGCTGGCTTGCCCTGAAACGATTGCTTCGCTGTCATCCCTTTCACCGGCAGAAATCCATTGAGTACGACCCCGTGCCGTAAGCGATGGTCCGCCTCCGGGCGGGAAAAATTGCATACTTTTGGAGGAAAATATGGACTTTATCATTACTCCGTTTTCCTGGCTGCTAAACGTTTTTTATAACTTCACGCAGAACTACGGTCTGGCCATCATCCTCTTTGCCCTCGTGGTAAAGGTCGTCCTGTTCCCCATGAGCCTGAAGGGCAAAAAGAGCATGATCCAGATGTCCATGCTGTCCGGTAAGCTGGACCAGCTGAAAAAGCAGTACGGCAAGGACCAGGCCCGCTATAACCAGGAAATGCAGAAGCTGTATGAGAAGGAAAAGATCAATCCCATGGGCGGTTGCCTGTGGTCCTTCCTGCCCCTGCTTATTCTGCTGCCCCTGTATGCCATCATCCGCGAGCCGCTCAAGCACATGATGGGCCTGAGCGCCGATCAGATCGCCATTGTCAGCGAGCAGCTGGGCGGCAACTTTGCCAACAATGGCTATCAGCAGCTGCAGATGGCTGCCCAGATCACCGGCGAGAACCTGGCTGAGCTGGCCACCAAGGTGGGCGAAGGAGCCAACCTGTTTGCGGTCAACTTCAACTTCCTGGGCATCGACCTGGCTGCCATGCCTACCTGGAAGATCTGGACCGGCATTACCGATTGGGCCACTGTTCTGGGTCCCTTCATGCTGGTTGTGGTGTCCACCCTGCTCAGCGTGCTCATGGGCAAGGTCTCCAACAAGACCAACCAGATGAGCCAGAGCCAGCAGAACAACTCCACCAACCGGACCATGATGCTGCTGATGCCCCTGATGTCCCTGTGGATCGGCTTTGTCATGCCTGCTTCCATGTGTATCTACTGGATCGCCAACAGCGTGTTCTCCATGCTGCAGGAGATCGTGGCTGCAAAGATGCTGAAGAAGGACTACGAAAAGGCCCGCATCGCCGCCGAAGAGCGGGAGAAGCAGGCCAAGGCCGAGGAAAAAAAGCGCAAGGAAGAGGCCCGTCTGGAGCGCGAGCGCCGCGCCGAGGAGGCCAAGCAGGCCCGCAAGAAGGGTGTCAAGCCCGCTGTCGAGGATGCCGGCGTCAACAAGGACGACAGCCGCGAGGGTCTGCGCGCCCACGCCCGTGGCCGCGCCTATGTGCCCGACCGCTTCGGCGGTGTCACCGAGTACACCGACCCCGATGTGATGTTTGCCCGGCAGGCCGAGCAGACCAAAAACAAAAAGACCGTGTCCGGAAAGGTTGACCTGACCGGCGTGAAAGAAAAAGATGAACCTGCCGCCGCCAAGCCGGAGCAGGATAAAGAGGAGCGTGTGTAAAATGCGCAAATGGATTGAAACCACCGGCCGTTCCGAGGAGGACGCCATTGCCGCCGCCCTGTTCCAGCTGGGTTTGGACCGGGACGACGTTTCCGTCGAAGTAATTGACCGCGCAAAGCCCGGTTTCCTGGGTTTCGGCGGCAACCCCGCCAAGGTCCGCGTCAGCTACGGCCCCGATGACGGGGCCAATGAGACGCCGGCGGCCCCCAAGGCCGAGCCTGTGGAGCAGGCTGCCGCCAAGGACGGCCTGCTGCCCGATGACGAGGTCATCATCGCCAAGGAGCCTGTCCCCGCTGACGACGCCAAGGCCCAGCGCATCCGCGAGTTCATCACCGGCCTGATGGCCCAGATGCAGGTGGATGCCACCCCCGAGATCTCCCGCAATGACAATGGCTATCAGGTGGTGCTGCAGGGCACCGGCCTGGGCGCCATCATTGGCCGCCGCGGCGAAACTCTGGATGCCATCCAGCAGCTGACCAACTACACCGTCAACCGCGGCCAGTCCAGCCGCACTCGCATCCACGTGGATGCCGAAGGTTACCGCGCCAAGCGCGAGGCCGCGCTGGAGGCCCTGGCCCGCAAGGTAGCCGGCAAGGTCGTCAAGTACCGCAAAAATGTTACGCTGGAGGCCATGAACGCCTACGAGCGCCATGTGATCCACAGCGCTCTGCAGGAGTATCCCGACGTGACCACCTACTCCACCGGTACCGAGCCCAACCGCCGCACCGTGGTGGCCTACGCTCCCGGTGAGCATTGCTGAAACAGCCGATAAAACGTGCCGCAGGCAGTCGCCTGCGGCACGTTTTTGTCTGTTGTATGCTTGGGACAAAAAAATATCTTTCCTATTTGCTGTTTATGGAGTATAATAACTGTGTATTCATATCACTATGTCCTTTGAAGAGGAGTGTTTTTATGAAACTGGTTATCGCCATCGTAAACAGTGACGATGTATCCACCGTCATCCGCAATCTGTCCAAGAGCGGCTTCTCCAGCACCAGCCTGGCCACCACCGGCGGCTTTCTGATGCGCAAGAACGTCACCCTGCTCATCGGCGTGGACGAGGAGAAGGTGCCTGCCGTCATCGACATCATTAAGGAGTATTCCCACAGCCGCAAGCAGATGATCCCTGCTTCCTCCGGCCTGGGCCATGGCTTTATGCCCGGCATGCCTGTGGAGGTCAACGTGGGCGGTGCCACCATCTTTGTGGTGGACGTGGAACAGTTCCAGCGCATCTAAACCATGCCACTGTCATCTCTAGCGGGTAATTTGCAGCTCAAGCAGCTGCTTTTGCCCCGTCTGACCGGTCGGCAGTTGAGCCATGCCATGATCCTGTCCGGGGCAGAGGGCAGCGGGACTCACACCCTTGCCGGTATTCTGGCCCGGGCCTTGGTGTGCTCCGGGACGGGGGGCGCCCCCTGCGGCACCTGCGCCGACTGCCGGAAGGCGGCGGCGGGCATCCACCCGGACATTATCACCATCCAGCCGGAGGCGGACAAAAAGGCCATCAGCGTGGATCAGGTGCGCCAAATGCGTGCCGACGCCCACATTCGCCCCAACGAGGCGCCCCGCAAGGTCTATCTGCTGGAAAAGGCCGATTTGATGCAGGGCGAGGCGCAGAACGCCATGCTCAAGCTGCTGGAGGAGGGGCCCACCTACGCGGCCTTTATCCTGTTGGCCCGAAACAGCGGTGCGCTGCTGACCACGGTGCGCTCCCGGTGCGAGGAGTTTCGCCTGTCCGCGGAGGAACAACCCCGGGACGAGGAACTGATCCGACAGGCCGGTCAACTGGCCCATTGCTGGCTGTCCGGGGACGAGTGTGCCCTGATGGACCTGTGCGTACCCCTGGAGAAGGCAGATCGGCAGCAGGTGCTTGCCCTTTTTGGGCAGCTGCGCCGGCAGATGTGCGACCTGCTGGCCGAGCATCCCGACCGCCGGTCGGTGCTGCGGGGCATCACCCTTACAGACCAGCTGCTGCAGGCCGCGGAGCGAAATGTTGGCACGGGCCACCTGCTGGGCTGGCTGTGCGCGCAGGCGAAGGAAACCAAATAACGATATTTACCCGGAGGCAATTTACGTTATGACAGAAATCATTGCTGCCCGCTTCAAAAGCGGGGGAAAAACATATTATTTCTCTCCCAACGGACTCACATTCAAACCCGGTCAGGGCGTGGTGGTGGAAACCAGCCGCGGTGTGGAACTGGGCGAGTGCGTGGAGGGCAACCGCATGGTGGACGAGACCGAGCTG
>JAZSAP010000079.1:0-6596 GCA_045601925.1 Lawsonibacter sp.
ACCCCGCCTATCAACTTCATTATCGCCTTTTGCAAGCACTACAACGTAAGCGCCGACTACATTTTCGGCCTACCCAAGGGGTTATCCTGGCCGCGGTAATACTGGATTTCGCCCTGCGGGGCGAGGATGGGGATATTCCGCTCCCCAGGTCAAGTATCATTTCCCTTCTTCCCTTGACAATCCCGCCTTTTTGTAGTATCCTAATCGAAATATTTTCAGGGAGGGATTTGCTTGAACCAGCTGCTGATCGATATTTACACCACATTGACCCAATTCAACCTGGCCTCCGCCCTGTTTCGCATCCTGCTGGCCGTCTTCATCGGCGGCTGCATCGGCTCCGAGCGCGGCCGCCACGGCCGGGCCGCCGGTCTGCGCACCCATATTTTAGTCTGTCTCGGCGCTGCTATGACGGTCATGGTGGGCCTGTACTCCACACAAATCTTGCAGCTGGACGGCGATCCCATGCGCATCAGCGCCCAGGTCATCACCGGCGTGGGCTTCTTGGGCGCCGGCACCATCATCACCCGCAACCACACCCGGGTCACTGGCCTGACCACCGCCGCCGGTCTGTGGGCCACCGCCTGCCTTGGCCTTGCCATCGGCGCGGGGTTCTATGCCGGCGCCATTGCCGCATGGCTGCTTATGACGGTGACTATCACCATCTTCACCCGGCTGGAGTGGGGTTCCAAGCGGCTGCACTCGGACACCTACTACCTGGAGCTGGC
Organism: Lawsonibacter sp.; assembly: GCA_045601925.1. GTDB lineage: Bacteria > Bacillota > Clostridia > Oscillospirales > Oscillospiraceae > Lawsonibacter. The sequence continues at coordinate 726 of JAZSAP010000079.1, forward strand.
CCACATCTCCCACGTGAACGAGTTCGTCAGCGAGATCACCGGTCAGGTCTCCTCCATCCAGGTGATCCCCGCAAAAAGCGGTATCCCCGACCACATCGGACTTGAAATCGTCACTCCGGCGGCGGAAAGTTCCTCTTCGTTCCTTGAATATCTGCGAACCCATGATTACATCCTGATTGCCGTCCCCGTGGCGCAAGAATATTGAAATAATACATTCCCATAATAGCCCTGTTAGTCTTTCATGCAGTCGGCAGACCGCTGCGTAATTCTAACAGGGCTTTTTTGACTCACTGGCTCAGCCAGTAGGTTTCTTTATGCAAAAAAGAGTCTGCCGCAGCAGACTCTTTCGCTCATGATTCGCTTTCTTCCTGCGCGGAGCTGTCGGGCAAAACCGGCTCCCCGGCCGATTCGTCCGCCCCCTCCTGTTCGGACAGGTCGGGTTTGGGCGCAGGAGGCAGAATTTCCACCACCACCTGGTCCACATCGGGCGCAGGTGCGGGGTCCTGCTGCAAAAAGGGCAGGTCGAGATGCACGCCGTCCGCGCCGTAATAGATATACCGCTGCCCCAGCAGCAGCACCAGCGCCATCAGCACCACCAGCACCGCCAGTACGCTCACGAACCCCAGCAGCACTCTTTGTGTCGCGCTACGCCCTCGGTAGCCGTTGTAGCGTCCCCGTTCCATGGCTGCACCCTCCTTCCCACTTTCTTTCTTTTATTTATAATACCGCCGATGTGTTCTGTCAATACATCGGCGGTAAATGTTTGCATTTTGTTCCCTTTAGTGGTTTTTTCGCGATTTTTGTCAGATAACCAGACCGCCGTTGGGCTGCAGCACCTGACCGGTGACAAAGCCGCCCTCCGCCCCGGCAAGAAACAGGATGCTCCGGGCCGCGTCCTCAGCACTGCCCAGCATCTGCAGAGGCGTTTCCTGGCGCAGCTGCTCCAAACTTTCCTCATCCAGATGGGCGTTCATGTCGGTGGCGATAAAACCGGGGGCCACACAGTTGACCCGGATGCCGGAGGGGCCAAGCTCCTTGGCAAGGGCCTTCGTCATGGCAATGACAGCGCCCTTGGCAGCGGAATAGGCCACCTCGCAGGAGCCGCCCGTCACTCCCCACATGGAGGCCAGGGTGACAATGCTGCCCGACTTCTGCGCCACAAAATGTGGCGTTGCCGCCCGCAGGGTGTAGAACGTGCCGTCCACGTTGACGGCAAACATCTTCCGCCATTGCTCGTCGGTGGTGTCGGTCATCAACTGCTGGGGCAAGGCAATTCCCGCGCTGCACACCAGCGCGTCCAACCCCTCCAGCCCCGCCACGGCCTGCTCCACCAGGGCCGCCGCCTGCCCCGGGCAGGCCACGTCGGTCCGAATGGCACAGGCGCGGACCCCAAGGGCCTTTACCTGCTCTACCACAGTATGCGCCGCCGCTTCGTTCGTATGATAGCCAATGGCCACGTCCCAACCTTTTCGGGCAAACAGCAGGGCCGCCGCCGCGCCGATGCCCCGGCTGCCGCCGGTAATGAGTACCTTGCTCATTCCAATTCCTCCAACGCCTTGCGGGCCGCCTGTTCAAGGGCGGCCTCGTCCAGCTTTTCACCGACAAAATGCTCCAGGGCATACACGCCCTGCCATATCAGCATACCAAGTCCGTTGGCCGTTTGCAAGCCCAACTGCTCCGCCCGGGACAGCAGAGCGGTTTTCCGGGGACTGTAAATCAGGTCATACACACCTGCTCCGGCGGGCAAAGCGTCCAAAAAAGACAAATCTTCAAACTGCCCCGCCACTCCGTTCATGCCAAGACTGGTGCAGTTGACCACCAAATCGCTTCGGGCCGCACAGGCGGCAAGGCTTTCCGCAGAAAAATCACAGGCCGTCGCCCCGGTCTGCGCGCACAATTCCACCACACGCTCCACCGTCCGGTTGCCCACCGCAACATGGGCCGCCCCGGCCTCCACCAGCTTATACACCACGGCCTTGGCCGCACCGCCGGCGCCCAGCACCAGCACGCGTTTCTCCGCCGGGTCCATATCAGCCTGACGCAGGGCCATGAGAACGCCGTCACCATCGGTATTGTAGCCGTAGGTCTTGCCATTTCGGATGCACACCGTATTCACCGAGCGGAACAGCTTCGCGTCCGCAGACAGTTCGTCCGCCAATTTCACAAGTCGTTCTTTATGGGGCATGGTGGCGTTAAACCCTGCATACCCCTCTGCATTTGCCCGCTCCAACCAGCGATCGGTTTCCCCCGCCGCCACCCGGCAGGCACCGTACTCAAACTCAAGTCCCGCCGCAGCGATCATAGCGTTCTGAATAACCGGGGACAGGGAATGGTCAATGGGGTCGCCGATGACACACAGCTTTTTCATGCCCGCTCACCATTCAAAAAGTGATCCATGGCCATGGTATAACCCGCAAATCCGTGGCCATACAGCTGGCCCACACAGGCCGGGGCGGTAACGGACACCGCCCGGAAGCTCTCCCGCCGGTCGATGGCAGAGATGTGCACCTCAAACGCCGGCACGTCCACCGCCTTCAGCGCGTCCAAAATGGCATAGCTGTAGTGGGTATAGGCCCCGGGATTGATGACGATGGCGTCATACACCCCATCTGCGGCGTGGATGGCGTCGATGATGGCCCCCTCGTGGTTGGATTGGAAGCAATCCGCGCTGCTGTTGTTCGCCGCGGCATAGTCCCGGACCATTTGACACAGGTCCTCATAAGCACCCTTGCCGTAGATGTCCGGTTCCCGCTTGCCCAGCAGATTCAGGTTGGGGCCGTTGATAATCAAAAACTTCATCTTTCACACTCCTGTGCATACAGCCCGGCGATTTTGTCCGCCGCCTGCTGCGCCGTTTGGGTGTCGGAAATAATGTGGTCTGCGTACTTGCGATACAAGGCAATGCGCTCGTCATATAGCCGATACAGCCGATCCGTATCCGCCCCCACAAGGGGTCGGCCGGTCATATCCTGCCCGGCGATATCCTCCACCGCCCGGTCCCGAAAGAACACCACGCCCGTGGCGGCCAGGGCCTGCATATTCTTCGGCCGCAGCACCATGCCGCCGCCGGTGGCGATGATCACAGCCTCCATGGCCGCGGCGGTTTGGGCCGCACGGCTCTCCATATCCCGGAAAGCAGCTTCCCCAAACCGCTCAAAAATTTGCGGGATGGGCATGCCCTGCTCCTGCTCCACCAGCGTGTCAGTGTCCACAAACTCCATATTCAGCATTCGGGCCAGTATGCCTCCCACGGCGCTTTTTCCGCAGCCGGGCATGCCGATCAATACGATGTTTTTCTTCATACTCCCTCACAGATTGGACACGAAGTTGCCCAGCACCCGGAACCGGGCCGCAGTCTGGGACAGCTCATGCAGGATCCCGTCCATCTCCGGGGCGGTCAGGCTGCCGTGAAACTCTGAAAAGAACATGTATTCCCAAGTGTGTCCGGGCATGGGCCGGGACTCCAGCTTGGTCATGTTCAGGCCGTTGACGGCGAAAACACTCATAATGCGGTGCAGGCTGCCCGCCTCGTGGGGCAGGGAGAACACGATGCTGATCTTGTCCGCACCTGTCCGCAGCTCCATCACGGGACTGACCACCACAAAGCGGGTGGAGTTGTTGGCGTTATGGTTGGTGCCCCGGACCAAAATGTCCAGGCCGTACAGCTCCGCCGCCCGGGCAGAGCAAATAGCCGCCTTGCTGATGTCCCCGGTCTGGGCCACAAATTGGGCCGCCCCCGCCGTATCCGCGCAGGGAATGCGGCACCAGTCCGGATGCCCGGCAAGGAACCGCTCCGACTGGAACAGGCCCTGCTCGTGGGAATAGACGTGGGTGATGGTGTCAAGGCTTGCCCCACGGGGTGCCATCAGGCAGTGTTCCACCTTTACGGCAGTCTCCCCCACGATGTAGCAATCGTACTCACTCATCAGGTCGTAGACCTGCCGAATAGCACCGCTGGTGCTATTCTCGATGGGCAGCACGGCATAGTCCGCCCGCCCGTCTTTCAGGGCAAGAACGGCTTCTTCAAACTGTTCCACCCCAACGTTTTCCGAGGTGCCGCCGAAGAAGTTGATACAGGCCATCTCGCTGTAAGCGCCCGCCACCCCCTGATAGACCACCCGGGGCTTGGCAATGGGTTCGCGAACCGCCGCCATGGCCCGCTTGCAGCGGTCATAGTCAGGGTTGCCGCCCCCCTCGTCGATCAGCTTGCGCTGACGGCGGCGGCTGATGGCCATCAGATTTTCAAACATGGCGGTCAGGTCGGCCCGGTCAGCCGCATCCGCTACCAGCGCGGCTTTTTCGGCCAGCACTTCCCGCTCCCGCTCTTTGTCCAGTACAGGGATCCCCCGGTCCAGTTTATACTGCCCCACCTTGTCCACCACCGCCATGCGCTGCCCAAACAAGTTGGCAAGCTGGCGGTCAATGGCGTCGATTTCGGCTCGGTATTGCTTCAATTCGTCCATAAGGACACCTTCTTTACTCAAATCCCCATCAGTTCGCAGGCGGCAAGGGCCGCCGCCGCTTCAATAACCGGCACGGCACGGTGTACCACACAGGGGTCGTGACGGCCGTTCAGCTCCAGCTCGGCATTCTCCATCTTCTCCATATCCACCGTGAACTGGGTGCGGGCGATGGAGGGGGTGGGCCGCATGGTCACCTCAAAGGTCAGGGGCATGCCGTTGGTGATGCCTCCGTTGATGCCGCCGGCGCAGTTCTGCTCGGCCTTCACGGTGCCGTCATCGTCCACAAAGAGGGGGTCGTTGGCCTCCGACCCGCGCATGAGGGCAAAGGCCGCACCCGCGCCAAAGCCCACCGCCTTGACTGCAGGCACAGCGAACAGATGCCGGGCAAAAATCCCCTCGGCGTTGTCCCACAGATCCGGGCCGCCAAGACCCACCGGCAGGCCAAACACGCCGCACTCAATGCTGCCGCCCACGCTGTCCTGCTCCTCTTTCGCTTCCAAAATCGCCTGACGCATTTCCTCACCGGCTCGGTCATCCAGTACGGGGAAGTCCTTGTCCGCCACCGCCTTCAGGCTGGCGAAATCCTCCATAGCGGCATCGGAAATGCCGTAAATACTGCTGATATGGGCGGCTGTAAACACGCCCTTTTGCGCCAAAAACTGCTTGGCCACCGCCCCGGCAAAGACCAGGGGTGCGGTCAGCCGACCGGAGAAATGCCCGCCGCCTCGGTAGTCGTTGTGACCCTCATAGCGCACATGGGCGGGCCAGTCCGCGTGGCCGGGCCGGGCCAAATTCTTGGTGGCCTCGTAATCGGTGGAGCGGGTATCGGTGTTCTCGATCATGGCACACAGGGGTGCGCCGGTAGTGTTGCCCTCAAACAGGCCTGAGAGGATCTTCACCTCGTCCCCCTCCCGGCGGGTGGTGGACAGGCCGTCCCCACGGGGGCGGCGGCGATCCAGCTCCCGGGCAACCGCCTGCATATCCAGTTCAAGACCTGCGGGCACTCCCTCCAGCACCACGCCGATGGCGCTGCCGTGGGACTCGCCGAAGATGGTATATTTCATCTTAAACCGCTCCTTCCTCGATCCGACCGCCCAACCGGCGGTAATCCTGCCAAAAGGCGGGATAGGATTTGTTCACACACTCTGCCCCCAGCACCGTCACAGGCTTTTCGCACCGGGTGGCCGCCACCGCCGCCATCATGGCAATACGGTGATCGTTGTGGGCATCTACCGCTGCGCCGCCGCACAGCTCTTTTACGCCCCGGATCACCAGCGCATCGCTCAACTCCTCGATCTGCGCGCCCAAAGCATTGAGCACAGTGCTCACCGCACTCAGGCGGTCACTCTCCTTGATGCGCAGGCGCGCCGCATTCACAATGCGCGTTGTTTTACCATCGCGCAGCGCC
>JAZSAP010000080.1:0-32398 GCA_045601925.1 Lawsonibacter sp.
GGGAACAGCCCCACCAACGAGGAACTGATGATCGCCATCGACACCGCCGCTTTGGCCAAGTAAGTCAACGCAACCAACAACCGCCCCGGCTGCATCGCAGCCGGGGCGGGTTTCTTACTGTTTCTGTTTCTTTTTATAAATCACATAGGAATACACCAGCGGCACCAGCACCGCCGCGAAGAACAGGCAAAACACGGCCAGACGATACGGGGTAAGCAGCACACCGGTAATGATGCCAAGGCCGCACACCACCATGCAGATACCCGCCACCCGATGGGTCCGGGCCCAGATGTCCGGGTCGTTCATGGTCCAGGGCACGCGAACGCCGAATACGTTGTTCACCCGGCACTTTGGCAGCCAGTTGCCCAAAGCCACAAACACCACGCCCATCATCAGACAGACCGCAAGGCCGATGTCCACGGCAATCTCCAGAGCGTTGGCATACACCATCCCTTCCGTCACCAGACTGATGACCGGCACCACCCAGCACAGCAGCGCCACAGGCACGCCTTTCTTCTCGCCCCCCACCCGCAGGGTGGCCCACAGGCACAGCAGGTGGATCACAATCAAAAACCCGGGGATACCGAACACCACCACCCATTTGGGCGACCAGCCGTTGGGCACGTTGTTGAAGTCAAAGTGCGTGGCGATCACATCGGGCAGGCTGTTCCACAGCGCCAAACCAATCACCACCGGCAGCAGCAGAGCCGCCGTGGATAAGATCAAAGACCACTTATACCGTTTCATCCGTTTCTCCTTTCAAGTCCGCAAGCCAAAGCATGACCTCCTCCAAGACCGAGGCATTCAGCTCATAATAAATATACTTCCCCTCCCGGCGGTCGCGAATCAGGCCCGCCTGCCGCAGCACCGCAAGGTGCCGGGAAATGGCCGCCCCGGTCACACGGAACCGCCCGGCAATGTCCCCGGCGGGCATGGGCCCCTTTTTCAATAAATTCAATATCTGCCGCCGAATGGGGTCACCCAGCGCCCGCATAGTTTCCTGTATGGCCACACAGCCACCCCCCTGCATCAATTAACATTTAACTTAATTGTTAACCGTATTATAGCAATACACCACCCTCTCGTCAAGAAGAAAATTTTTCCCAGGTTGGAAAACCGGGTTGTTTGCGGACAAAAATCGTGCTATAATCTGCAGCTGTGTGCTAATTCGTTGTAAAGGAGGGCTCCGCATGTCGGTTCTGCGTGGTATTGCGTCCTTTTTTCGCCGCAATGTGGTCATGACGGTGGCCCTGTGCGCCGCCATTATCACAAGCTTTATCGTGCCGCCGGACGCCCAGTACATCGGTTATTTTGATTTTAAGACCCTGTCCTGCCTGTTCTGCGTGCTGGCGGTGGTATGCGCCCTGCGGAACATCCACTTTTTTTATATTTTGGCCGAGCAGGTAGTCCGCCGGTTCCGTACCGCACGTTTGAGCGTGCTGGTGCTGGTTTACATTACCTTTATCGGCTCCATGCTCATCGCAAACGATATGGCGCTGCTGACCTTCCTTCCCCTCGGCTTTTTCGTGCTGACCACCACCAATATGCAAAAGTATATGGCGGTCACCTTTATCCTGCAGAACATTGCCGCCAATCTGGGCGGCATGCTGACCCCCTTTGGCAATCCGCAGAACCTGTACCTGTACACCAAGTTCAACATCCCCACACCGCAGTTCATGGCCATCATGGCGCCGCCGTTCCTTGTTTCCATCGCACTGATCACCCTGTGCTGTGTGGCGTTTATCAAACCTGAATCTCTTGATCTTCCCAAAAACTATGTCAAGCTCCCCAAACAGCTGACCGCTCTGTATCTGGTCCTGTTCACCCTGTCCATCGCCATCGTATTCCGCGGCATCCCCTATTGGGTGGGTCTGATCGTCATCCCGCTGGTACTGCTGTTTGTAGATCGCAAGGCACTGGCGGCGGTGGACTATCCCCTGCTGCTGACCTTCGTATTCTTCTTTATCTTCTCCGGCAACATGGCCCGCATCGATGCCGTGCGGGATGTACTGTCCGCCCTGCTGGAAAAAAGCACGCTGCTGTTCAGCGTGGCGTCCTGCCAGTTTATCAGCAACGTGCCTTCCGCCATCTTGCTCAGCCAGTTCACCACCAACTACCCCGACCTGCTGGCGGGCGTCAACATCGGCGGCACGGGCACCCTGATCGCCTCGTTGGCCAGCCTCATCACCTTCACCCAGTACACCCGGTACAACCCCGGCAAGGGCGGCTACTACGTCAAGCTGTTTTCCGCTTTCAACTTTGGCTTTTTGGCCATCCTCACCGCTTTTATGCTTGTTTTAAAATTCATCTGATCAAAACGCCCTGTCCGCCGGACAGGGCGTTTTCGTTGACAAATGCCCACCACTATCTTAAAATATAGGTATCTTCTGGAAAGGGGGCGCGGATATGGACCGACCCCGCACCCGCCTGTGGGCGACGTTGTTGAGTTTTCTTCTGCCCGGCGCGCTGTTTTTGATCGTCTGTGTCGCCATGGGTTTTGCCCCCTTTGGGGATCGCTCCATCCTCATCTTCGACCTGTCCGACCAGTTTGTGGAGTTCCTGTGCGCCCTGAAGCAGGGAGACGTGTTCTTCAGTTGGAACACCGCCCTGGGCGGCAGCTATATCGGCACATTTTCTTACTACGTATCCAGCCCCTTCTCCCTGCTGACCCTGTTCTGCCCCAACGAGGCCATGCCTGTCGCGGTAGTCTTTCTCATCGCGCTGAAGCTGTGCTGCGCGGGTCTGACCTTCTTCCTGCTGCTGGGTCGGCGCACGGGCCGGTACGACCTGACCGGGGTGGCCTTTTCCCTGTGCTACGCCCTGATGTCCTACAACATGGCCTATGCCATGTCCTTCATGTGGCTGGATGGGGTGCTGTGGCTGCCCGTTCTGCTCATGGGCGTGGAGGATATTCTGGACGGAAAACCTGGCAAACTGCTGGTCATTACGCTGGCGGTCAGCTTCGTGTCCAGTTGGTACATCTCCTATATGACCGGCCTGTTCTGCGCCCTCTATCTCTTGTGGCGCTGTATCTGTGAAGGTTTTTCCCTTCGCAGCACTCTTGCAAAGCTGTGGCAGCTTGTCCTGCGGGCAATCCTTGCCTTATTGATAACTGCGTGGCTGTGGCTGCCCACCGTCCTTGCCATGTTCGGCGGCAAGCTGGCTCAGGCCACCACCCCCCTGTCCATGGGTTTTAACTGGCCCGTGTCCACCCTCTTTTACAAACTGCTGGTGCCGGGGGCCTACGACTCGGTCACCTACACCGGCTCCGCCTTCCTCTACTGTTCCGTACCCGCGGTGCTGCTGGCCCTGCTGTGGCCCTTCCTGCCCGGGCGTACCAAACGGGCCCGCTGGGCCACGGTCACCATGGCAGCGGTGCTGGTACTGTCCCTGTGGCTGTCCCCGCTGGACGCCGTGTGGCACCTGTTCCAGGCGCCCAACAGCTTCCCGGGCCGCTGGGCCTTCGTGGTGTCCTGCTTCTTCCTGCTGCTTGGATACGACAGCCTGCTGCAGCTGCTTAAAAATCTGCACGCCCCCCGTCTTCTGCCCCTGCTGCTGACCCTTGTTTTGGCAGTGGACATGGGCGCCAACGGCCTGATGATATTCCACGGTCTTGACCGGGAGCTGGGTTTTGAGTCTTACGCTTCCTACCACGATTACAAGGTGCAGATGCAGCCGCTGGTGGATAAAATCAACGCCGACGAGGGTTTCTCCCGCACGGTCAGCGACGTGAGCCGCAGCCGGAACGAGCCGGCGGCCTTCGGCTATAAGGGCCTGGACTTCTTCTCCAGCAGCTACGATGCCGATGTAAATCATCTGCTGGGCGGCATGGGCCTTGTGCAGAAGTGGTTCTGGTCCACGGGTCTTGGCTCTACCCCGGTCACCGACCTGTTATTTGGTGTTAACTACCGCATCAGTAACCGGGCGGTATCTCCGTGGTACACCCCTGTGACACAAAGTGGCGATTTTACCCTCTACCACAGCAACCTCACCGCCGCTCCGGGTTATTTCACTTCCCTCGACCTGCTCAACCCCATCTGGGGTGGGCGAAACAACTTCGCCTACCAAAGCGGTCTGCTGGCCGCCCTCAGCGGTGAGATGTCCTACGTCTTTGTCCCCATTGACCCTGTCCGAACCGACGAGGAGTTTGCCACTACCTGGATCTTCACCTCCGACGGCGATCCAATTTATGCCCACTTCCCCCCGGTGGAGGGTCACGACGCCCTGCTGTACGTCAACGGCGAGCTGCATGGACAGGTCTACACCAATGAGACCGACTGCCCCCTCTACCTTGGTACGTTCTTCGCAGGCACTCCCGTGGAGGTCACCCTCATCACCACCGCACCGGCGGTGCGTCGGATCGAGGCCTTCTGCGAACTGGACACCGCGGTACTGGCCCGCGCGGCAGAGATTTTGGAACAAAATGCCCTGCAGGTCACCTCGTACTCCAACGGCAAGCTGGCCGGCACCGTCACCGCCACCGACGACGGCTGGCTGTACACCTCCATCCCCGCCCAGCCCGGCTGGACGGTGCGTGTGGACGGTCAAGTGACCGAGCACACCACCCTGGACAACGCGCTGATTGTCGTTCCCCTGTCCGCAGGAAAACATTCCATCACCTTTACCTACACCACTCCTGGTCTGTATACCGGCTTTGGTCTGACCGCAATCGGTCTCGCCTTATGCGTGTGGCTTTTGCTTCGGAAAAAGAAATGATAAAACCGCCGTCCTTGCGGACGGCGGTTTTGCTTATTCACTCAACGTTTCAATGGCTGCTTTCGCCGCCATCTGCTCGGCGGCTTTTTTGCTGTGGCCCTCGCCTCGGCCAACCACTTCGCCATTGACGGACACCTCCATCACGAACACGCGGCAGTGGTCGGGGCCGCTTTCGCTGACCTGCTCGTAGGCGATCTCGCTGCCGGGGGTGCGCTGCACCAGCTCCTGCAGGGCGGTTTTGTAGTCCTGGGTCTTCGTGGTCAAAACGGCGTTAACCAAAATAAACCGATGGATGATTTTGCGTGCGCTGCCGATGCCGCCGTCCAAGTAGACCGCAGCCAGCACAGCCTCCACCGCGTCGGCCTGAATGGAGGGACGCTGGCGGCCGCCGCACAACTCCTCACCCTTGCCAAGGCGCAGATAGGAACCCAAATCCAGTTTGTGGGCCACTTCCACCAGATTTTCCTCCCGAACCAGGGCGGCACGGGTGCGGGTCAAATCCCCCTCGGGCATGTCGCCGCAGGTGCGGAACAGGTGGTCGGCCACCACCATGCCAAGCACCGAGTCACCCAAAAATTCCAGCCGCTCGTTACTAGTGTAGCGGCCATGGCTTTCATTGGCATAGGAACTGTGGGTCAGGGCATGCTCCAGCAGGGAGATGTCCTGAAAGGTATATTCCAGCTTTTCTTCCAAAGTCTTCATGGCTTACCTCACGTTCAGAAAAGAAAGCTCCGTCAATGACGGAGCTTTTCTTTTAATTCTCAGCTATCCAGACGGCCCTGCAGGAAGTGGACCAGGTCACCCACGGTGGTGATGCCGGAGATGTCCTCCTCGGTCAGCTCGTCCACACCGAACACCTCTTCCAGCGCCATGGACAGGTCCACCAGATCCAGAGAGTCGGCACGCAGGTCGTCCTCAAAGGTGGTGTCCATGGTAATGGTGTCGGCGTCAACGCCGAACTGCTCGGCCAGCATTTCACACAGCTGCTTGAAGATCATAGTTACTCAGACTCCTTAACAAGGTTTTTACTCAACCTAATATAGGCATATTTTCCCGTCCTGTCAATAGGTTTCTGAAAAAATTACGCCTGTTCCTCCGTTGCGGACACCCGCATATAGTCGATATTCTCCTCAATGCTCTCCACGATGCCGGCCTTGGACATCTGCATAGCCTGGCGCACCGCATTTTTGATGGCGTAGTCGCCGGAGGAGCCGTGGGCCTTGATGACCGTCTTGGAGATACCCAGCAAGGCCGTGCCGCCCACCTCGTCGGCACTCATCATCTTTTTCAGCTTGCCCACGCCGCCCTTGACAGTCAGGGCCGCCAGCTTGGTCAGCAGATTTTTCATGAAAATGCCCTTGATCTGCTTCATAAGGAACTTGGCAGAACCCTCGATGGTCTTGAGGAAGATGTTGCCGGAATAGCCGTCGGACACGATAACGTCCACCGCGCCTTCCACCGCCTCACGGGCCTCCACGTTGCCCACGAAGTTGATGCGGCCTTCTTTTGCCGCCTGCTCCAGACGGGCATAAGTCTCCCGCTGCAGGTCGGTGCCCTTACTGGGCTCGGCCCCGATGTTCAAAAGGCCCACCCGAGGCTCCGGCCGCTTGAGTACGGTTTCGGCGTAATAGGCGCCCATATAGGCAAACTGCAGCAGGTATTCGGGACTGCACTCGGCGTTGGCGCCGCAGTCGATCAGTACCGCGCCGCCGTTGCCCGTGGGGATCACGGGCGCCAGTGCCGCACGGCGGATGCCGCGGATGCGCTTGACCAGCAGGGTGGCTGCAGACAAAATGGCACCGGTGGAACCGGCGCTGACGAAGGCATCTCCCTCGCCGTTTTTCAGCATGGTCAGACCCACGGTCAGGGACGAATCCTTCTTCTCCCGGAAGGCGGTGGCAGGGTTGTCGCAGATCTCCACCACCTCGCTGGCGTGGGCAATTTCCACGCCCTCGGGCAGGCGGTCCACACCGTTTTCCTTCAGCACGGACAGGATGTCCTCGCCTCGGCCAACCAAAGTGATGTCCACGCCGTACTCCTTGTGGGCCTGCAGTCCGCCAAGAACGGGAGCCTTGGGGGCGTTGTCGCCGCCCATGGCGTCGATGATGATTCTCATGTCAATTCTCTCCTTCCACGGCTGCGGTCACGTCCAGCTCCGCCAGCGCCGTCAGCGCCCGGGCGGACAGCTCCGCATTCTTGTTCCGCTTGCCCTTCACCCGATAGCCAAGGGGCGGGATCAGGCCAAAGTTGATATTCATGGGTTGGAATTGGGTCACGCTGGTGTCGCTGACGTACAGGGCCAGGGCGCCCAGGGCCGTCTGCTGGGGAAAATCCACCGGCGGGCGGTCCAGCAGCCGATGGGCCAGCTCCACCGCCGTCACAAAGCCGGATGCCGTTGACTCCACATACCCCTCCACGCCGGTGATCTGACCGGCAAAGCAGATGCGCTCGTTGCCCCGCACCCGATAGTAGCGGTCCAGCAGCCTGGGAGAGTCAAGGAACGTATTCCGGTGCATCACGCCGTAGCGGACGAACTGGGCGTTTTTCAGCGCGGGGATCATGGAAAATACCCGCTTCTGCTCCGGCCATTTCAGGTGGGTCTGGAAGCCAACGATGTTGTAAATGGACCCCTGGGCATTGTCCCGGCGCAGCTGGACCACGGCAAAGGGTTCTTTGTCCGTCTTGGGGTCTTTCAGGCCCACAGGCTTGAGGGGGCCGTAGCACAGGGTCTGCCGACCCCGGCGGGCCATGACCTCCACGGGCATGCAGCCCTCAAACACTCCCGCATCCTCAAAGCCGTGGACCTCCGCCTCCTGGGCGGAGATCAGCTCCGTCCAAAATGCATCGTACTCCTGCTCGGTCATGGGGCAGTTGATGTAGTCGGGGGTCCCCCGGTCGTAGCGGGAGGCAAACCACGCGCTGTCCATGTCGATGCTGTCAAAGCTGACCAGGGGCGCGGCGGCATCAAAGAAGTTCAGGTACTTGTTCTCCGGGAACAGTCCAGCAATGGCTTCGGACAGGGCATCGGAGGTCAGAGGACCGGAGGCGATGATGACCTGCCCTTCGGCGGGAATTTCGGTAACCTCCCCCTCCACCACGGTGATGAGGGGGTGTTCTTTGATACGCCGGGTGACGGCGGCGGAAAATCCCTCCCGGTCCACCGCCAGGGCGCCGCCAGCCTGCACCCGTGTCTCGTCAGCGCAGGCCAAAATCAGCGAGCCGCTGCGGCGCAGCTCCTCTTTCAGCAGACCCACCGCATTTTCCAGCTGATCGGAGCGCAGAGAGTTGGAACACACCAACTCTGCAAAGTCCGTGCTGTGGTGGGCGGGGGTCATTTTGTTGGGTTTCATCTCGCGCAGCCGGACGGGGATACCCCGCCGGGCCAGCTGCCACGCCGCCTCGCAGCCTGCAAGGCCGGCGCCGATGATGGTAACAGGTTGCATATTTTTCTCCTCAGTGCTTGCGTAGGGGGCGGCGTCCCAGACGCCCCTGCCCTTCCGTTATACTTCAAATGTGGGGCCGCCGGGGACGCCGGCCCCTACGCGAAGATGACGGCTCTCGGGTAGGGCGGGGCTTGCCCCCCTACCGCTTATCTTTCGTCGGTGCGGCCTACCAGATAGTCGATGGTGACACCATAGAAATCCGCCATTAAAACCAAAGTCGAAGCATCCGGTTCACGCTCTCCACCCTCGTAGCGGCGGTACGAACGATATGCCACACCCATTTCTTTCGCGGCATCTTCCTGCTTCAGGCCCTTTTCATGTCGTAATGCCAACAGACGTTCTGACAATTTCAACATTTTCTCTCATTCCTCTTGGCAGGCCCAAACGGGCCGGTTATAATGATATCGTCCCGTTTGGGACAATATCAAGAACAGGGGTTTTACTATGACTGATTTAATGCTTGCTTTATACCAATTCACTCTCGCCCACCGTATGGGGCATTTGTCCGAAGACCCGGAATACGACGATTTTGTCCGCTGTGCCGGTCTGCAGGAACAGCGTCTGCGCACCCAGTTGGACGAAGCAGGTTCGCAAACCCTGGACAACCTGCTGGACGAGTTAAGGCTGCAGCACAGCGCCGAACAGGAAGTTCTGTTTCGCGCTGCGCTTACCCTCTCACGGGAGCTGAACGGTCTGCTTCAGTCTTAATTAGCCTTTTTCTTTGCGGCAGTCTTCTTGGCGGTCGGCTTCTTGGCTGCGGTTTTCTTGGCCGCCGTCTTCTTGCCGGCCGCCGTCTTTTCCTCACCGTCGGCAGGCTTCTTCCAGCCGCCGCGCTTGTCCTCGGGGGTGAAGTTCCTGCAATCCTCGTGGATGCAGAAAGGCTTCTTGGCCCCGCGCCCCGCCTTCTTGAACATGGTGCGGCCACAGCTGGGACAGTTGTCCTTCACAGGCACATCCCAGGTCATAAAGCCAATGAGTTCATTGCCGTCAATGCTGACACCGCGCCAGGGGCACTCCTTGCCCTTCTCGCAGGCGTAGTAGGTGTGCCCGTTCCGGCTGGTCCGCTTGAGAATACGGCTGCCGCAGCCGGGACACTTACCGGGCATCTCCACCACCATGGGCTTGGTAAAGTTACACTCGGGGAACCCGGGACAGGCCAAAAACCGACCGAATCGACCGGACTTGACCACCAGTTTGCGGCCACAATTATCGCAAATCTCATCGGACTCCTCTGCCTCGATAGGCTGGCGAGGACCCTGTTCCGCCACCGCCAGCTTCGCCTCAAAGCCGCCGTAGAAGCCATTCAAAATCTCCTGCCAAGCGACCTCGCCCTGCTCCACACCATCCAGCTTCTTTTCCATCTCGGCGGTAAAGCCAACGTCCACGATGTCCTCAAAGTACGTTTCCATCCAGATGGTAACGCCCTTGCCCAAAGGCGTGGCGCGCAGGTGCTTGTTCTCCTTGACCACATACTCACGGTTGAGGATGGTGGAGATGGTGGGGGCGTAGGTAGAGGGGCGACCAATGCCCTTTTCCTCCAAGGCGCGGATCAGGGTCGCCTCGGTATATCGGACAGGGGGCTGGGTGAAGTGCTGGGCCTTCTTCATCTCGTCCAGCCGGACGCGCTCGCCCTCCTTCAGGTCGGGCAGCGGAGACTGGGGTGCCTCATCATCCTCGTCTTTTCCTTCCTCATAAACAGCTGTAAAGCCGTTAAACTTGACAGAAGAGTGGCTGGCATGGAAGCTGTAACCGGCGGCCTCCACCTCGATGGAGACGCTGTCATAGACCGCATTGGCCATCTGGCAGGCCAGGAAACGGCTCCAAATCAGCTTGTACAGCCGGTACTGCTCTCCGGTCAGGCTCTTGCGGATGCTTTCCGGATCCAGCGTCACGTCAGAGGGACGGATGGCCTCGTGGGCATCCTGGGCACCGGACTTGGTTTTGAAGCGGCGGGTCTGGGCTGGATAGTACTCCTTGCCGTAGCGGCTGCGGATGAAGTCCTTGGCCTGGGCCAGGGCGTCATCGGACAGGCGCAGAGAGTCTGTACGCATATAGGTGATCAGGCCCACGGTGCCCTGACCCTCAATGTCGATGCCCTCGTACAGCTGCTGGGCGATGGACATGGTACGGGCCGGGGTCATATTCAGCTTGCGGGACGCTTCCTGCTGCAGGGTGGAGGTGGTGAAGGGGGGCGCAGGCTGACGGGTCTTGTCCTGCCGCTTGACACCGGTAACCACAAAGTCCTTGCCCTGTACGGCGGCAATCACCCCATCGGCCTGCTGTTCACTTTCCAGTTCCTGCTTTTTGTTGGTGCCGTAAAACTGGGTCTTAAAGGCACCCTTGTTGGGCGCAATGCGGCTCAAGTCGGCCTCCAGCGTCCAGTACTCCTGACTTTGGAACGCTTGGATTTCCTCCTCCCGTTCCACCACCAAGCGAGTGGCAACGGACTGCACGCGGCCGGCAGACAGGCCACGGCGGATCTTCTTCCACATCAGGGGGGACAGCTGATAACCCACAATGCGGTCCAAAACGCGCCGGGCCTGCTGGGCGTCCACCAAATCGGTGTCCAGGGCGCGGGGGGCGGCGATGGACTCGGTGACCACCCGCTGGGTGATCTCGTTGAAGGTCACGCGGTAGGTCTTGCTGTCGGGGATGTCCAGCATCTCCTTCAGGTGCCAGGAAATGGCCTCACCCTCGCGGTCAGGGTCGGTGGCCAGGAACACTTTTTCGCTGGCTTTGGCCGCCTTTTTCAGTTCCTTGATGGTGTCCTCTTTGCCCTTGATGGGCTGATAGTTGGGCACAAAGCCACCCTCGATATCCACGCCCAGCTTGCTCTTGGGCAGGTCACGCACGTGGCCCATGGATGCCTTCACCTCATAGTCGGGACCCAAATATTTGCCGATGGTCTTCGCCTTGGAGGGAGACTCCACGATTACCAAATTCTTCTTTGCCATTGTTTATCCTCCAATCGCCGCAGGCGGCGTTTCATTCTTCCGTCAGTTGTGCAAGAGCCGCAAAGCGCTTGCCGGGCCGTTCCTCGATCCAGCCCGCGATCTGAAGCATGGTCAGGGCGGACAGCACCCGTCGTGCGGGGATCTGCGTCTGCTCCACCAGTTCGTCCGCCTGCAGACTCTTGTCGCCAAGGGCGTGGAGCAGGGCCAGTTCGTCGTCGGTCAAACCCTGGCCGCTGCGCCTGGGTCTGGCCGTGGGCTGTTCCGCCTTGAGAGGAGCGGCCGGCTTGACGGGCGCAGGCGGCTGTTCCACCGTCTGCAGGCGCTGGGTTTCTTCCTCCGCACTCAAGACCGCCCTTCGGGACAGCTTGGCCGGATAGAGGCTGCGGTATTCGCACAGGATATCTTCCGCGCCCAGCACCGGCTTGGCGCCCTGCTGGATCAGGCGGTTGCAGCCGCGGCTGTGCCTGGCATCCACGTTGCCCGGCACGGCAAATACATCTCTGCCCTGATCCAGTGCGTGGTTGGCCGTAATGACCGCTCCGCTGCCAAACTCGCCGGCCTCCACCACCACAACACCCACGGACAGGCCGCTGATGATGCGGTTGCGGATCGGGAAATGAGGGCCGTGATTTTCCGTTCCCGGCGGGTACTCGCCGATCAGCAAGCCTGCCGCCGCCACATCTTCATACAAATAACGGTTACCCTTGGGATAGGGCACGTCCACACCGCCGCCCAGTACGCATATGGGTGTTCCGCCACCCTGCAGCGCGCCGCGCACGGCGCAGGTATCGATGCCCGCTGCCGTACCGGACACCACGATGGCGCCGCCCCGGGCCAGCTCAAGTCCCAGGCGGCCCGCCACGGATTTTCCGTATTCGGTGGCATCCCGGGTACCCACCACGCCGATGGCCGCCTCTTCGTCAAAGTCGGGCAGATTGCCCTTGAGATACAGCACGTGGGGTGCATCGTCCAGCTGGCGCAGCCGTGTAGGATAGTCTGCATCCTGCTGAGTCATAATACGCACACCAAGCCGATCACAGTCGCCCATAATGCGTTCCACCGCATCCATAGTCCGGTCACGCAGGGCCGCAGCCGTCCCGTGCGGCAGCAGTTCATACTCTCCGGGATCGGCAAAGTATGCCCGCTCCGGCGAGCCGAAGCGTTCCAGCACCTGCTCCACGCCTTGATTTCCCAGCCCCTTTCGGGTGGTCAGCCAAAGCCAGTATTTTAATGCGGACATCCCTTGCACCTCCTCTGTGTCTGTTGGTGGAAGTTTATATCGAAACTGACATATTTCTTTCTCGCAAAATCTATTGACAACCCCCCAAAAAAGTGTATAGTCTCAAGTGAACAAGGGGGACGTTTTTATGCTCAAATTCAAGCGACTGCACTACGCCTGGTTTATCTGCCTGGGTGGTACCCTGGCGATTTTTATCACCTTCGGTCTGTGCGGCAATTTGTTTTCCTTTTTTGTGCCCGATATCATTATCGAGCGGGGTTTCACCAATTCTCAGGCGGCTCTGCTAACCACGGTACGCACCTTTTTCATCCTGCCCAGCCTGTTTTTCATCAATCCTCTGTGTGACCGGCTTGGGCCAAGACGCCTGATTGCTCTGGGCTGTCTTTTGGTGTGCGCGGGTTACATGGGCATGTCCGTGTTCAAGACATTTCTCCCCTGCGCCTGCTGCACCGCCTTGATGGGCCTTGGTTATTCCTTCGGCGGTGTGGTCCCGGTGGCCACCCTATTTGTCCGCTGGTTTGAAAGTCAGCGCACCCTGGCCATGGGGATCTCCTCCGCCGCCAGCGGCGCGGCCATGCTGGTGGCCCCTCCGTTTTTGACCAAAATCATCACCGCTTACGGGCTGGACCGCGGTTTTCAGTTCATGAGCTTTCTGTGTCTGGCCCTGACGGTGGCGGCCTTCCTGCTGATCCGCAACACCCCGGAAGAGTGTTCCATGACCGCGTATCACCACCACGCGCCGTCAAAGGGTGGCTCCAAACCGGAGCACGGACCGGAGCATCCGCCCCACACCAACGCGTTTCACAACGCCATCATCATCCTTGTGGTGTTCCTGGTGTCCGTCCCCGTGGGCGTGGGTGTTACCACTGTCCCGGTCCTGCTGCGCACGCTGAACTATCCGGAAATGCTGGTGGCCACCGCCACCTCGGTGATCGGTCTGTGCATGACGGTCGCCAAAATCATCGGTGCCGAGATGTACGATCTTATGGGTGGCCGTCTGGGCAACTATATCCTCGGCGGCGTGTTTACTGTGGGTCTTGTTCTGCTGCTCCTGTCCCCCAGCCACAACATTCCGCTTTTGTTCATCGCTTTGGTCCTGTACGGCTGCGGCATTCCCCTTGGTTCGGTATCCACCTATCAGTGGGGCTCCGACCTGTACGGTTCAGAGGGTTACGCCAACGCTGTGCGCGTGTTCTCTATCACCTATAATGTCGGCTCGCTGATTTTTAGTGCCGTACCCGGCATCCTGGCCGACCACATGGGCGGTAGCTATATGCCCGCATTCATCATGTTCACCGGCATCGCTGTGGTGTGCCTTGTCCTGCTGCAGTGGCTGTACCACAAGCTGGACATCGGCAAGCGGCCTTCTTAACGGGCCATCTCCCACAGCACCACCGTGGCGGCCGACGCGGCGTTCAGGGACTCGCATCGATTCCGCATGGGGATTTTCAACGTCTTGCCGCTGGCGGCAAGCAGTTCTTCCGATGCGCCTCTGCCCTCGCTGCCGATGACCACGGCGGCACGGGCCAGGTCCGCATCACGCAAATCGATCGTATCTTCACGCAACGCCGTTGCGTACAAGGGCAGGTCCGACCGCTCTAACAGAGCGGGCAGGGCCTGCCTTTCTACTTGGTAGACCGGCAGACGGAAACAGGCCCCCATGGTGGATCGCACGGTCTTGTGGTTCCACGGGTCGGCGCAGTCCTCCGTCAGCAGCAGGCCGTCCGCCCCAAGGGCATCGGCCGTGCGCCAAATGGTTCCCACATTGCCTGGGTCCTGCAGCCCGTCCAGCACCAGCCAGTGGTTTCCCTCCAGCGTTTCGGGTGCGGCAAGCGCCGACATACGGCACAGGAACAGCGCCCCCTGGGGGGCCTTCATGGGCGAGATGGACTCCATCACGTCCCGGGGCACCTCCACCAAACGAACATCATTGGGCAGGTCGGGCAGCTGCACGTCAGCGGTACAGACCACACAAGTCAGGGGAGCGTTCCATCGCACCGCCTCTTCCAGCAGTTTAATTCCGTCGCCCACAAACTCACCGCACTCACGGCGGTAGGCCCGGTCGGAAATCAGTTTGCGAATATGCCCGATCAACGGGTTTTTTCGGCTTGTGATCTGTTCCATCACAGTTTCTCCAGGGCGCGAATGTCCTCGTTCCGCCCCAACACAACCACATCGTCCCCGGACTGGAATGCAAAGTCCCTGCCCGGTGCAATGGTCAGCTGACCCTCGCGACGCACCGCCAGCACGTTCAGGTGATAGCGCGCCCGAATGTCCAGTTCGATAATGGTGTGGTCTGCCCAACAGTCGGGCAAACGCTGTTCCACCATGGAATACTCGTCAGACAGCTCAATAAACTTCAAAATATTGCCGTTTGCAAAACCATAGGCCAGATTGTGTGCCATTTCCTCCTCGGGAAAGACCACCTGGTCGGCGCCGATTTTCTCCAGCACCTTGCGGTGGATGGTGCTGCCCGCTTTGCCTACCACGCGTCGGACACCCTGCTCTTTCAGATTCAGCACGATCAGGGCGCTGTCTCCCACGTCGGAGGACGCGGCAACTACCGCGCAGTCAAAGTTGCGCACACCCAGTTCCTTCAACACAGCCGGGTCGCGGGCATCGCAGGCCACGGCACGGGTCAGATGTTCTGCCGCCGCCTGAACCCGCTCCGGCCGCAGATCAACGCCCAGCACCTCATGTCCCTGCTCCTGCAGTCTTTGGGCAAGTGCCATACCAAACCGCCCCAGGCCGATCACCACGAAGTTTTTCATACGCACCGCTCCTTTCTTTCACCCAATCAGCACGTCGGCCGTTGGGTAACGCAGCTTGTTATCCCGTCTGGTCATAAACGCCATGGAGAAGGACAGGATGCCCACCCTTCCCATGTACATGAACAAAATCAGAAGTACGGAGCTTGCCGTGCCCAGACCAGTGGTGACACCCATGGAAAGTCCCACCGTCCCCAGCGCAGACGCCACTTCAAACGATGCCTGCATGAAGGGCAACCCTTCCAGCAGGGACAGCGCCATGGTACCGCCCAAGAACACGACACACACAGATAGGGCCAGGGTCATGGCATCCAGAACCCGCCGGGCCGGAATGGTCCGCCCGCGCAGCACCACCTGGTCCTTACCCCGCAAACTCTCCCACAGGGCGACCAGCAGCACGCCCAGTGTGGCCGTTTTAAGGCCACCGGCGGTAGAACCGGACGATCCGCCGATCAGCATCCAGATACAGGACATAGCCACGCTGCTGTCGGTCAGGGCCGCCTGGTCAACGCTGGCAAAGCCGGCTGTGCGCAGGGTGACGGATTGAAACAGAGCATTGAACAATTTTTCCCAACCGCTCATCTCACCCAGTATTGTGGGATTGTTTCCCTCCACCCACAGGAAGAACACCGTGCCGGACAGAATCAGTCCACCGGTCATAGTAAGGACCAGCTTGGAATACAGGGACAGTTTGCTCCAGCACTTGTTCTGCAGCACGTCCTCCCAAACGAAAAAGCCAAGGCCGCCCACCACGATCAGTACCATAATGGTCAGCAGGACCACCGGGTCACTTCGGAACGCAGCCAAGCTGGAGTATGGCCCGCTGTACTCTCCCATCAGGTCAAAGCCGCCGTTGCAGAAAGCGGATACACTATGGAACACCGAAAACCAGAGTCCCTTCCCAAAACCGAACAGGGGTATAAACCGTGTGGCCAGCAGCATTGCGCCGACACCCTCCATGGCGAACGTACCGATCAGGGCGTGGCGAACTACGCGCACCACACCGGAGGTGCCCGGCAAGTTAAGGGCTGACGCCATCATTAGCCGTTGGGACAGACTGATCCGTTTGCCCACGGCCAGCGAAAATACGCTCAACATGGTCACGAAACCAAGGCCGCCCAACTGCAGCAGCACAAGGATCACGCTCTGACCGAAACCGGTCCAGTGCAGAAAGGTATCCACCTGCACCAAACCGGTCACACAGGTGGCAGACGTGGCGGTAAACAGACAGGTCAGCCAGGGTGTTGACTGGCCTCCCCGTGCAGAAATGGGCAGATGCAGCAAAAAAGCACCCAGCAAAATTACCGCGGCAAACCCCAATGCGATCAAACGGGTGGGGTTCCAGTTCTTCCGGCTCAGAATACTCAAACCCTCCCCATCCTTTCCACAAAAAATTCAGACACCAAAATGACAGGAGCGCACAGTATGCCGATCAAAAACTTCGCTTATACATTATAAAATAGAATTGCACTTGTCAAGAACTTTTTTCTCCGCAGCAACAAAAAGCCTGTATATTGTGACGAAAGCGCGGTGCTGCAAAATATGCCCTCATCTACAAATCGGGGCTCTGTCAATACAAAAAGAGCCTTGCACACAGCAAGGCTCTTTTCTGCGTTCGTTATTAGTCCAAGGGCTTCATGGTGGGGAACAGGATGACCTCACGGATGGTGTCCTGGCCGGTCAGCAGCATGACGCAGCGGTCAATGCCCATGCCCATACCGCCCGTGGGAGGCATGCCGTACTCCAGAGCGGTGAGGAAATCGTCGTCCATCATCTCGGTCTCGTCGTCGCCGCGCTCGCGCTGCTCCACCTGCTTTTGGAACCGCTCACGCTGGTCGATGGGGTCGTTCAGCTCGGAGTAAGCGTTGGCCAGCTCGCTGTGGCAGACGAACAGCTCGAACCGCTCGGTCAGACGAGGGTCAGCGGGACTGCGCTTGGTCAGGGGGCTGACCTCCACAGGGTACATGGTGATGAAGGTGGGCTGAATCAGCTTCTCCTCCACCCGCTGGTCGAAGCAGGCATACAGGGCGTTGCCCCAGGTCTTCTCGGCGGCGTCGGCCAGCTCCACGCCAATGGCGTTGGCGGCGGCCACAGCCTCGGCATCGTCGGTGATAGCGCCGAAGTCCACACCGGCGTACTCACGGACGGCATCCACCATGGTCAGGCGGCGCCAGCCGGGGGTCAGGTCGATCTTCTCGCCCATCCACTCCACTTCGTAAGTACCCAAAATCTCCTTGGCGGCGCCGGAGATGATGCCCTCGGCAATGTCCATCATATCGTGGAAGTCGGCATAGGCCTGATACAGCTCCACGGTAGTGAACTCGGGGTTGTGCTTGGGGTCCATACCCTCGTTACGGAAGATACGGCCGATCTCGTACACCCGGTCCATGCCGCCCACGATCAGCCGCTTCAGGGGCAGCTCGGTGGCGATGCGCATGTACATATCGATATCCAGGGTGTTGTGATGGGTAATAAAGGGACGGGCAGAGGCGCCACCGGCGATGGTGTTCAGCACGGGGGTCTCCACCTCGATGTAGTCCATGCTGTCCAGATAACTGCGCATGAACTTGATGAACTGGGAGCGGATAACGAAGTTGCGCTTGACCTCGGGGTTGACCATCAGGTCAACGTAGCGCTGACGGAAACGCAGCTCGGTGCTGGTCAGGCCGTGGAACTTCTCGGGCAGGGGCAGCAGATTCTTGCTCAGCAGGGTCACATTCTGCACCCGGATGGACATCTCACCTCGCTGGGTGCGGAACACCTCACCCACGACGCCCACGATGTCGCCGATGTCGTACTTCTTGAACCGGTCATACTCCGCCTCGTCCATCTCGTCCTTGCGGGCGTACAGCTGGATGCGGCCGGACTTATCCTGCAGGTCGCAGAAAGACACCTTGCCCATGCCGCGCTTGCTCATCAGGCGGCCGGCCAGGGACACGGAGGTGCCCTCCAAGGCGTCAAAGTTGGCCTTGATATTGGCGGAGTCGTTGTTGACCTCGTACTTGGTGATTTGGAAGGGATCGTTGCCGCTTTCCTGCAGTTCCTTCAGCTTGTCGCGGCGGATCTGGAGCAGCTGGCTCAGGTTTTCCTCCTGGAACTGCTGGTTGTTATTCATCTGTTCAGCCATAGTAAAATCTCCTATCTCTACGCGGGTTACTTGCTCACACTGACGATTTTGTACTCCACGGCGCCGCCGGGCGCATCCACCACGACCTCGTCCCCGGCGACCTTGCCCAGCAGGGCCTTGCCGAAGGGAGAGTCCTCGGAAATCATGCCGCTCATGGGGTCCGCCTCCTGGGAGCCGACAATTTTGTAAGTGGTTTCCTCGTCAAACTCCTTATCCAGCACCACCACGGTGCAGCCAAGCCGCACGTAGTCGCCCTCCGCTTGCTCGTCAATCACGATGTAGTTGGAGAGGATCTCCTCCAGCTGGGCGATGCGGGAGTAGAGCTTGCCCTGCTCGTTCTTGGCCTCATCGTACTCGCTGTTCTCGGACAAATCGCCGAAAGAGCGGGCCTCTTTGATCAGCTCGGCAACCTCTTTCTCGCGGACGGTTTTCAGGTAGGTCATCTCCTCCTGCAACTGCTGGAGCCGCTCGGCACTGAGCTTGTATTGCTTGGCCATTGTTTTGCACACCTTTCCTGCTGACGGCAGATTTTCTGCCCATCAGTCACACAATATATTAAAAGAAATGGGTATACGGACACATGCTGTTAGATTATATTCCCCCGCAGGTCGTATGTCAAGTGAATTTATTTTCCTGCACCTCGTCACGCACCTGAACCCGGGACAAATCCAGCAATCCAGCCTGCCATAACGCGCACAAGACGCTTACGCGCACCAGCGTTTCCGGAAGTACAAGCTCCGGCACCTCCAACTCAAGTCCATCCAGTTCCATCGGCTGACTCAAAACAAGCGGCTCTCCCCGACTCTGTCCGCTAAACCGCACCGTCAGCGTCAGGCGCTCCTGCACCGGCCCGACTGCCACGCCAAACTGCCGCAAAAGTCTTCCCTGCAGCTCTCCGCTCCCCCGCTCGGTGTCCACCACCACCTGCCGCACCCGGGGACACAGTGCCCGGGCCGCCGCCGTCAGCTCACCGTCCGGGTACTCCCCCCGCAGCACCACGGTGGCCCGCTCCGGCGGTATCGCCCTGTGACGCAATGCCGCCAGCACCAGCCGATCTGCCATAGCGCGGTAAAAAGGCAGCGCATCCACCGCAGGCAAACCGGGCAGTCGTCCTTCTCCCTCCCGGTTTGGCAACAGCCGGTTCACCCCAGCTCGACGCAGCAGCCTTTCCGCCCGTCCAAGCTGCCTGTCCCGGCTTACAAAGGCGCACATCACCTGCATCCCCGCCACCCGGGTTCGTTCCAGCCGCACCCGTCCCCGCTCCTGCCGGCACAGCATTCCCAGCATCCACCCGCCCCCTTTCGCTATACAAGGATATGGATCGCACGGGGTTTCCATGCTCCGTAAACGCAAAAAACAGCCGCAGACCGATGGCCTGCGGCTGTTTTTTTCATTACAGTTTCTTGTTCTTGTAGGTCAGTCCGGTGTACTTGGTCACCGGGTCGATACGCACATTATTCACACGAATTTCGTAGTGCAGATGGTTACCGGTGGAACGGCCGGTGGAGCCAACCTTACCCACCACCTGCCCCTGCTTGACCGCGTCGCCCTCTTTCACCGAGCGGGCAGACAGATGGGCGTACAAAGTGGTGTTGCCGTTGCCGTGGCTGACTACCACGTAGTTGCCGTAGCCGCCGGAATTATAGGCAGAGGTAATGACCACACCGCTCTTGGCCGCCAATACGGGAGTGCCCTTGGGGGCAGGCACGTCGATGCCGCTGTGGGTGGCGGGTCTGCCGGTGAAGGGGTCCTTGCGGCCGGCAAACAGCGAGGACAGATTTTTGTAGTTGGTCAGGGGCCACAGATAACCGCTTTCGCTGGTGATCTTGTTGCCGCCGGCTTCCAGCTTGGCGGCCAGCTCCCGCTCCTTGCGGGCGATCTCGGCATCCATAGCCTTGGCCTGAGCCTCCAGCTCCTTGACCGAGTGTTCGATCTTATCCTCCTGCTTGTTGATCTGTTTGAGGAGCTTGTCCACCTCGGCCTCGCTCTTCTCGATCTCCTTGCGGGAGGCAACCAGCTTATCCTTGGCGGTCTGCTGCTCGGCCCGGGCTACTTCCACCGCAGATTTGTCAACGCGGATCTGTTCCCGGGTGGCGGCAAGCTCGTCCAGCACATTCTGATTGTATTCCACGATCTCGTTGATCATGATGAACCGGTCCAGCAGGTCGGAAAAACTGGTGGACCGGAAGAGGATGCCCCAGTAGCCGGTGTTGCCCTCCTCCTCCATATAGCGCACGCATTGACACAGTAGCGTGTACAGCCGTGTCTCTTCCTGTTGATTGGTTTCCAGCTGACTCTCCAGGGAGGCGATCAACTCGTCATACTTGCCGATCTGCCTGTTGGTCACATTGATCTCCGACTGAAGCACGTCGATTTGGTCCTCCAGCAGGTTTTTCTGCTGCATGGCCTTGCTTTTGTCGGCAGAAATGGCCTTGAGCTGCTTTTGCAGCTCCGCCTTCTTTTTGTCCAGACTGCTGGCATCCTGTTTCAAGCTGTCAATTTCCGCCTGAGTGACCGCCTGAACCACAGGGGTCAGCACCGGGGGCGGCAGCAGCACCAGCACCGCCAGCAGCACCGCAAGGACGCGAATACACCATTTTTTCATATTCCGGCCCTCACAGCAGCACTTCCAGCGCACCGAGCACCATGGGCAGCAGCAACAGCAGCACCATGATCCCCGCCAGCACAGAGGTGAGGATCTTGCGTCTTTGCTCCTTCTTTTTCATATCCACGCCCTCCTTATACCTGCAGGAATTTCCGGATGGCCATCAGGGAACCGGCAACGCCGATCACAAAGCCGGACACCAGGAAGGTGATGAAGATCCGCGCAGCCATAGCCGTATACGGAATAATGGCCACAAGTCCCAACCCGGCATTGCTGTCGACAAAGCCGCATACCAACTGGTACACGCCCCACTGCAGGAAGAAGGCAACCACCGCACCGGCAAGGCCCAGCAGCATGCCCTCGTACACAAAGGGCCAGCGGACAAAGCCGTTGGTTGCACCGCACATCTTCATAATGGCGATCTCCTCCCGCCGGTAGAACGTAGCAAGCTTGATGGTGTTGGCAATGATGAACAGAGAGATGATCATCAGCATGGCGATCAGCACCAGCGCTACACCCAAAGCGATGTTGCGCACCAGCACGAAGCCCTGGGCAATCTCCAGCGCCACGGTGACCTTGGCCACACCGGGCACCGCCTTGACCCGGTCAACGGTGGCGGAGATGTCCCGGATGTCATTGACGTGGATGCGATAGCGGTCACGAAACACGGTGGACGGCAGTTCCTTCAGCAGCTCCACCTCTTCCCGGCCCTGCAGATAGTTCTGCCGCGCCTGTTCCTTGGTGACGAAGGTGACCTGAGCCACGTTTTCCAGTTCGGCCAGGCCGGACTCCATGTCCTGAGCCTGTTCACGGGTGTAGGTCTCATCAATGTAGGCGATGAACTCGTTTTCCCGCTCCAGCTCGCCCAGCATGTGTTCCATATTCACGGCAACCAGCGTAAAGGTGCCCATGATCAGCAGACAGGCTACGATCATGCACACGGCGGCAAAGGACATGAAGCCGTGGCTGAATACGTTGTGGAAGCCCTCGCTGATATAGTATCCTGCGTTAATTCGTTTAGCCATTGTAGTACCCACCCGTTTCGTCACTGATGATTTTTCCGTTCTCGATGGCTACCACCCGCTTGCCGAACCGATCCACCAGGTCCCGCTCGTGGGTGACCACCAGCACGGTGGTGCCCAGCTCGTTGATGCGCTTGAGCAGATCCATGATCTCGTAGGAGCGCTGGGGGTCCAAATTACCGGTAGGCTCGTCGGCGATGATCATGCTGGGGTTGTTGACCAATGCGCGGGCGATGGCCACGCGCTGCTGCTCGCCGCCAGACAGCTCGTTGGGGAAACGCTTCTCCTTCCCCTCCAGGCCCACCAGCTTCAGCACGTAGGGGATGCGCCGGCGGACCTCCCGCCCGGAGCAGCCCACCGCCCGCATAACAAAGGACAGGTTCTCCCACACAGTCTTTTTCTCGATCAGGCGGAAATCCTGAAAGATAACGCCCAGCGTGCGGCGCATCAGGGGAATTTGATGGGTACGCATGTTGTCCGGAGAAAAACCGTTGACCATCATGCGCCCGTCGGTGGGATACACCTCGCCGGTGATGAGCTTGATGATGGTAGATTTTCCGGAGCCGGAGGGCCCCACCAGGAATACAAATTCACCGTCGTCAATGCGCAGGTTCACACCTTTGAGTGCCTTGGTGCCGTTGTCATATTCTTTATAAACATCAATTAAACGAATCATGTGCAGCCTCACTCACTGTCTTTGTCCGCCAAAACACGCAGAAACGGCAGAAATATTATACGCTTCATTTTATCACGTTTTCTGTATTATGTAAATGACAAAATCATCTTCGATTCGCTCCGTTTTGCCATTTTGCACAGAAGAAAAACACCGCCTGCACCCTTTGGTGCAGGCGGTGTTTTAAACATGTTTTCAGGACTCGATACCCCGGGAAATGAGGTACTTTTTGACCATCAGCGCCACCTTGAAGGTGATGGCGTCGTCAAACTCGCGCAGGTCCAGGCCGGTGAGCTTCTTGATCTTCTCCAGGCGGTAGACCAGGGTGTTGCGGTGGACGAACAGGCGGCGTGCGGTCTCGGACACGTTCAGGTTGTTCTCGAAGAACTTGTTGATGGTCAGCAGGGTCTCGGCGTCCAGGGCGTCGATGGGGTTCTTCTTGAACACTTCCTGCAGGAACATCTGGCACAGGGTGGTGGGCAGCTGATAGATCAGACGGCCGATACCTAGATTTTCGTAGTTGATGATGCCCTTCTCGGTCTCGAACACCTTGCCCACGTCGATGGCGACGCCGGCCTCCTTAAAGGCGCGGCCCAGGTCACGGATATGGCCCACAATGGTGCCGATACCGATGACCACCTTGACGTTCAACTCCTGCGCCACGGCGTCGGACACCTGCTTGGCGATCTTGTGCAGATCCTTGCTGTCGGCGTTGTCGCTGAGCTGCTTGATCAGCACCACGTCGGTCTCGTTCAGGGACAGAACGAAATCGGAAGCCCGGTCGGGGAACAGGGTGTACAGGAAATCGATGATGCCGGGGTCGGCAGCAGACACCTGACGAATCAGGAAGGCGGCACGGGGCGCCTCGGCAGCCAGGTGCAGTTCCTTGGCCCGGGCATAGATGTCGCCCAGCATGATGTTGTCGGAAATGATATTCTTGATGAAGGCGGCGCGGTCGTGCTTTTCCTCATAATAGGTCTTGGCACTATTGATGGCAACGGCAGCCATGGCACACAGGGAGGCCGCCATGGCATCCTCGCCCTGGACAAACACCGCATACTCAAGCTGGGCACCCAAACCGGCCAGGGGGCGGAAGCTCTTCCCCTGGAAATAACCCAGACCGTTCTCACCGGCGCCAAGCACCGCTTCCACGGCGCCGGGCCACTGTTCGCCCATCAGGGCCAGTTCGCTGCAAGCCACAACGATACCGTCTGCATCCAAGACGCCGACCGTACGATCCACATTTTCTTTCATTTGGAGAATGAGGCTCTGAAAAACTCTGTTGGCCATGTTTGTCCCCTCCAATAATATCGATGTAGGACATATTATAAGGGGTGGACACCCCCCTTGGCAAGTGTTTTTTTCGTTTTTTTGTGAAAAATGCCGAAAAAGGTCAATTTTCCGGTCCAACCGCCGTCTGCAGCCCCTCCGTTTCCCCGTCTGTCAGCGGCCGCCAGCCGCCGGGGTGCAGGCTCTCGTCCAGCTTCAGCGGGCCCATGGACAGCCGTTTCAGTTCCAGCACAGGCTTGCCCCGGAAGGCCAGCATCCGCTTGACCTGATGGAATTTTCCCTCCCGCAGGGTCACAAGGCACCGGCTGCCATCCTCCAGCGGTTTCAAATCCGCAGGCATGCAGACCAGTCCGTCATCCAGCGTCATTCCGGCCCGGAACGCCGCCACATCTTCCTCGTCGACCTGACCATCCACCCGGGCAAGGTACACCTTATCCACGTGGCTTTTGGGGGCCAGCAGGCGGGGGGCCAGCTCCCCGTCGTCGGTCAGCAGCAAAAGGCCCGTGGTGTCCTTGTCAAGCCGCCCCACCGGGAACAGTCCCCTGCGCTGCAGCGGTTTATCCAGCAGGTCGAGAACCGTCTGCTGCCGCTTATCCTCGGTGGCGGACAACCAACCCGCCGGCTTGTTCATCATAATGTATACAAACTTCTGCAGGCAGACAGGCGCTCCGTCCACCTCCAAAATCTGCTCCGGGCCGCACTTCTCCTCCGGCTTGGCGGCGGTGCGCCCGTCAACACGCACTCTCCCCTGCCGCACCAGTTCCTTCACCTGGCTGCGGCTCCACTGTCCCGTAGAGGCCAGCAGCTTGTCAAGTCGCTCCATACCTGCACTCCCGTTCTGTTTTTTATAATATTGTATCATATTTGTCCCACTTTGAACATAGTCTTTAGCAGTACGCCGCGAGGAAGGAGAAATGCACTTTGTTGATCGTTACCGCCAAATTATCCCGGCGCAAGCTGGCCCTGTGGGGGGCGGCTGCTGTGGGTCTTCTGTGTTGTGCGCTGCTGCTGGGTTCCTGCCGCGGGCAGCCTGCCCTGGGTGTGCAGACCGCCGCCGTCAATCCCAAAGGCATCAAGAGCAACGAGGACCGTGTTCAATTCCTGGCCGACTACGGCTGGCAGGTATCCCCGGAGCCGATCACGGTAGAAGAATTGCTGATTCCGAACGAATTTGACGACAGTTACGATGACTATCTCGCGCTGCAGGCTGAACAGGGTTTTGACCTTACAAAGCTTGCGGGCAAACGGCTCAAGCGCTATACTTATCAAATCACCAACTATCCCACCGGCGAGGCAGACGGGCGGGTCAATCTGCTCATACACAAAAACACCGTGGTGGGTGGCGAGGTCTTCTCCCCCAAGCTGGACGGGTTCCTGCACGGTCTTGCAATGCCGCAATCATAAAAATACGACCCCGGAGGTGCGCCCTCCGGGGTCGTATCACGTTGTCGCTTATTTTTCTACCATGTGTACGTTGATGTGGTCGTAGGTCATCTCCACACCAGCGGCGTCAAAGGCAGGCTTGAGCTTGTCCATCATGTCGAAGTAAATGTCCCAGTAGTCACCGGCATTGCACCACATGCGGATGGTGTATTCAATGCTGCTGGAACCGTAGTTGGACACCCGCACGAAGGGGGCGGGGTCGGCGTGGATGCGGCTGTCTACGGCGATCAGTGCGTTGACAGTCTGCTTGACGGTGTCGATGTCCGAATCGTAAGAAGCCGTCACCTTGATCTCCACCCGGCGAGTGGTGTTGCCGTTGTAATTGGTGATGCGGCCGGCGGCCACGTCGCTGTTGGGAATGTGGACGACCTTGTTGTCCGGGGTGACCAGGGTGGTGTAGGCCAAGCCAATGGTCTTGACCGTGCCGCTGTTGGCACCGGCCTCCACATAGTCACCGGCGGCAAAAGGCTTGCTGACCAGCAGCTGAATGCCCCCGGCCAAGTTGGCAAGGGTGTTCTGCAGGGCCAGGGACACCGCCAGACCCGCCACGCTCAACAGCGCGATCAGGCTGGTCACGTCCACACCCAGACTGCTCAAAATGACCAGCGCCGCCACAAAGTACAGCACGACCCGCAGGCCGGTCTTCAAAAATCCCTGCAGCGCGCCGTCCAGATGGCTTTTGCCCAGCACCTTTGCCACCACGCCGCTGATGACTTTGACGGCAATGATGCACACCAGCGCCGTGAACAGTACGCGCAGAATGGTAGGCAGGGACAGGGCCAGGGAAAAGCCCGCAAACGCGGATCCCACACCTGTAAGGGCCTGTGTTACGTCCATAACAATCTCCTCCTTAATTTACTCGATGCCCATGTGTTTTTTCAGGCAGTTAAATGTCTCCTCGCTCAGGGCGTGCTCCATGCGGCAGGCATCGTTGGCCGCCACCCAAGGGGACACGCCAAGGCTGGTCAGCCAGTTGGTCAGCAGATTGTGCCGCTCGTACATGGTGCGGGCCACCTGTTCCCCCCGCTCGGTCAGAGTAATCGCGCCGGAGCGTTCCATTTCAATATAACCGTCGGTACGCAGAATGGCCATAGCGCGGCTGACCGAGGGTTTGGAGAAGCCCAACTTCTGGGCCACGTCGATGGAACGGACTGTCCCCTTCTCCTGCTGCAGGATCAGAATAGCCTCCAAATAGTCTTCACCAGATTGATGCAGATGCACAAACTCACCTCATTTCCTGTAATGGGTATTCCCTTTACGCACCTTGGTGCGTAAAGGGAACATGGTTGTTACATGGTCTTCAGCTGTTCTTCCAGCTTGGCAACCAGCTCGGTCAGAGTGGCGGCGCGTTCTTTCTCCGCTTCCACCACGTTGGTGGGAGCCTTGTTCACAAAGCCGGGGTTGGACAGCTTGGCATTGAGCTTTCCGAGTTCGTCGGCATTCTTCTTCAGTTCCTTCTCGATGCGTGCCTTCTCCTTGGCCAGATCCACCAGCTCACCCATGGGGATGAACAGCTGGGCCACCGGGGTCACGATGACCACCTGACCGGCGGCATCGGGAGCCTGATCGGCGGCCACGATGGTCACCTCGCTGGCGTAGCCAAGGCGCTTGAGGAAGGGGATGCCGGCGGCGAACACGTCCTGCTGGGCAGTGGCGACGGTCAGCTGCGCCTTCTTGGAGGGAGGCACGTTCATCTCGGCCCGGCGGGTGCGGATGGCGCGGATGGCGTCCATGACCTGCTCCAGAGCCTTCTCCTCAGCGGCAAAGGCCAGGTCTTCGCGGTACTCGGGCCACTTCTGCAGCATGAGGAAGTCGCCCTCGTGGGGCAGGGCCTGCCAGATCTCTTCGGTGATGAAGGGCATGAAGGGATGCAGCAGCTTAAGGATCTCTGTCAGCACGTAGCACAGCACCTGCTGGGCACGGGTCTTGCTGTCCTCGTCCTCGCCCTGCAGACGGGCCTTGGTCAGCTCGATGTACCAGTCGCAGTAGCTGTCCCAAATGAAGTCGTACACCTTCTGTGCAGCTACACCCAGCTCGTAGCGGTCCATGTTCTCGGTCACGTCGGGGATGAGGCTGTTGAGCTTGGACAGGATCCACTTGTCCTCCAGCTCCAGCTTATCGGGCAGCTGACACTTGTCGATGGTCAGGTTCATCATCAGGAAGCGGCTGGCGTTCCAGATCTTGTTGGCGAAGTTGCGCATGGCTTCGCACCGCTCGGTGTAGAAGCGCATATCGTTGCCGGGGCTGTTGCCGGTGACCAGGTTGAAACGCAGGGCGTCGGCACCGTAGCTCTCGGCGATCTCCAGGGGGTCGATGCCGTTGCCCAGGGACTTGGACATCTTGCGGCCCTTGTCGTCACGGACCAGACCGTGGATAAACACGGTGTGGAAGGGGGGCATCTTGGTATGCTCGCAGGCGGAGAAGATCATGCGGGCCACCCAGAAGAAGATGATGTCATAGCCGGTGACCAGCACGTCGGTGGGATAAAAGTACTTCAGATCCTCGCTGTCTGCGTTGGGCCAACCCAGGGTGGAGAAGGGCCACAGCGCGGAGGAGAACCAGGTGTCCAGCACGTCGGGGTCCCGCTCGATATTCTTGCTGCCGCAGTGGGCGCACTGGGTGGCATCCTCGCGGCTGACGGTCATCTTGCCGCAGTCGGCGCAGTACCACACGGGAATCTGATGACCCCACCACAGCTGACGGGAGATACACCAGTCGCGGACGTTTTCCATCCAGTTGGTGTAGGTCTTGGCAAATCGGTCGGGGACAAACTTGGTCTCGCCCTCGTTGACCACCCGCAGGGCCTCCTTGGCCAAAGGCTCCATCTTCACGAACCACTGGGCGGAGATGATAGGCTCCACATCCTTGTGGCAGCGGTAGCAGGTGCCAACATTGTGGGAGTAGTCGTCGATCTTCTCCATCAGGCCAAGAGCCTCCAGATCGGCCACCACGGCCTTGCGGGCCTCGTAGCGGTCCAACCCGGCGTACTTGCCGCCGTTGGCGTTGACCACGCCGTTGTCGTCCAGCACGCGAATGGTGTCCAGATTGTGGCGCAGACCCACCTCGAAGTCGTTGGGGTCGTGGGCGGGAGTCATCTTCACGCAGCCGGTGCCGAAGTCCATCTCCACGTATTCGTCGGCCACGATGGGAATTTCACGGTTCATCAGGGGCAGGGTGACGGTCTTGCCCACCAGATGCTTGTAGCGCTCGTCCTCCGGGTGGACGGCCACGCCGGTGTCGCCCATCATGGTCTCGGGACGGGTGGTGGCAACCACCAGGTAGCCGCTGCCGTCGGTCAGGGGGTAGCGCATATGCCACATGTGGCCGGGCTTGTCCTGATACTCCACCTCGGCGTCGGACAGGGCAGTGACACAGTTGGGGCACCAGTTGATGATGCGGCTGCCCTTGTAGATCAGGCCCTTTTCGTACAGGGACACAAACACCTCGCGCACGGCCTTGGAGCAGCCCTCGTCCATGGTGAAGCGGGAACGCTCCCAATCGCAGGAGGCGCCCATCTTCTTCTGCTGGGCCACGATGCGGTCGCCGTACTTGTTCTTCCAGTCCCACACCCGGTCCAGGAACTTCTCACGGCCCAGGTCATAGCGAGTCAGGCCCTCCTCATTGCGCAGGGCCTCCTCCACCTTGATCTGGGTGGCGATGCCGGCGTGGTCGGTGCCGGGCACCCACAGGGCGGCATAGCCCTGCATCCGCTTGAAGCGAATGAGGATGTCCTGCAGGGTGCAGTCCATGGCGTGACCCATGTGCAGCTGACCGGTCACGTTGGGGGGCGGCATAACGATGGTAAAGGGCTTCTTCTGGGGATCGCGCTCGGCCCGGAAGCAGCCGTTTTTCTCCCACGCATCGTAGATGCGAGACTCTACCTCTTGGGGTTCGTAAACCTTGGGCAGTTCTTTCATTTGAATACACTCCTTTTCGGGGCAACAAAAAAACGCCCCGAGCATCTAAATTTGCTCAGGGCGAATTGAAACTCAAATCCGCGGTACCACCTGAATTTCCCTTTTTGTAAAGGGACACTCATTTCCCTTAACGCGGGCAATCGGCGCAACTTACTGGCGGCGGGATGGGGGCATCCCGCCCTACATTCAGAAACGCAGCTCCGGGACGACTTCCGCGCTGTTGGACGATACCTTTCACCACCCGGCACCTCTCTGCAGACCAAGCTGACGCGTACTATTTCCCATCCAAGCTTTTCACCCGCCTATTATATTGTACTCCCGGTAGTTTGTCAAGGGCATAAAACACAGGCGGGCATCAGCCCGCCTGTGTTTCGCTTTCCGTTATGGTGTCTGCTGTCGCCTCCCCCACCGTAGGCGGCGGGGTACCGGGGGGCAAGCCGATCTTGCGGTAGTAGTCCTGGAACAGGATGCGCTCGGAGTAGGTGAACATGCGCTGGACCTCTTTATAGGTGGTCTGCACGTAATCCTCCGGCACCGTGACTCCCTCGTTGGGGATAAAGGTATCTGTGTTGGAGTAATATCTGCCCAAATCGGTGACAAAGCACTTTTTATTGGTGGTCACTAGACCCGGCGAGTCGGACAGGATGTCCCGGCCAATGATCAGGCGGGAGTCATAGTCCATACCGAACAGGTTCAGCAGCGTAGGCACCACGTCGATGCTGGAGCAGGGCTTTTCCACCACCACCGGTTCCATGCCCCCGCACCACAAAATCAGGGTGGAGCGGTACTTCTCGATCAAGTCCGCCTCGGTACCCGGGGCAGTCAGCTCATCAATGGCGCCGGTATCATCCAGGCCATAGGGATAATGGTCGCCGGACATGCAGATCACGGTGTTCTCCAGCTCACCGGCCAGTTCCAGCTGTTCCAACACGTAGGCAAGGGCCCGGTCCAACTCGATGTGGCAGGCGATGTAGGCCGCCGCCGGGTCACTCAGACCGGACTCCGCCACCAGCTCTTTGTGCTTTTTGGACATGGCGTTGCCCTGGAAATTATAGTTCATATGACCGCTGACGGTCATGTAGTAGTTGTGGAAAGGCTTTTCCCCTGCCAGAGCCTGGGGGATGGTCTTTTCCATCATCTCAAGGTCGGACTCCGGCCAGGTGGTCTTCACGTCCAGGCCGTTGCCCACGCCGTAGTAGTTATACCCCAAATTGGGATGGGACAGGTCGCGGCCATAGTAGGTATAGGTGTGGTTGTGATAGGCGTTGACAGGATAACCCGCCGTACCAAACATGTTGCCCATATTGAAGTACAGGGACACTTTGTTCTTTCCGCTGTACTTGAAGGAGGAGTTGACCTGATTAGAGGGGATCAGGCCCGTGCAGTGGGCATACTCGCCGTCGATGGTGGAGTACCACCACAAGGGGTTATAGAAGTTCTTGAACACAAATCCCTCGTTAGCCAGCTTGTAAAGGGTGGGCGTGTAGACGGGGTCCACCGCGCCGATCCAGAACGCCTCGCCGGTCAGCAGGATGAGGTTCTTCCCCTCAAACATGCCGGTGTACTCATTCTTCATGGTGGGCTGGCGGGTGGCGAAGAACTGGTGCATATTCAGCAGGGTCTTGTCCGTCTCCCCGGCGATGAGGGCATCAAAATCGATGTTCAGCACGTTGGCATCGTACACCGGCACCTGCGGCACGTCAACCGACACGTCGGGCAGCAGTTCATCGTCGTCCGGCTGTTCCAATCCGAACAGGGTCTGCTGCACGTCCAGCCGCAGGGTGGTCAGCACACCGAAGCGGGACACGGCGATGTCGGGCAGAAAGCTCTGGCGGTACAGCTCCCGGGTGGTCATGGTCTCTCCGGAGGGCAGGCCGATACAGGCAATGCCCAGCAGCTGGAATACCACCGCGCCCCCGGCCACCGCCGCCAACGCCCGGCCGTCCATGCGGGTATCGGGGATCAGATGCTCCCGCAGCAGCCAGAAGGCTGCAAAGGGCAGGGCCAGCAGCACAATGATATGCAGGCTTTTCCCGATACCCACCAGGGTTTCCCGCCAGTAGTCGGAGATGGCCTGTCCCGCCATGCCAAAGGACTTGGTCACCAGCATAGTGTGGAAAATGGTGTTATACACCGCCTGGATCATATACCAAAGGCTGATGCCGCCCAGCAGCACGCCGGCGGCGATCCGGTTGCCCTTTCGTCCCCACAAACTGCTCAGCAGGGTGCAGCCAAGCGCCACGGGAATGCTGAACAGCAGAATATATAAAAGTCCCCGGTCAAAGAACCGCTCCACGTAAAAGGCCCGCCACACAAGCTCCAGCCACAGAACAGCGCAAACGAACAGTTCCACAGGGCGCATGACATCCCACAAGTCAACACGTCTTCTCACGGCAGTCACGCTCCTTTCCTTTTTGTTCCGTCTAATATAATAGTCCTATCCCGCCGCACTTGTCCAGCATATTTTCACTCCTCAACGCATTTTTCTCCTTTTCGACAGCGTCAAATCGTGCTATACTGTAAAAAACGCGTTTGGGAGGAATGAGTCATGTCCATGCTGAACTGGGACGAACTGGAAGGCCAGTGTATGTCCTGCCGCAAATGCCCCCTGTGTCAGGAGCGGACCAACGTTGTCTTCGGGGTGGGCCCCCGGGATGCGGAGGTGCTGTTCATCGGTGAGGGGCCCGGCGAGAACGAGGACCTGCAGGGCGAACCTTTCGTGGGCCGGGCCGGCAAGCTGCTGGACGAGATGCTGGAGATCATCGACTTGAGCCGTACCAAGAACATCTACATCGCCAATATGGTCAAGTGCCGCCCACCCAAGAACCGCGACCCGCTGAACACCGAACAGGACGCCTGCATGGACTGGCTGCGCAATCAGGCCGCCCTGCTGCGCCCGAAAATCATCGTGTGCCTGGGCCGCATCTCCGCCATGCGCATTATCAAAGAGGATTTCAAAATCACCCAGGAGCACGGCCAGTGGTTTGAAAAGAACGGCACGCTGATGATGGCACTGTTCCACCCCGCCGCCCTGCTGCGTGACCCTCGCCGCAAGCCGGAAACTTTTGACGATTTAAAAACCTTGCAGGCCAAAATCAGACAGGTCTGCACCCACACATACGAATAAAGACGCAAACGGCGTTGTGCCGTTGCAAAAAGCGGTGGTGTTCCCCCGCGCGCGGCGCCCGTATTTCTCCTTC
>JAZSAP010000081.1:0-3269 GCA_045601925.1 Lawsonibacter sp.
TGTTGCAGGCCTTCTTGATCAGGACCGCAGCGGGGGGAGTCTTGGTGATAAAGGTGAAGGAGCGGTCAGCGTACACGGTGATAATGACGGGGATGATCATGCCCACGTCGTTCTTGGTGCGCTCGTTGAACTCCTTGGTGAAAGCGGCGATGTTAACGCCATGCTGACCCAGAGCGGGGCCAACAGGGGGAGCGGGAGTCGCCTTGCCGGCGGGAATCTGCAGTTTAACGTAACCAGTAATTTTCTGTGCCACGAAAGAGCACCTCCATAATTGAAATGTGGTTTAGGCGGGACGCTTTGCATCCCTCCCACTTTGCGGCGTTGCCGCGGGTTTTCTTTGTTAGTTGTTGGGCTCGACCTGATCCAGCTCCAGCTCCACGGGGGTCTCGCGCCCGAACATGGACACGACCACGCGGACCTTGCTGCGTTCCAGATCGATTTCTTCCACAGTGCCCAGGAAGGACTCCAGCGCGCCATCGGTAATGCGCACGCTGTCGCCCACCGCATAGTTCACGATGATCTCGCGCTTCTCCACGCCCAAAGCGGCAATGTCGCTTTCGGACAGGGGGATGGCCTTGTTGCCCTCACCCAGGAAGCCGGTGACACCGCGGATGTTGCGGATGACGTGCCATGCCTCGTCCGTCATGATCATCTTGACCAGAACGTAGCCGGGGAACACCTTACGCTCCACCTCTTTGGGGCCGTTGTCGGTGATTTCGGTCACGGTTTCCATGGGGATGCTGATCTCATGGATCAGATCCTGCATGCCGCGGCCTGCCACATGCTTTTCGATCGTGGTCTTGACGGTGTTTTCATAGCCGGAGTAGGTATGGACTACATACCATTTTGCGCTTTCAGCCATGTTGCGCCCCCACTTACTTGAACAGGTTGAGGATGGCGCCGATGACGCCGCTGGCCAAAGCATCAAAAACCCAGATGAACACACCCACAATGATCACACACAGGATCACGATGGCGGTGTTGTTGACGGTCTGCTTGGCAGTGGGCCACTGGACCTTCTTCAGCTCGCTCTTGAGCTCGCGCAGCCACTTGGCAATGCGGGAGAAGACGCCGGGCTTGGACTTCTTGACGTTTTCAGACATTTGGTACACCCTTCTTTCCTATCAGCGTCCGGGCTGATTACTTCGTCTCGTTATGAACGGTGTGCTTTCTGCAGAAGGGGCAGTACTTGTTCATCTCCAGACGGTCGGGGTCGTTCTTCTTGTTCTTGTTGGTGTTGTAGTTTCTCTGCTTGCACTCAGAACACCGCAGGGTGATCTTCACGCGTGCGCCGGCCTTTGCCATACGTTCGGCACCTCCTTCAATATTAGCGGTCAAGCCGCTTTTGAGCCAACAGCAAAAAATAAGCTGGATACGGCTCGTTTGGGCCGGATCCAGCAACAACGGACACACTGGGTGTGTCATTGACGTTACGGTGAGATCCGGCATTTGCCTCCCTGTGTCCAAACGGTGAGGGGGACCCGCGCATAACACCGTAAAAATGCGCAGGACAAAAAAGCCCCTTTTCACAGGTAACTGTAATTATAATGCACGTCCCATCCGATGTCAAGTGTTTTTTTATTTCTTTTTGTTATTATATAGAAGGGGCCGCGCCTTTTGACGCGGCCCCTGTTTTTTAGTAGCTCATCTGCTTGCGGCGGGACAGGTTCATAGTGCCGTCCTGCATCTCGTCCAGGCTCTCCAGGCTCTTGCCGGTACCGTAGGCCACGCAGGAGATGGCGTCGTCGGCCACGTGGGTCTGGATGCCGGTGTGGGACTCGATCAGCTTGTCAAAGCCCCAGACAAGGCTGCCGCCGCCGGTCATCACGATGCCGTTGGTGGAGATGTCGCCCACCAGCTCGGGGGGCGTACGCTCCAGCACGCCGTGGATCGCCTCTAAAATGTGGCCGGAAACCTCTTCAAAGGCCTCGATGGTCTCGCTGGAGGTGACGGTGAACTCACGGGGCAGGCCGGTCAGCAGGCAGCGGCCCTTGATCTGCATGGTGACCTCCTCGGGTCGGGGGAACACGCAGCCGATGGTCTTCTTCAGCTCCTCGGCGGTACGCTCGCCGATGAGCACGTTGTGCTTGCGGCGGATGTACTTGATAATAGCCTCGTCAAACTTGTCGCCGCCGGTCTTGATGGAGGCAGACTCCACCACACCAGACAGGGAGATGACCGCCACATCGGCAGTACCGCCGCCGATGTCCACGATCATGTGGCCGTCAGGCTTGGCAATGTCGATGCCGGCGCCGATGGCGGCGGCAACAGGTTCTTCAATCAGATAGACCTTGCGGGCGCCGGCCTGGATGCCCGCGTCGATGACGGCGCGCTCTTCAACCTCGGTAATGCCGGAGGGCACGCAGATGATCAGACGGGGCTTGAAGATGCTGACGCTGGTCACCTTGCGGATAAACTCCTTCAGCATGCGTTCGGTCATGTCGTAGTCGGAGATGACTCCCTCCCGCAGGGGGCGCATGGCCACGATGTTGCCGGGGGTGCGGCCCAGCATAGCCTGGGCATCTTCGCCCACCTTGAGCAGCTTGCCGGTGTTCTTGTCCATGGCGACCACGGAGGGTTCACGCAGGACGACACCCTTGCCCCGAATATAGACTAGGATGGACGCGGTACCCAGGTCGATACCGATGTCCTTGCTCAACATTCCACTAAAAAGTCCCATAATTAACTCCTGTTTCGCTTATAAGCGTATTTTATCCCATTCGGCCTTGTGG
Organism: Lawsonibacter sp.; assembly: GCA_045601925.1. Classification (GTDB taxonomy): domain Bacteria; phylum Bacillota; class Clostridia; order Oscillospirales; family Oscillospiraceae; genus Lawsonibacter. Next base: position 2,733 of record JAZSAP010000081.1, read on the forward strand.
CCGATCGTTATCGGTCTAACCATTATATAAGGTTATGGGCGGCATTTCAACAGAAAATTTTGACGAATTGGAAATTATCGTTCTTTTTCCGGTGTGGTCGCCAGGGCAAGGCCGCACACCCGCTGCGCTCCGGCGGTGCGCAGGACCCGGGCGCACTCGGACAAAGTGGCCCCTGTGGTCACCACGTCATCCACCAGCAAAACCCGTCTCCCGGCCACCGATTTGCCCGGATGCATACGATATGCCCCCAGCACATTGGCCCGGCGGGCCGCCGCATCCGCCTGCCCGGATTGGGCGGGCGTGTCCCTGATTTTGTCCAACAGCGGTTCAACCGGCAGCCCAATCCGCTCTCCCACCCCGAAAGCCAGCAGCTCGGATTGGTCGTAACCGCGCCTGCGTAATCGCTTCCGGCTCAAAGGTGCCCAGCATACCACGTCAAATCCTCCGTCAAGCCGGTCGGCGGCACATTGGCTCATCAGCAGGCTGTATGTCCCCGCATAAGCCCGCCTGCCGGAAAATTTATAGCGGTGGTGGGAG
>JAZSAP010000082.1:0-19949 GCA_045601925.1 Lawsonibacter sp.
AATAAAAACAAAAAGAAATGACCCTCCGCCGTCCTAGACACAGCGGAGGGTCATTTCTGTTCGCTCTTATTATCTAACATCAATTGTTTACCTCACTTTCTTTCGGATAGCGCCAAGCGTTCGCTGCACATTCGGATCAGGCACACAACCTTTTTAAGTCGCCCTTTGGCGAACTGCCTCAAGCTGAGGTCTCGCGATTGGTCTGTCCTTTACATTCGATTGCTTTGCGCTTGCGATGCCGACTGTCGGTTTGGGAATTCACACACATTATATATAAATTACATCAGGGGTATTCTTCGCTTATCTTCCATGTGCTATGATCCGAACCTTGTCTTGCGCTGATTTTGCGTTTTTGAATTTCAAAATCGCCTTACTTGCATTCCGCGAGTTTCATGCGCCCGACTTCAGCATCGCGTCAGGGTTGTTACTTAGTACATTGGACTCACCCTTTCTGTCTGTAATATACCATAGTCCTGCCGCTGTGTCAATATTTTTTTGTGCATTTTTTTAATTTTTTATTTTCGCGCCTTTTACAGCAAAAAACGCACATGCAGATTTTTGCATGTGCGTTTTTTGAATTATTCATTTTACCCCTTTGGCGGTTCAGGATCCGACGGTAAAGAGGCCAAATATTCAAAATACGGGATCAGAAAGTCTATGCCGTTCACAATCTCATCTGCCAATTCCGGGGTGAACAAGCTTCCCTCGCAGGGCCGGTCCCACGTCAAGGCAATGCTGCGGCGGTTGTACCAGGGGTTGAGCAGCGCACCCTTGTCCCCTTTTGGCCGACGGTACTCCTCCCCCGAGAGAGAGAATTCATTTTGCCGATCGAACCGGCGAGCCAGCTTTTCCATGGGGGCAGGGTCGCGGTCCATGCGGGCGCGGAACTTGGCCATGGTCGCAGGCGCGGCCACCCAGTATCCCATTCCGATGCTGTAATACTCCGGCGCAAGCTCAAAGTAGAAGGCCGGGCCGTTGTTGGCATCGTCCCCAGGCCGGTGCAGCACAAACCACAGATGGTCCTTGTACGGGCCGCGGCCGTGAAGGCGGCGGGCATCCCGGTAGATGCGGGACACCTTCAGATTTAACTGCAATTTTGGGTGGCGCTCCCCAACCCGTTTCTGCACCTGTGCCGCCAACTGCTGCATAGGTCCCCGAACCAAGTCGATAAATTCCTGCTTACGGGGTTCAAACCAGGACCGCTCGTTGTTAAAACGCAGCTGCCACAGAAAGTCCACCGCTTCGGGAGTAAAACCACGAAAACTCACCGTTCACCCTCCTGATCCGTCGTCTGTTCTTCCCCTTGCTCCGGTTCAACGCTCGGAGTTTCCTGCTCCACAGGGGGTTCGGGAGCAGGTTCAGGAGTCGGTTCAGGGGTGGGTTCAGGGGTGGGTTCAGGGGTAGGTTCAGGAGTGGGTTCAGGAGTGGGTTCAGGGGTAGGTTCAGGAGTGGGTTCAGGCACCGGTTCGGGAGCCGGCTGGACCGGCAGCACTGTTTCATGCACGTTGCCCGCCGCATCCACCAGTCCAAGCTTGGCCGCATCGGCAGGGTTATACAGGATCACCTTGTCACGGTGACGGTAATTGTTGGTGCTTTCCAGCGTCCGGCTGACCAAATTCCCAGCGCCGTCATACACGCAGCGGTATACTCGCACCTTGCAGCCGGTATAGGACGTGGTTTCCACCTCGGTCTTGCCGGGAGCGATGGAATTATCCGGCTTGTATATCACCTCATACGGGGTGGTGGATAAAGTCTCGTTAAAGAGTTTGACCGTAAACGCTTCCTTCTCGGTGCCCGTGATGGTAACTGTCAGCTTGCGTCCATCCACCTGCGCCCGGAGGCGGATGGGATATTCGGTGTTATTTTTGAACTTGAAGTCTATGGCATTATAGACCACCGTGGCATCCATGCCGTTGGGTACGTAGCCCACCGTGTACATATGATTGGTCCGCTCAACGATCTCCAAATTGGCACGCAGAACCGCCATATAAAGCGTAGATGAGTCCTGGCAAATTCCGCCGCCGACTTCATCAACCGTTTTCCCTCCGATATAGGCGGGCGCCGCCTTATAGCCGTTCTCCACCGTGCGGGGACCCAGCGCGTCGTTATAGGAAAACACCTGTCCGGGAGCCAACACAACGCCGTCAAACGCCTTCGCCGCGGTAATCACATTGCTCAAGCGGTTGTTGGTACCGCCAATGTTGGTCTCGCATCTGCCCAGCTCGTCGCGGAACAGCAGTCTATTCAACTGCTCTTTGGTCCGCTGGGGCATAGTGATTTCCAATTCCACGCGCATGGACTCGCCCTCTGCCAGGGACGCAAACTGCGCCTTCGCACGCTCCAGATCAAAGTCGACGCCCACCACGTGTTCGGTGGCTTGATAGGTCTGGGGGTCGACCTGGGCATCCTGCGCCAGGGTGTGGAGCTGCTGATAGACCTGTTCCAAATCCAACTCTTCCGGCGGGGTGGAAACCAAAACCGCCTCGACCCGCGTCATACCCGGAATTTCCGCAGCCGCCAGTAAACTCGCCTGCGTCTGGGGCCAATTCACTCTGCGTCCAGTCGTGCCCCGGGTCACAGTCAGCACGCTTCCGTCCACCGACCACACCGTTTCAATCAACGGCGTCCCCACCTTTTGGTTCAGCAGGGTCATGGCCTGCGCAAATTCGCGTTCGCCCTCCTCGGTCAGGTGCAGTCCGCAGCCGATTTCCTCATCCCGACCCACCAGCCGGGCCGCAATCACCGCGCCCCGCTGCAAAAACGGCTCGGTCCGACCGATCTCCATGGCGCGTTTGACCACATCTTCCGCGTCCACCGCAATAAACTTGCCGGCAAACGCTTGCTCGGCATCGCCGCTGTACAGCGTGTAGACCGCGCCGCCGTAGTAATCCTCGGCCCATTCACGCACCGCCTGCTGTGCCTGCTGTTCGGTTTTTCCTCCCAGTTCTACAGGGCCGGCGCACACACCGGGCAGAATCGCACCATTCAGCCCCGACCAAGCGCAAAGCAGCAGGTACACGCCCAAAATTGTGCCAACAGCGCCGCCGCTTGCCAAAAGGGCAATTTTCTTTCCCTTTTTCACCTTATTCATCCCCTCGTTTTCAGGGGTCAAATTCTGATCCATAGGCTCGCTCCTTCTCCGTCCCCGGACGTTACAGTATAGGACGGCACTTTAATGGATATTATACCATTCATTCGTCCCAATGTAATTACAGTTCGGTTACAGCCGCCGTTTTTCCCCAACTTATTGGGGCTTTCTTCCACGCAACACACATGATACAGTTTATGAGATGTTTTGCGTTCCATACCCTGTAAACACGAAACGCGCGGACTGGCGTCCGCGCGTTCACTTTTTTGCTTGTCAGAGTTGTTCCAGCAGACCCTTGCAGCCTGCCAGTACATCATCAAAGGTTTCATCAAAATTTCCAGTGTACCACGGGTCGGCGATGGCCTGACCGGGGCGGCCGGCATAGTCCAGCAGCAGGTGAATCTTCCCCTCCGGGTCGCCGCCCAGCATCCGATGCATATTGCGCAGATTGGCCCCATCCATGCCGATGAGCAGGTCAAACTGCCCGTACTCCTCCGCCCGGAGTTGACGGGCCCGATGCTCCCCGCAGGGGATACCCGCCCGAGCTAGCCGCCGGCGGGTGCCGGGATGGACGCCGTTTCCAAGCTCCTCGGTGGAGGTAGCGGCAGAGTCCACATAAAACTCTTCCGATCGCCCCGCCTGAGCCGCTAGATAGTTGAACACATATTCCGCCATGGTGCTGCGGCAGATGTTGCCGTGGCAGACAAATAGGATTTTAGCCATACGCAGCCTCTCCGCCCATCAGTTCAGCGGCGTTTTGCGGACAAACAGTACACCCAGGGTATTGGCGCCGCAATGGGACGAGATGGTGCAGCCCGCCCGGGTCACAAAAACCTCTTTGAACGGCAGGGCCTTCTTCACCGCAGCCACCACACTTTCCACCACCTCGGGTGCACAGCCGGCGTGGGTCACAAACACCCGGTCAAGGTCGATATCCTCCCCATCCGCCAGCCGTTCGGCCACGTATTCAAGCAGCACCTTTTCGTACTTGCCGCGATATTTCTTGCCCACGCCCATGGCGCCGCCTTTCACGGCAATGCAGGGCTTCAGCTGCAGCAAGTTGGCACCGAAGGCCGCAACAGAGGAACACCGGCCGCCTTTTGCCAGATACTCCAAGCTGTCCACGACAAACGACGCGTCCACGTAATCGGTCAGTTCGGTCACCTTCTCGGCAATTTCCTTCGCACCCAGCCCCTGCTTGGCCATTTCCGCAGCAGCAACCACCAGCAGTCCGTTTCCCGTGGAGAGATTTTTGGAGTCGATGACGTACACGTCCTCAAATTCTTCCGCCGCGACCCGGGCATTGTTATAAGTGGCGGACATGGACGAGCTGATCGTAAAATGGATCACGGCGCTGCCGTCACGGGTCAGCTCCGCAAAGAAGTCAGCATTCTCCGCCATGTTGATAGCCGAAGTCTTTGGCAGCTGACCGGTCCTTGCGTGGTAGGCATAGATGTCGTCCGGAGTGACGTCCACACCGTCCCGATAGACGTCATCTCCCAGGGTGACACCCAGCGGCAGAACTCTGATCTGATAGCGCTCGATCAGCTCTTTGCTCAAGTCACAGGTGCTGTCACTGGAAATGATAATCGATTTTTCCATTGTTTATTCCTCCCGAAAACAGTTGCGGATCTATGTTTGTTCAATCGCTTTGGAGTCAAGCACCCCATTAACCGCCCTGGCGGCAGACAAAATTCAGATTGGCAAAAAACGTGTTGTCAGGGGCCTGCACCGGCTCACCCCATAATCTTAATTTTATACAAACTTTCGTTTCCACTGTCATGGTCACCCCATTATAAGGGTGGTGTGATTTACTTGTCAAGCGCAGGCAGACAAAAACAGCGGCAGGTCTGATGACCTGCCTCTGTTTTTTGCGTTTTTTATTCCACGGAAATCATGTAGTAGTAAACAGGCTGTCCGCCGGGCAGCATGCTGACCTCGGCATCGGGGCAGGCGGCGGCGAAAATCTCCTGCGCCTTCTGGGCCTGTTCCTCGGTGACGTCCTCGCCGTAGAAGATGGTCACGAACTCCGCACCCTTCTCCCCCTCCGCCTGGGCCAGCCGCTCCAGCAGGGCGGTCAGGTCACGGTCGGTGCCGAACAGCTGATGCTCGGCCAGGGCCAGGTAGTCGCCCTGGGTGATGGCGAAGCCGCCAAAGTCGGAGTCCCGGGCGGCGTAAGTGATCTCGTCGGTGCGGACGTTGGCAAAGGCCGCCGTCATGGACTCGGTGTTGACCTCCTCCTCCGCGCCGGGGTCGGCACACAGCATGGCACTGATGCCCTGGGGCACAGTCTTGGTGGGCAGCACGACCACTTTCTTGTCCTCGCACAGGGGGACGCACTGCTGGGCCGCCATGATGATGTTCTTGTTGTTGGGCAACACATAGACGATTTCCGCCGGGGTGGCGTCGATGGCTTTCAAAATATCATCGGTAGAGGGGTTCATGGTCTGACCGCCGCCAACGATGGCGTCCACGCCCAGGTCACGGAACACAGCCTCCAGACCCGCGCCGGCACACACGGCCACGTAGCCAAACTTCTTCTCCGGTGCGGCATGGGCGGGGGCACCGCCGTTTTCCAGCTCGGCCTCCACCGCCTCCAGATCGTCGGTGCTCTGGGCCTGACGGCCGGCCGCCAGATCATCCCGCTGGGTGACCATGTTCTCGATCTTGGCCAGTTCCAGGGTGCCGTACTTCTGGGACTCGTTCAGGGCATCGCCGGGGGTGTTGGTATGGACATGGACCTTAAACGCCTCGTCATCCTCGCCGATGACCAGGCTGTCACCGATGCTGTTGAGGTACTTGCGGAAGGGGTCCAAATTCACGTCGGGGTCGTTCTTGCGCACGATGAACACGGTGTCAAAGGCAAAGGTGATCTCCTCGTCGGCCAGGGCGCTGAACTCCGCCTTCTCGTTGGGTTCATCCTTCTCGTCGGCGGTCATCTCGGGCATGGGCAGGCCGCAAATCTCGTCCAGCATGCCCTGCAGGATGACCAAGAAGCCCTTGCCGCCGGCATCGACCACGCCGGCTTTTTTCAGCACGGGGTTCTGATTGATGGTGTTGTCCAAAGCTGCCTGACCGGCGGCGATGGCCGCCTCCAGCACGGCTTGGACGCTGTTGTCCTGCCGGGCATGGGCGGCAGCACCGGCAGCGGCAAGGCGGGAAACGGTGAGAATGGTGCCCTCGGCAGGTTTCATGACCGCCTTATAGGCCGCAGCCACGCCGAAGTCCAGGGCGATGGCCAGGTCACGACCGTCGATGGTCTCTTTCTCCTTCACCGCTTTGCCAAAGCCGCGGAACAGCAGGGACAGGATAACACCAGAGTTGCCGCGGGCGCCGCGCAGTAGGGCGCTGGCCACCGCACCGGCGGCACTGCCCACGCTGTCGTGCTTTTTCTTCTTCATCTCGGTGGCAGCGGCAGAAATGGTCAGGCACATGTTGGTGCCGGTGTCACCGTCGGGCACAGGGAATACGTTCAGGTCGTTGATAGGCTGCTTCTGCTGATGGATAGCGGCCGCGCCGTGGATCACCATCTGCTGGAAAAGCGCCGCGTCAATGGTCTGTATCATAAAGCTTATTCCTTTCTCTTTAACTGGCGGCGCTTACACGCGCATGGCATCCACGCACACGTCAACGGATTTGACCTGGAACCCTGTCATCTTGCTGACCACATAGCGCACCTCGCTCATGATAGAGCGGCTGACTGCCATCAGATTGACACCGTTTTCCACGATGATATGCAGTTCGATGGACACGGTCGAATCCTCGTTGAAGGACACTTTTACGCCCTTGGACATAGACTCACGGCGAAGCAGATGGACCAGCCCATCGGTGGCGGAGCGCACCGCCATGCCCTTCACGCCAAAGCACTTGGTCGCGGCGGCACCGGCAATGTTGGTAAACACATCGGCGCTGATACAAATCTCGCCCTTTTCGGTCTTCAGTTTCATTTGGATAGCCTTCCTTTCGTTGGGAGGTAGAACAGTATCGTTCAATATATTGTACTCTATTTCCTTCCAAATTACAAGATAAAAATAACGGACCGAAGCGTTCCCCGCCTCGGTCGTTAATTATGTCAACCAACCATCTTTCTCCGACAGCTCGGCTCGACCATGTCGCGCAGGACGGGGGTGCGGCAAACCAGTTCCAGCACCAGCTGTCCCAGCAGGCAGCAGGCGATCAGTTCCCCCACGCCAACCGCCAGGGCATTGAAGCCGAAAGCGGGCCAAAAAGCCGGACCAAACCCCACCTCGGAAAAAGCAATTTCGCTACCCACGATGACCGCGTTGCAAATGACGGCGGGCAGGGGCGCAAACCAGCGATTTTTCAGCCGGGCCGTCCACAGGCAGGCAAGCAGGGTTGCCACAGAGCCAAAGAACACATCCAGCACGTAAGGGGATGCCAAATTCGCCAGCACGCAGCCCACAAACAGTCCCGGCGTGGCAGCGGGGAACAGAAAGGGCAGCACACACAGCGCCTCGGCAAAGCGGATCTGCACCGGGCCGTACTGGGGGATGGGCAGGGTCAGGGTGAGCACGGCGTACACCGCCGCCAGTACAGCGGCGAAAGTCAGCTGTCGCAGGGGCATTTTGCGCATAAAAAAACCTCCATTTTTTGTTTAGAGAACGGCAGTTGCCGAACGAACGCAAAGCGGCTTTGCCTCTTTGCGCTTGGACGAGGTGTGGAAACTCGTCATCGGTACTATAACATACCCACGCAAAAAACACCAGTCTTTTTTGCCGCGCAGAACAACACGCCCTGCGGCCTTTGGGGACCGCAGGGCGTGTTATCGTGTTTATTTCACAGGCTGTTCCGTCTTCTCTGCGTCGATCTTTGCCAGCTCCTCTTCCTCCAACACACGGTAGGCCACCTTACCCACCAGGGTCTTGGGCATCTCATCCCTAAACTCGATGTCATAGGGCATGGCGTACTTGGCCACGTGCTTGCGACAGTGGTCCAGCAGCGTTTTCTTGGTCTCCTCCGTAGGCTGGGCATCGGCAGCCAACTTGACAAAGGCCTTGACCTTCTGCATCTTGTAATCATCTGGGACGCCGATGACGCAGCTCATCTGCACCAGCTCGTGGGCGTCCAGAATGTTCTCGATCTGGGCGGGATACACGTTGTAACCGGAGGAAATGATCATCCGCTTGGCGCGGCCCTTGAAGTAGACAAAACCCTGCTCGTCCATCATGCCCAGATCGCCGGTATAGACCCAGGTCAATCCGTCGGCGTGGGTACGCAGAGTCTGCGAGGTCTCGCCGGGGTGGTTCATGTATTCCTTCATCACGGTGGGACCGGCCAGCAAAATTTCACCCTCCTCGCCGTAGGGCAGCTCCCGGTCGGTATCCGGCTCCACAATCTTAATATAGGTATCGGGGAAGGGCACGCCAATGCTGCCCTCCTTGGCCATGTGGGCGGGGGTCAGGCAGCAGGCGGTGACGGTCTCGGTGGTGCCGTAACCTTCCCGCACCTGAATGCTGGCGTTGTGGTCGTACAGGAATTTATCCAACTTCTTTTTCAGCTCCACAGACAGGGAGTCGCCGCCGGAGAACACGCCTTTCAGACAGCTCAGGTCGGCGCCATCCATGTCGGGCAGACGCAGAAGCGCCTCGTACAATGTGGGCACGCCGGCAATAAAGTTGCAGCGGTTTTTCACCAAATCCTTGGCATAGCTCTTGGGGGTAAAACGGGGCACCAGGATACACCGGCCACCCTGGGAGAGCATGGTGTGGATGCACACGCCCAGACCAAAGCCGTGGAACACGGGCATGGCGGCCAGCATCTTGTCACCGGGCCGGAACATGGGGTTGGTGGCAATGACCTGCTGGCCCAGGGCGTTGAAGTTGCGGTTAGTCAGCACGATACCCTTGGAGGTGCCGGTGGTGCCGCCGGAGTACAAAATGACCGCCGGATCCTCCGCATGGCGCTGGACCTTATATTGATAGAAGCAATGCTTGCGCATGCGCAGGAACTCGTCCCAGCGGATGACGGGGGCATCGTCCGGGATCTTCTCGATCTTGCGGCCCTCGGTCAGCATATAGCCCGCCCTGATGGGTTGGGCCAAAGCGTCCTTGATGCTGGCGATGACGATGTTGACCACCTTGGTGTTCTGACGCACCCGCTCAAACTTGTGGTAGAACTGGTCTAGGGTGATGGCGGTGACGCTGCCCGACTCGTTGAGGTAGAATTCGATCTCCTTCTCGGCGGACAGGGGGTGGATCATGCTGGCAATGGCGCCCACCAGATTAATGGCGTAGAACAAATAGATCGCCTGGGGGCAGTTGGGCATGGCGATGGTGACCCGGTCCCCCTCCCGCACGCCGATGGTGCGCAGAGCCTTGGCGCAGATCTCCACTTCCTCCACCAGCTTTTTATAGGTGGTGGGCTTGCCCATAAAGTCAAAGGCCACGTAGTCGGGGTATTGCTGGGCGATGTTCTGCACCGCCTCGAACATGGTACCGTTGAAATAGTCCAAATGCATGGGGATGTCGCCCAGGCTGCCCGCCCAGGGCGTTTTTGCAGTAATAGCCATATCAGTACTCCACTTTCTCGTTCAGGGGCCGCTCCAGCAACTCGGGATTTTCCAGCAGGGTCTTGAGAAGCCGCATGGTCTTGGCATAGTAATAGCCGTCGGCAATGCGCTCGTCAATGGTCATACCCAGATCCACGCTCATGCGCATGTCCATGTTGCCCTCCTCATCAAAGAAGGGGCGCTTTTTCATCAGGCCGATGGCGCAGAACACGGAGTTGGTGCCCCAGTTGGTCATGTGGTGATAACCCGCGTCGATCTTCAGGCTGCCCAGATTGGTCAGCACCACAGAGGAGTGGTACGGGTCGGTGGCGATCAGGCCCTTGGGCAGCCAGCCGTGGTTGTCCAAAAAGCGGACCAAGCGGCCGATGCCCCCCCGGAAGGGCAGCTTCTGCACAAAATCCATACCCTCAGTGGAGGCGTCCTTCTTATCGCTGCGGGTAAAGGACACCTGACGGTAGATCTCATTGTGGATGGTATCGATGTTGTCCCTGCCCTTGGCATAGACACGGGCCAGGGCCTCGCCGCCATCATCGGCAAAGACCTTTTTCACCGTAAAGGCGGCGGTCAGGTCGTTGCGCTGGTACATCTTGTGCCGCTTGATAAAGCGATTCATCAGCGGGCGCAGCATGATGGTTTTCAGAACGGCGGTCACGATCAGCTGAAACAGATTATAGCGGTAGGCAGGATCGTCCTGATTTTTGCGAGCCAAATACTCCTCCGCCTTGGTCAGATCGATGCGCAGGTGCATGAACGCCTCGTTATCGCAGCGATTGGGAAAAATCATGGGCATGATGCAGTGCATGGAGTCCATGTCCCGAATCAACTTGCCGTCTCGGCGGTCGCCCCACTTTCTCTTCATAAAAATCCCCCTCTTCTTCTAGTTTTCCAGCAGGTCAGCCACCCGTGGAAGCAGTTGCCCGCAGCCTGCGGCCGCAGGTAACACTCCGCGTATTGTATCACTTTTTGTCGAAAAACTCAACCACTATTTGCCCGCTGGGCTTCCTCGGGTCCGTTTCGTCAGGGTTTCTGCCCCTCCCCCGCTTTGGCGGAGTAGGCGCGGCGGTACTGGCTCGGCGTCATGCCGAAGTTCTTCCGGAACGCCACGTAGAACCCTGACGCGGCGGTATATCCTACCTGCAGGGCGATGGTCTCCACCGGCTCATCGGTATACATCAGCCACCACAGCGCGTAGTGCATCCGCATCTCTCCCAGCTTCTCGTGGAAGCTTTTTCCGCACAGCTGGCGCAGGATGCGGCTGGTCTGCCGCTTGCTGACGGCGAGATAGTCGGCCAAGTCCTCCTCGGTGACGGCGCGATCGGCGTAGCGCTCGTGGAAAAACTCCTCAATTTTGCCGTAGCGGTCCTCCCGCTTATCGTGGTCAGACCGGTCACGGGGCCGGGGTCCCGCCGCCTGCTTCAGGGCGCGGAACAGCTGGACATAAAACTGCCGCAGCAGGGCGTCCAGCAGCACCTCCGACCCCACGTCGGGGGCAGCCAGTTCCTCGGAAAAGCGCCGCAGGGTGTCGCACAGTTCCCTGGCATCGGTCAGCAAAATGGGTTCATTCTTGGGCAGGCGTTCCAGCGTCTCCAGCAATCCAGAGGGTTCCCCCTGCCCCGGTTTGTGCCGCCAGGTAAAGCGCATGCCAAGGCCCATCTGCCGCACCTTCGGCCCGGCATGCTGGCTGCTGTGCTGACAGCCCGGCGGAATCAGGCACACCATGTCCGGTGCCTTCATCACCACCGTTTTTTCCTCAAACTCGATGTGGTATTCCCCCATCAGGGCGGCCTGCACCTCGTACCCCGTGTGGGTGTGGCGGTTGGGCACGATAGTGCGGTGTGGGCCGTTGGTTCGCATGTCGATGCGCACATCATCCAGCTTTACCGTAGTACTGAAGTTAGATTTATAATTCTCGGAAACCAGTTCGGCCACAGCAAATCACTCCCTTATCCATATATTGCAAAACGGGACATGACGCCCCCAAAAAGATGGCGTCTATGACGATTTACATTCTTGTCCAATCGCAGTACAATCAGCTTAACATGGATTTTCGCGGCATTTGGCTCATTTTAATATGGGACACGAAAAAAGTCAATGCCGCCTGTGGAAACACCTGCCTTTTGGAGGTAATCTGCATGGAACTGACGAGACCTACCATCGACGAACTGATGCAGCGCTTTGGCGCCACCAAGTGGCCCCAGCGCTGGCGCGACCTTTACAACGCGGCCATGGATGACTTCGAGCGCAATGGCTGCCTCTTTACCGCTCCCGTCTACTACGAAAAACTCCATCGTGAGCTGGGCATCTTCCCCAATGAGTTGGACCTGTACCGGCGCGCCGCCATGAAAGCCGGGCAGGACGACACCGTGGCCCGGGTGCTGCACCTTCTATGCACCGCCCTGAACGAGCCGGAGCACAACGCCGCTGACTGCGAGGGGTTCAAATTCCCCCTGCCCCCGGAGGTGGATCCCTACCTGCCCCGGGACATGCTGCAGGCCCTTGCCCTGTGCTCCCAAATCCCCCGCTGCGTGGCCAACCTGCGCCGCCGCAACCTGCCCGACGAGCTGATCCGCACCATGCTCGACCCCTTCGAGAACGTCATAAACATTTACCGCTCCCGGCACGACGGTCAGCCCGGCTTTGACCTGCTGGACTGGTTTCACCGCACCATCGCCGGCAATCTGATCCGCCTGGGCCGGCTGGAACTGGAAATGAACTATCCCTTCACCGGCACGGTACGCGTGTTCCGCAACAAGCAGGGGGACATCGTAGACCTGGCCCACGAACTGGCCGTCCATCGGGACGGCGTGGCTCTCGGCGCCCGACTCTATGAGGACGAGGAGGGTTCCTGGCAGGCCGATGTGGTGGAGACCGACACGTATTGGGAGGGCTATCCCTTTGACGAAAAGGGTCTGGTGAAAAAGGAACTGGTCCGCCTGGACAAGAGCGAGTGGGAGCTGGTGCTGCAAAAGGGCGACACCGTAGTTCAGCTGCACGTCCCCGCCAGCGGCAAGCTGACCCAGGAGCTGGTGAACGACAGCCTTCAGCAGATGCGGGACTTTTTGGCCACCTACTACCCCGATTATAAGTACAAGGCCTTTGCCGGTGCCAGCTGGCTGCTCAACCCCGTGCTGGCCGACCTGATCGGCGAGGATTCCAACATCGTGCGCTTTGCCCGTATGTTCCGCCCCTTAACTATGAAAATGCACGGCACCAGCGTGTTCTACTTCGTATTCAATCGCCCCAACTCCAATCCGGATTTTGATTTGAACACTCTGCCCGAAAACACCCGTCTAGAGAAAACTCTGAAGGAATATTACCTGTCCGGAAAGGTCGTACACGAAACAAACGGATATTTTTTCTAAAGGGTAGTAATTTATAATGGAAACTTACTGGCTGTACCTGCCCTTGGCTCCGATATCATTCAGTCCGGTTACGTGGCTCACGCCGTCCGGTTCGAGGCCGACAAAGTCTCCAAAGGGGACAAGGCTCTGCTGAAATGGCACAACGCGCGTATTAAGAACCGGGAATAATCAGAGCAAAGGCAAACGGCACACAACCATGCGCAGAGCAGCGTTCGGGTGAAACACTCTTATCTCATATTTTTCGCCCGGTTGGGCATACTGTTGCCGACTCTAATTGAAAGGAGCGCAACCATGGAAGCGCGTGTCAATTCCAACTGCATCGGCTGCGGCCTGTGTCCCAACATCTGCCCGGCGGTGTTCACCATGCTGGACGAGGGTGTGGCCGCCGCCCGGGATGAGATCGCCCCGGAGTACTACGATCAGGTCCGCGAGGCTGCGGAAAGCTGTCCCACCAACGCCATCGAGGTAAGCGAGTAAAACGAAACCGTGTGACTAATGTCACACGGTTTCGTTTTATATACGTACCTGTTTGTAAAAATCCAGCGTGCCAAATCCCCGCTCCAGCTGGGTCAGCACATAAGCCTCACAGGCATCCCCAAACTGTTGGAGGGATACCTCGTCCAACTGGAAGGAAAACAGCCGCTTGGGGTCGCCGTAGGCCACGTGGCGCATAGCCTCTACCGCCGCCGGGGTCAGGGGCATGGAGATGCCCTCCCCTACCTCATCCCGACAAGCGGCACAGTGAAGCACGCCCTCACTCAGGTGGAATTGAGGCTGTTCCGGCTGACAGCCGCAAATGGCGCAGCCGTCCATGATTGGCTCGTACCCCGCAAGGCACATGGCTTTCAACTCAAAGGCCGCCTTGACCAAAAGCAACGGCTTGTCCATTTTATCCAGGGCATGCAGACTGTTCAGCAACAAAGACAGCAACTCCGGGGATGGAATATCTTCCACCGCCAACAGCTCCCCCACCTCGGCAAAATAGCAGCCAAGGGCCAGCTTTTCAATGTCCCCCCGGACTCCGGTAAATTCCCGGTCGGTGGCCGCCTCCTTGATGGCCCAGCGGCCCTGATACTCGTACAGCGTCATCTCCGACCACACCAGCAGCTGGCTGGCGGCGGCAATGGCGCTGCCCTTTTTCCGGCAGCCACGAGCGGACAGGGTCATCTTGCCGTTGTCCCGGGTGAGGACGGTCAAAATCTTATCCGACTCCTTATAATTCACTTCCCGCAGCACCAGTGCCTGGGTGACCATGTGCATCGTCGTGTCCCTCTCTCTGTTGGGGCGTCGGGCCGCATTGTGCGCTTTCCTGCCGAATGGCAAGCCAAATACCCGGATGGCCCGTCTGTAAAAACAACCGCCAAAGTCCCTGCGTATCCATATCCCGCCACCGCCTTTCACATTCAGTTTGTGACGGGGCGGGCGGTTCATGCAAGGGAAAAATTACTCCTGCTTATAACCGAAGTTCTGAATAGCGGAGGGATTATCTCTCCAATTTTCTTTCACTTTGACCCAGGTCTGCAAAAAGACCTTGGTACCCATGAACTTCTCCATATCCTGCCGGGCGCGGGTGGATACCTTTTTCAGCATGGCACCACCCTTGCCGATGATGATGCCCTTGTGGCTGTTCTTCTCGCAGTAGATAGTAGCATCGCACTCGATGACCTCGTCGTCCCGCTCCACAAAGCGGGTGATCTCCACCGCCGTACCGTGGGGAATTTCCTTATCAAGGCTCAGCAGCAGCTTTTCACGCAGGATCTCTGCCATAACCTGCCGCTCCGGCTGGTCGGTGACCATATCCTCCGGGAACAGCTGAGGACCCTCGGGCAGGTAACCCTCCAGCAGGTTCAGCAATTCCTCCACACCCTCCTTTTCCCGGGCGGAAATGGGGACAATAGCATTGAACTCGTGTACCTGCTGATAGACGGAAATGACCTCCAGCAGGGCCACCTTCTTCTCCAGGGTATCCACCTTATTGATGACCAGCACCGCAGGACAGCCAAGCTGCTTGATGCGGGCGATCAGCTCCTGCTCCGGGGCGCCGACGTTTGGGATAGGCTCCACCAGCAGCAGGATGGCGTCCACGTCGGATACGCTCTCCTTGACCACATTGACCATGTAGTCGCCCAGCCGGGTGCGGGCCTTGTGCAGACCGGGGGTGTCCATGAACACAAACTGGCTCTCACCACGATTGAGAATGGCGCAGATACGGTTGCGGGTGGTCTGGGGCTTGCTGGTGACGATGGCCACCTTCTCCCCCACAAAGGCGTTGGCCAGAGTGGACTTGCCCACATTGGGCCGCCCGCAGATGGTGATGATTCCGGATTTTTTAACGGTTGACATAACAATTGATCCTCAACTTTCTTGAGCATTATAATATTTATCCTCCACCCACCGGGCAGGATTGTTCCACATGTGCTCCAAAATGCGCAATAAATCTTCCTCGTTGCGCACAACGCGTTCATAGTAGTTATCCTGCCAAACAGGAAAACCCGCCCAGCGTGTTACCTTCGTTTTGACGCCACGCACAATCATTCCAAGCGTAGGGCCCGATGAGGGCATCGGGCCCTACGCAAATCCGGCCGAGCGTGCATTCTTTGTCCCGTGTGCATACTGTAATGAAATACGCTCCGGGTTGGCCGTAATCATACTCTTTCAGGCGGATATGTTTGCGGTTCGGCAGGCTCATCTCGTAATCCCAAGGGCAGACAGGATATCCTCCTCCCTGCCCCGCATCTGTGCTTTCATCTCGCCCTCGTCCATATGGTCGTAACCCAGCAGATGCAGGACGGAGTGGACGGTGAGGTAGCACACCTCCCGCTGAACGCTGTGGCCAAACTCCTCCGCCTGCGCTTGTGCCCGCTCCAGGCTGATGACCATATCCCCCAGCGGCACAAGGCCGGTGGCAGGGTCGGCATCCTCCTCGGTGGGTTTCTCGCCGGGGGTCAGGTCAAACATAGGAAAGGACAGCACGTCGGTGGGACGGTCCACCCCGCGCATGTCCAAATTGATGGAATGGATTCCCTCATCGTCGGTGACAAGGACATTTACTTCGCACCCGCAGGACACGTTTTCCGCTTCCAGTGCGGCGCAGATGACCCGGTCAAACTGCTCTTCCAGTCCGTCGGGGACATTCACTTCCGCTTCAAAAATGATTCGATGGGTCATGTTATTTCTTCCCCTTTTCCTTTCGGTCCTCGTCCACCTCATATGCCTTGATGATGCGCTGGACCAGGGCATGGCGGACCACGTCGGACTCGTTCAGGCGGCAGATGGCGATGTCCTCCACGCCCTTGAGAACCCGCATAGCCTCCCGCAAACCGGATACCTTGTCGGCGGGCAGGTCGATCTGGGTGATGTCGCCGGTGATGACGATTTTAGAGCCGAAACCCAGGCGGGTCAGGAACATCTTCATCTGTTCCCGGCTGGTGTTCTGGGCCTCGTCCAAGATGATAAAGGAATCATCCAGGGTGCGGCCGCGCATATAGGCAAGGGGGGCCACCTCGATGATTCCCCGCTCCAGATACTTCTGATAGGTCTCCGCGCCCAACATATCGAAAAGGGCGTCGTACAGAGGACGCAGGTAGGGGTCCACCTTGGACTGCAGATCGCCGGGCAGGAAGCCAAGCCGCTCGCCGGCCTCCACAGCAGGACGCGTCAGGATAATACGGTTGATCTCTTTCGCGCGAAACGCCGCCACGGCGGCGGCCACGGCCAAATAAGTCTTGCCCGTACCGGCAGGACCGATACCCAGGGTCACCACGTTGTCCCGGATGGCCTCCACGTACTTCTTTTGGCCCAGGGTCTTGGCCTTGATGGGCTTGCCCTTGGCGGTGATGCACAGCACGTCGCCGGCCAGCTGGCTGATTTGG
Source organism: Lawsonibacter sp. (assembly GCA_045601925.1). GTDB lineage: Bacteria > Bacillota > Clostridia > Oscillospirales > Oscillospiraceae > Lawsonibacter. The sequence continues at coordinate 16,852 of JAZSAP010000082.1, forward strand.
GTCTCGCGCCCCTCACGCACCAGCTGGAGGATATAGCGCACGTTCTGCTCGTTGATCATCTCTCCTTTGGAGGACAGGGACATGAGGGCCTCCAGCGCCTTGACAGCGTACATGACCCCCTCCGCCTCGCCGGTGACTTTCAGCGTGGAGTCCCGGTTGATAACGCTGACGGCCAGTTCCTGCTCGATGATGCGGATATTCTCGTCGAAGGAGCCGAAAATATTGATGGCTTCTTCCAGGCGCTCAATGCTGATGCTTTGTTCGATCATTTGTTACTTCCCCTAACTATCTTTAGTCGGTACCCAAAGTAAGCGCAGGTCAAATTGACAAGAGCAGATGATGAGAAAATTTTGCGGGATAAAAAGGCGTGATTTTGCAGGAATAATTTGTTTATTTCAAAAAATCACAACGCATTTAGCACCAAAATTTTCCGTCAGTTTCCGCAGGCAACTTTGATCGGCGTTTACTTCTTCACTCCAATTTGTTCCCGACACTCAGCCACGCCGGTAACGGTCAGCACCCCGTCCGCCACACGGGCGGACCAGTCCACACACACCACCTGTCCATCCTCGCCGACCTGTCGTTTCAGTTCTTCGGTCAGCTGCTGCTCCAACATCTGCTGGGCGGCAGTCAGGTCCACCGAAACAGGGACGGGTTCCCACTGTTGAAACCGCTGCCGGGTCACGGAAAGGGGCAGCACCTGTCCCCCGGGCAGAGCGGCGGTGTGCGTTTGACTTATTTTATCATATTCCGCCCACAAAATGCTACTGTTTCCGAAAAAATTGATACACCTGTCCAGCACCGTCAGCGACCAGCGCGAACGCTCCTTCCCCGTGTACCGCTTTGTGGTGACGGTCAGCGGCATAGCCGCGCGCACCGTGCGCCACGTCCTTGCCCACACGCGTCCATCCGCGTGGACGTACAGATACTGGGGCGGTATATCGGAATACATGGGTCCCTCCATGGTTACGGTGCCGGAGATCAGCACGTCCCCCTGCGCCACCATGTCGCCGGGCTTTACTTTTGCCTGCCCCGCCGCCGCATCAAGTTCCAAAATCAACCCACCCGCCCGGGCAAGGATATCACTTGTTCCCTCCTGCTCCAGCAGCTTGGGCGGCGGCTGCTTTTCCCGCACCACCACCTGGGCTCGGGTGCCGTACAGGTTGACCGACACCCACGAAAGTTCCTCCACCGCGAGCTGTGTGTTCACGGCAATTTGTTTGGTATCAAGGTGCGGACCGTACACGCCAGGGCGCAGTCCCTCCCTGCGCAACTGGGACAGGATGGCGGCTGCCGGTACCTGTTCGTTGCCGGTCACCTCCACCGTCAGCACGAACCGGGAGCCGATACACACCAGCAGCACCGACAGAAACAACCCCACCAAAAAGGCGTACCGCTTACGGAACCGGGTCAGGAAGGACGGCACTCCGTCCCGTTCCTCCACCGTCAGGTCACAGCCGGCCCGGGGTGCCAGTTTTTCCACCCGGGACAGATGGCCCTGCAAAACCGTCAGGGCCAGGGTCTGGCCGTCCCGCCATTCCACCGCCCAAAAGGTCACCCGATGCTGGGCGCACAGGTTCAAAAGCCGTTCGGGAAATGCCCCCACAGCCTGCAGCCGCACCCACCCACGGGCATAGTTCACTGCACTTTGCATAGTTCCTCCTAAATCAGCTCTACGGCTCGGATACGGCCGGTGATCAGCAGTTCCAAGCTGTTCATGGTGCGCAGTTCCAGTTCCTCACCGCACACCCGCACACCGAAGGCACCGCCGCTGATGTGTATTTCCTGCGTTCCATAGGACAGGATGCCCCGATGGTTCTCCATGCGCAGCTCCCCGTCCCCCACCAGCTCAACTCTAGGCAGACCCGCCACCGCATCCACCGGCAGGTCAGAGGCCCGGGCCGTCTTTTCCAACAGACCCTGCCGCCGCTTTTCGTCCATACCATCACCTCTCCTTTATTTGTATGAAGGTGAGTGGCAAAAAACACCCCCGGCAACCGAAGTTGCCAGGGGTGTTTTATCTTTGGAATTAGTCCTGAGCGTCCTCGCCCTCAACAGCGAGTTCCACGGACTCAACCTCTTCAGCCACAGCCTCTTCCTTGACCACGTTGCCGTCATCGTCGATGACGGTGTTCTTGCGGTACTGGGCCAGGCCGGAGCCGGCAGGAATGAGCTTGCCGATGATGACGTTCTCTTTCAGACCGCGCAGGTGGTCGATCTTGCCCTTGATGGCAGCCTCGGTCAGCACCTTGGTTGTCTCCTGGAAGGAGGCGGCGGACATGAAGGAGTCGGTAGCCAGAGAGGCCTTGGTGATACCCATGAGCAGACGGGTGCAGGTGGGCAGAGCCAGTTCCTCACCCATGTCGTTCTTCTCACCGGCATCGATGCGGGCCTGGACAGCAGCCTCGGCATCCAGGAACTCCACGATGTCGATGGTGGCACCGGACAGCAGATCGGAATCGCCGGAATCCTCCACGCGGACCTTGCGCATCATCTGACGGATAATGACCTCGATATGCTTATCGTTGGTGTCAACACCCTGCTGACGGTAGACCTTCTGCACCTCGCGGATGAGGTAGTTGTGGCAGCCGGACACGCCGCGGATACGCAGCACGTCGTGGGGGGACAGAGCACCCTCGGTCAGCTCCACGCCCTTCTCCACCACGTCGCCGTCCTTCACCTTGATGCCGGCGGAGGAAGGCAGAGCGTAGGTCACCACCTCGCCGTCGTCGGCGGTGATGGTCAGGTTGCACATGGTGGCGCGCTTGGTCTCCTCGATGGTGACCTTACCGGAAATCTCGGCCAGCTGAGCCATCTTCTTGGGCTTGCGGGCCACGAACAGCTCTACAACACGGGGCAGACCCTGGGTGATATCGCCGCCGGCAACGCCGCCGGTATGGAAGGTACGCATGGTCAGCTGAGTACCGGGCTCACCGATGGACTGGGCGGCGATGATACCGACAGCCTCGCCGGCGCCAACGGGCTCGCCGATGGCCAGGTTGATGCCGTAGCACTTCTCGCACACGCCGGTGCGGGCGCGGCAGGTCAGCACGGAGCGGATCTTGATGGCGTTGATGCCGTGGGCCACCAGGGTCTTG
>JAZSAP010000083.1:0-10640 GCA_045601925.1 Lawsonibacter sp.
AAGGCCGAAGCGAGGGATATGCAGCCCGCACCGACGAAGTGGCAGGGATGGCTGGACTCGAACCAGCGAATGCGGGAGTCAAAGTCCCGTGCCTTACCGCTTGGCTACACCCCTGTATAGAGGATTCGGTAAGCGCTCAAAAGTGAAAGGGTCGGAGCCGACGCTCCGACCCTTCCGCCTTGAGATCTTAATGGGGTGGGTAAAGGGACTCGAACCCTCGACACCCGGAACCACAATCCGGTGCTCTAACCAACTGAGCTACACCCACCATATAAATGCTGCGGCACAAGAAGAGGTGGCACGCCTGAAGCCGAAACGCCCGTTCAATATGCTGGTGGCATGTTGAACAGTTTCGGGTCCCTTCCGCAGAAGCCGAGCCGAAAGGCGAAGGCTGATGCGTCAGGTCTGCGCGAGCCAAAGAAAATGGCACGCCTGAAGGGACTCGAACCCCTGACCCACTGCTTAGAAGGCAGTTGCTCTATCCACCTGAGCTACAGGCGCGTATGGAGCGGGTGATGGGAATCGAACCCACGCGACCAGCTTGGAAGGCTGGGATTCTACCATTGAACTACACCCGCGTAGGATTGCTGTTCTTGTGTCAGCCTTGAAATAATAGCATACCGGGCGTGCTTTGTCAAGCATGTTTTTCAAGGCGTTGGGGAACTTTTTTGGCGAGAAGTGGAGAAACGGAAATCGGGACGTTTGCCGCAGGCGAACGTCCCGGTTTTTGTGTGTTACTTTAGCTCCGCGTCGCAGAAGGCGCAGCACTCCACGCCGCCGTTGCGTTTCACCAGAGGGGGCAGGTACCGCTCGGTCTGGGTGATGCAGCGGGGGTTGGTGCATACGGGCTTGGTGCCGATCTCCACGGCGTCCAAAACCTCCTGCCGGGGCTGGTTGGCCAAGTCAGACAGCAGGGCCATACGGGCGAACATGCCGTAGCGGGCCTGCTGGAAGTAGGCTGCCCGGGGGTCGTCGTCCACGTCGATGGAAATCTCGTCCACGCGGGGCAGGGGGTGGAGCACCAGCATGTCGGGCTTGGCGCGCTCAAGCTTGCGGCGGGTCAGGACGTAGATGCCCTTGTTCCGCTCGTACTCCTCGGGGTCGGAGAACCGCTCGCGCTGGATGCGGGTCATGTACAGCACGTCCAGCTGGGGAATCACCGCCTCCAGGCCGGTGACCTCGGTGAACCAAATGTTATGCTCACGCATGAACACGCGCATATATTCAGGAATGGCCAGCTCCCGGGGGGCGATGCAGAAGAACTTGATATTCTTGAACTTCTCCATGGCCTTGATGAGGGAGTGGACGGTACGGCCGTTCTTCAGGTCGCCGCACAGGCCGATGGACAGACCGTCCACACCACCGTGGAGACGGGTGATGGTGGTCAGGTCGGCGGTGGTTTGGGTGGGGTGCATGTGGCCGCCGTCACCGGCGTTGATGACCGGCACGTGGGAGTAGAGGGACGCGGCCTTGGCCGAACCCTCCCACGGGGTGCGCATGACCACTACATCGCCGTAACCGGAGACCATCTTGATGGTGTCTTTCAAAGACTCGCCCTTGGCCACGGAGGAGGAGTTGGGGTCGGCAAAACCGAACACCGTGCCGCCAAGGCGCATCATGGCGGTTTGGAAGGAGAAGTTGGTGCGGGTAGACGGCTCGTAAAACAGGTTGCAGGCCACCTTGCCGTGGCACACATCGGTAAAGGCGGACGGGTCGTCCATAATCTGACTGGCTCGGGCGTAGAGCGCGTCCCACTCCGCGCGGGACATATCGCCGAAATCGATCAAATGCCGCATACAGCACACTCCTTCAATGGGTTTCCAGTTATTCTACCACAGCCAGACCGTTTTCGCAAGCGGCAGGGCACAAAAACACCGCCGATCTGCTTCGGCGGTGTTTGAATGATTATTCCACGTAATCGGCGTATTCGTCACAGCAGACGATCTCGCGGGCGGCGCGGACCTTGCCGTACAGGGACTTGCCAAAGCAGACCAGCTTGTCCCAATAGGCGATAACGGCACAGACAGCGGCGGCGGTGACCAGAGCGGCGGCGACCACCTTCAAAACAAAACGGGCAACTTTCATGGTTGAGTCCTCCCTTGATAATTTCTTGATACCAGTTTACACGATACGGCGGGAAAATACAATCCCTTTCACAAAAAATTAACAGATTGCGGACAAAAAGACTTTTCCCTTGCGGCAGAGGGCAGAATATGGTAAAATACTCTGTCATTATGATTACATTTAGGGAGTGATACCCTTTGTCACAGTACGAATCTGAAATCAAACGCCGCAGGACCTTTGCCATCATCTCTCACCCGGACGCCGGTAAGACCACCCTGACGGAAAAATTCCTGCTCTACGGCGGCGCCATCGCCCAGGCCGGTCAGGTCAAGGGCAAGAAGAATACCCGGGCCGCCACCTCCGACTGGATGGAGATCGAGAAGCAGCGCGGCATTTCCGTCACATCTTCGGTCATGCAGTTCCAGTACGACGGCTTCTGTATCAACATTCTGGACACCCCCGGTCACCAGGACTTTTCCGAGGACACCTACCGCACCCTCATGGCCGCGGACAGCGCGGTCATGGTCATCGATGCGGCCAAGGGCGTGGAGGCACAGACCCGGAAACGCTTTAAGGTCTGCGCCATGCGGGACATTCCGATCTTCACCTTCGTCAACAAGATGGACCGGGAGACCCGGGACCCCTTCGAGCTGTGTGAGGAGCTGGAGAAGGAACTGGGCATTGACACCTACGCCATGAACTGGCCCATCGGCTGCGGCAAGGAGTTCAAGGGCGTGTATGACCGCCAAAACCGCAAGGTCATCCACTTCACCTCCAACACCAACGCAAAGGCGGCCACCGCCACCGAGATCGAGGACAACGACCCCGCCCTGGACGACCTGATCGGCGCGGCCAAGCACAGCCAGCTGGTGGACGAGATCGAGCTGCTGGACGGAGCTTCCTGCGACTTTGATATGGAGCGGGTGCGCCACGGCAAGCTGTCTCCCGTATTCTTCGGTTCTGCCCTAACCAACTTCGGTGTGGAGCCGTTCCTGGAGGAGTTTTTGCGCATGACCACCGCGCCCCTGCCCCGTCGGGCGGGTGAGCAGGTGGTGGACTGCTTTGACGAGGATTTCTCCGCCTTCGTGTTCAAGATTCAGGCCAACATGAACAAGGCCCACCGGGACCGCATTGCTTTTATGCGCGTGGTGTCCGGGCGCTTTGACGCGGAAAAAGAAGTCTACCATATGCAGGGCGGCAAAAAGCTGCGCCTGTCCCGCCCTCAGCAGCTGATGGCCGCCGAGCGGGAAATTATTGAGGAAGCCTACGCCGGCGACATCATCGGCGTGTTCGACCCGGGCATCTTCTCCATTGGCGACACCCTGTGCGCTCCCAGTAAGAAGTTTTTGTTCGACCCCATACCCACCTTTGCACCGGAACACTTTATGCGCATCCGGTCCATCGACACCATGAAGCGCAAGCAGTTTTTGAAGGGTGTGGAGCAGATTGCCCAGGAGGGCGCCATTCAGATTTTCAAGACCCCCTATACCGGCATGGAGGAGGTTATCGTGGGCGTGGTGGGTACCCTGCAGTTCGACGTGCTGGAGTACCGCCTGCGCAGCGAGTACAACGTGGAACTCTATAAGGAGGGCCTGCCCTACGAGTATCTGCGCTGGGTGGTCCGTGAGGACGAGGATGCCCAGCCCCTGAAGGAAGAGGACCTGCTGCTGCCCAACGACGCCAAGCTGGTGGAGGACTATAAGGGCAACCAGCTGCTGCTGTTTGCCTCCCAGTGGTCCATCCAGTGGGTCACCGAGCGCAACAAGGGCCTTGTCCTTGCCGAATTCGGCGGGGCGAAGTTTTGATAAAGAACACGGGGAAACGAACCTGTTTCTGAACATTAATACGATACCCCCCTTGACCTTGTCGGTCAGGGGGGGTATTTGCATCTTATCACATTTCCCGGCGACCCTCCAGGGCACGCATGAGGGTGGCGTCATCGGCAAACTCCAGGTGGCTGCCCACGGGGATGCCGTAGGCCAGGCGGGTGACCTTGACCCGGAACGGTTTGAGCAGGCGGGACAGGTACATGGCAGTTGCCTCGCCCTCGGTGTCCGGGTTGGTGGCCATGATGACCTCGCGCACGTCACCGGCGGTTACCCGCTCCACCAGGGACTTGATGTGCAGGTCGTCGGGACCCACATGGTTCATGGGGGAGATGACACCGTGCAGCACGTGGTACAGACCGTTGTACTCCCGGGAACGCTCCATGGCGATGACGTCCTTGGGCTCGGCAACCACGCAGATGACGCTGCTGTCCCGGCGGGAGCTGGCGCAGATAGAGCAGGGGCCGTCTCCCTGGGTCAGATTTTGACACACAGGACAGCAGTGGATGGCCTTTTTTGCCTCCACAATGGCCCGGGCGAAGTTAGCCGCCTCGTCCTCGGTCAGAGACAGAACATAGAAGGCCAGTCGCTGGGCAGATTTGGTTCCCACGCCGGGCAGGCGGGCGAACTGTTCTACCAGCGACTCAAGGGCAGGGGGGAAGTACTGCATCGTACACCTCCGGAATGTTTGAAATCAGCCGCGCAGGGTGCGGATGGCGGCCTCGATATCGGCCGCGCCGTACACGGCGGAACCGGCCACCAGCACGTTGGCGCCGGCCGCGATGACCAGGGGAGCGGTGTCGGGGGCGATGCCGCCGTCTACCTCCAGCTTGCAGGCGGGGTTGTACTTGTTGATGATCTCACGCACCTCGCGGATGGTGTCCAGCTGGGCGGGCATGAAAGCCTGACCGCCGAAGCCGGGCTCCACGGTCATGACCAGCACCAGGTCCAGATTCTCGATGTAGGGCAGGATGGCCTTGGGAGAGGTGATGGGGCGCAGAGCAACGGCCTTTTTCACCTTGCACTCGTCCATGATGCGCAGGGCCTCGGCAATGCGGGTGGGGTGGTCGGCCTCCAGGTGAATGGACAGCAGGTCGGCGCCGGCCTTGGCAAACTGCTCCACATAGCGCACGGGCTTTTCAATCATCAGATGCACGTCCAGAAACATGTCGGTGCAGTTGCGCAGGGACTTGACCACGGGCATGCCGATGGACATGTTGGGGACGAAGGCGCCGTCCATTACGTCCACGTGGATGTAGTCGGCGGTGGCGATCTTCTTTACGTCGCGTTCCAGATTGGCGAAATCGGCGGAGAGGATAGAGGGGGCGATCTTGATCATGGTGATGCTTCCTTTCGTTTATATGGGTGGCCGGACAAGTCTGTCCGACATAGGATACAGGGCGCGGACAGTTGGGGAAAACCCCAGCGGTGACGCCGGGGAACGGGCAGCTCCGGGTCAGCCCACGGACCGCCCTGCGGCCCGCAAGTCCGGCAGTCTGCCGCGTTTGAGATACCCGGCTGTCGGGGCATACGCCCCGGCGGCCGGGAGATGTCATGTGACAATTTCCAACATTAAATGATACGCTTACAGGCGGGAAAAGTCAATTGTTTCCACACTTAACCTGTGTAATTTTTGCCAAAGACCCGGTCGTAGGTGATATATTCCATGCTTTTGGCAAAGGAGGCAATGTCCACCGTCAGCTCCATGCCCAAACGGACGTTATAGGCGGGGGTGACGGAGTGAAAGTCCCGCAGCAGCTCCATATAGGGGGTGCGGGCCATGCCGGTGGACAGGGCCACGGTGTTCAAAAGGTTATAGTCGCTGATGGCGTTGCCCCGGCGCGCCGGCAGCAGGCCTTTGTCCAGCTTGCGGTTGGAGTAGATGAGGAACGGAGTGGAGTACATCCGGGCCAGCTCGTCATCATCCAATCCGTCGTAGGAATTGAACAGGCCGCTTTCGTTATAGGCCAAATAGTTGCTGCCCAGGGTGGGCATATGGTCGCCGAAGAAGACCAGCACCGTGGGCCGCTCCCGCTTGTCGATCCAGGCGGCCAGGTCGCCCAGCATCTTGTCCGCATCGTACAGACCCTGGGTATAGGTGGTCAGGGCGGTCAGGGCCGGGGCGCTGAGCCGGTCATTTTCCACCTCGATCTGGATAAGGGAGGGGTCGATACCGTCGTAGGGCTGGTGGTTCTGCATGGTGATGGCGAAGAGGAACAGGGGGTCCTCGGTGTTGTCGGCGCAGTGGGTGATGGCCCGCAGGGTGGACTCGTCGGTGACGAAGCCCCGCTTATACTCGGCGTAAATGGTGTTGGCGATCTCGTCCTGGCCCCAAAACTGGTCAAAGCCGACGTTGCCGTAGGCATCGCTGCGGGAGTAGAAGTGCTTGTTGTAGGGGTGCATAGCCACGGTGGTGTACCCCGCATCCCGGTAGTTGGATACATAGGTGGAAATGGGCTGGGACACGTAGCGATAGGGGGTGGGCACACTGGGGATATAGTCGCAGGTCAGACCGGTCAGTACACCGAACTCCGGCCGTACCGTGCCGCCGCCGATGGCGGTGGTGTACAGGCTGCCGCTGATGGTGCGGGAGTGTTTCAGCAGCCGGTCATAGTTGGGCAGAGGATTTTTGGAGAAGGTCGTGCCCGGCAGGATGCGGGCATCGAAAAAGCTTTCGCTGAGGATGACGATGATGTCGAACTGCTCGGCATTCTCGTCGGCGGGGACGGCCTCGTAGCCGGACAGCATGGCCTGCACGGTTTCGGCGTTGTACCCCTCCGGCTGTTGCACGTTCAAGCTGAGCAGGTTGACGGTGAAGGCACCCACAAAACCGTTGGCGGTGTAGTTGGAACTCTGCAGGGCGGAGTCGAAGACCGACATGTTGAACTTGCTCAACATAACGTCGGCGCGATCGATGTCCCGACAGGGCAGCCACGCCAGCACACAGATCAGAGCCGCGGCAGGCAGACGGATGAACCACCGCAGGGGCAGGCGGATGTCCGTCAGGGCGTAAAAGACCACTAAAAGCAGTAAAATCAGGCAGAACACCCAAAAGAGCGAGGGGAGCTTACCGCTGAGGAACTGGGACAGCTCCCCGGCGTGGGTGACCATTACGATGTCCTGCGGCACAAAGTAATCGCCGTTCAGAGCCACCTTCGTATAGTTTACATAAGAACAAATAATGGAGGTCAGGCCAAACAGGCTGGCGGCGATCCAGACCCGGCGGAAGAGGAACAGCAGCACATGGCCCAGCAGGGCGATGACCACGATCTCGAAGCATACGGCGCCGGGGAAGTTCTGCCAAAAGGCTCGCAGCGGCGTGAGATGCCCGCTGAAATTCATGTAGTCCATAAGCAGCAGGCACAGAGCGCAAAAAAAGGGCAGACTGATCCACGCCAGCACCCGGGGCAGGGGGCGACGCAGGCCGTTCAGGGCGGTATGGAGTTTTTGTTGAAGATTATGCAAGAGGCCACCTCCACGTAAATGCAGTGATTAAGAGTCAACTTTTATATTCTATCAAAAAATGCTGAAAAATGCAATTGTCCTGTGACAAGGTTTGGTCGTGTATTTCTCCCTTGAAACATTGACAATCCGTGGAGAAACGGATATTATTATCTTTAATCGTATTCAAGGAGTGAATGCAATGAAAAAGACCTTTGTGAACAAGGAACAGCTGGAGGCTATCTCCAAGCAGTATCCTACCCCGTTTTATCTATACGACGAGCGGGGTATCCGGGAGAACGCGCGCCGGCTGAACGCCGCTTTTGCATGGAATCCCGGCTTTAAGGAGTACTTTGCCGTCAAGGCCACTCCCAATCCCCAAATTTTGAAGATCCTGCGGGAAGAGGGCTGCGGCACCGACTGCTCCTCCCTGACCGAGCTGATCATGTCCGACCGCTGCGGCTTCAAGGGTGGGGAGATCATGTTCTCCTCCAACGACACCCCGGCCGAGGAGTTCAAGCTGGCTGCCGAGCTCGGCGCCACCATCAATCTGGACGACATCACGCACATCGACTTTTTGAAGGACACCATCGGCTACATCCCCAAGAAGGTCTGCTGCCGCTATAATCCCGGCGGCGTGTTCACTTTGGGCGAGAGCAAAGAGGGTTTCCAGGTCATGGACAACCCCGGCGACGCCAAGTACGGCATGACCCGTGCCCAGATCTCCGAGGCATATAAGCGCATGAAGGAGCTGGGCGCCGAGGAGTTTGGCATCCACGCCTTCCTCGCTTCCAACACGCTGTCCAACGACTACTATCCCGCCCTGGCCCGCATCCTGTTCCAGCTGGCGGTGGAACTGAAGGAGGAGACCGGCTGCCACATCACCTTCATCAACCTGTCCGGCGGCGTGGGCGTGCCCTACAAGCCCGAGCAGACCGAGAACGATATCGCCGTCATCGGCGAGGGCGTGCGGAAAGCCTATGAAGAGGTGCTGATCCCCGCCGGCATGGGCGACGTGTCCATCTGCACCGAGCTGGGCCGGTTCATGCTGGCCCCCTACGGCGTGCTGGTCACACGGGCCAGCCACGAAAAGCACACCTACAAGGAGTACATCGGCGTGGACGCCTGCGCGGCCAACCTGATGCGCCCGGCCATCTACGGCGCCTACCACCACATCACCGTCATGGGCAAAGAGAACCAGCCCTGCGACCATAAGTACGACGTGACTGGCGCCCTGTGCGAAAACTGCGACAAGTTCGCCGTGGACCGTATGCTGCCCAAGATCGACAAGGGCGACCTGCTGGTCATCCACGATGCCGGCGCCCACGGTCACGCCATGGGTTATCAGTACAACGGCCGGCTGCGCTCGGCAGAGATCCTGCTGCAGCCCGACGGCTCCACCCGCCTGATCCGCCGGGCCGAAGTGCCGGAGGACTACTTCGCCACCGCCATCTGGGACTGAGGGACAAGCTTATGAATGTTGTGGCTCAGGCGGCGCTGATATTCGGCGTGTGCCTTGCGGGTGAGGGAATTGCCGCCATTCTGCCGGTGAAGTTCCCCGCCAGCGTCATCGCGCTGATCCTGCTGACCATCCTGCTGATGACCCGGGTGGTCAAGCCCCGGCACATCGAGGGCCTTTCCAAGGTCATGCTGGCCAACATGGCGCTGTTCTTTGTGCCGGTGTGTACCAGCGTGATGGACAAGTTTGTTTATATAAAGCCCTATCTGCTGCCATTCCTGCTCATCTGCGTGGTCACCACTCCGGTGGTGTTTTTGATCACGGCCTGGACGGTGCAGCTGGTGCTGAAGCTGCAGCGCAGAAAGGGGGCAAAGGGCCATGCTTAAGACCTTGACCGCGTCCCCCATGTTCGGCCTGACTCTGTCCGTGCTGGCCTTCTGCTTTGGCCGCTGGGTGCAGAAAAAGACCAAATTTGTGCTGTGCAACCCGCTGCTCATTGCGGTGGCCTGCCTGATCATCTTTCTGTCCGTTACCGGCATTCCCTATTCCGACTTTGCAAAGGGCGGCGACATCATCAACCTGATGCTTGGCCCTGTGACGGCCGTGCTGGCCCTGAACGTCTACAACCAGCGCAAGGTGCTGGGGGAGTACTTCTGGCCAGTGCTGATCGGCTGCCTTGTGGGCAGCGCGGTCAGCCTGTTCGGGGTGCTGGCCCTATGTAAGCTGACGAATCTGGACGAGCTGATGACCATGTCCCTCGCGCCCAAAAGCTGCACCTCTGCCATCGCCATCGCCATTGCGGAAAGCCACGGAGGCGACGCAGGGCTCGCCTCGGCCGGTGTGCTGGCGGCGGGCCTGACCGGCGCGGTGTTTTCCCCTCTGTTCATCAAAGTGTTCCGTATCAAGGACCCGGTGGCCCAGGGTTTGGGCATCGGCGCCTGCAGCCACGCCCTTGGCACCACCAAGGCCATGGAGCTGGGCGAGATCCAGGGCGCAATGAGCAGCATCGCTATCTGTGTCTGCGGCATTATTTCCAGTATTTTGGCACTATTTGTGTAAAGGAGAATTGTTATGACTGCTTATCAGGAAGAATTTATTACCTTTATGGTGCGCTCCGGCGTGCTGACCTTCGGTGACTTCACCACCAAGTCCGGCCGCAAGACCCCCTATTTCATCAACACCGGCAACTACAAGACCGGCGCCCAGGCCGCCCGTCTGGGTGACTACTACGCCGCCTGCATTCAGGAGAACCTGCCCCAGGGCATTACCGCTCTGTTCGGCCCTGCCTATAAGGGCATCCCCCTGGCGGTCACCACCGCCGCCTCCCTGTACGGGAATTATGAGGATCAACTGCCCTACTGCTTCAACCGCAAGGAGGTCAAGGACCACGGTGAGGGCGGCTCCATGGTGGGCTACAAGCCTCAGGACGGGGATGACATCGCCATCGTGGAGGACGTGGTCACTGCCGGTACCGCCGTGCGCGAGACCATCGAACTGTTCAAGCATGTGGCCAAGGTCAACCTGAAGGCCCTGTTTGTCAGTGTGGACCGTATGGAGCGGGGTACCGGCGATTGCACTACCCTGGACGAGCTGCGCAAGGAATATGGTATCCAGGTCTATCCCATCGTCACCGTGCGTGACATCATCGCTTATCTCCACAACCGCCCTGTGGATGGGAAAGTCTACATTGACGATGAGATGAAGGGAAAAATGGAAGCTTACCTGAAGGAATACGGCCCCAGAGCATAAGTAAAGACAGAAAGAATGTGAGACCATGCCGAAGAAAGAAGGAAATCTGCATACCGGACACCGCAGTCGGGTCAAGGAAGAGTTTCTCCGGCGTGGTCTCG
>JAZSAP010000084.1:0-28415 GCA_045601925.1 Lawsonibacter sp.
ACGACACGAGGATTTTCAGTCCTCTGCTCTACCAACTGAGCTACAGAGGCAAATGGCGACTCGGAAGGGACTTGAACCCTCGACCTCCGGCGTGACAGGCCGGCGTTCTAACCAACTGAACTACCGAGCCAGATGGTAAAGGATAAAAATGGTGGGAACAACAGGGCTCGAACCTGTGACATCATGCTTGTAAGGCATGCGCTCTACCAGCTGAGCTATGCTCCCCTGTTGTGCCGTCAACTCGAACGGCAGGTGCTATTATACTTGAAAGAGCATGGGATGTCAACAGGAAAATCACCTTTTTTTAAAAAAGTTTTTTGCGCGGAAAAAGAAGGGGGACGGAGGGGGAATTTCTTGACAATCAGCGTGATAAAATGATATAACATAGGCGAAAAATAACACACGGGAGTGACCTGTATGGAACATAAAATCAAACGCATCGGCGTGCTGACCAGCGGCGGCGACGCCCCCGGCATGAACGCCGTGGTCCGCGCGGTGGTCCGCACCGCCATGAGCCGGGGTGTGGAGTGCATCGGTATCCGCCGCGGCTATAACGGTCTGATCAAGGGCGACTTTATCCGCATGGACGCAAGTACCGTCAGCCATATTATTGAAAAGGGCGGCACGGTGCTGTACACCGCCCGCAGCGAGGAATTCAAGACCGAGGAGGGCCAGAAGAAGGCGGTGGACACCTGCCGCCTGCTGGGTCTGGACGGCGTGGTTGCCATCGGCGGCGACGGCACCTTCCGGGGCGCCCTGGCTCTGTCCCGTCACGGCATCCCCGTGGTGGGCATCCCCGCCACCATTGATAACGACATCGGCTGTTCCCAGTACACCATCGGCTTTGACACCGCCTGCAACACCGCTGTGGACGCCATCGATATGCTCCGCGACACCATGCAGTCCCACGAGCGCTGCTCCGTGTTGGAGGTCATGGGCCGTCAGGCCGGCTATCTTGCGTTGTATGTGGGTATTGCCACCGGCGCCACCGCCGTGCTGATTCCCGAACGGCCTGTGGACATTGAGCGGGACGTGGTGGAGAAGATCCGTCAAGCTCGTTTGGCCGGACGAACCCACTTTATGGTGGTGGTGGCCGAGGGCGCCGGCAGCGCCATGGACATCTCCGCCAAAATTCACCAGGCCACTGGCCTTGACCCCCGTGTGACCGTGCTGGGCCACATTCAGCGGGGCGGATCTCCCACCTCCCGGGACCGTGAGACCGGCACCCGCATGGGTTACGAGGCGGTGCAGAACCTGCTGGCTGGTAAAGGCAACTGCGTCATCGCTACCAAGGACGGCAGAATCGTGTCCATCGATATTGAACAGGCCCTGACCATGACCAAGCAATTCCCCATGGACCGTTATGACGTGCTGGAGGCAGTTACCTCCAACGGCTGACAAGCAAAACAAAACCCCGGACGTTCTGTACGTCCGGGGTTTTATATTTGATTACTTGCGCCGGGCCAGTGCTTCCCCCACGGTGTAGATGCTGCCTGCACCCACGGTGAGAATCAGGTCGCCGGGCTGGGCGATTTCCGCCAGGGCGTCGGTCAGGTCCTCCAGCGTTTCATGATAGGTGGCGCCGGGGATGTGGGGCAGCAGGTCACGGGAGGAGATGCCGATGGTGTTTTTCTCCCGGGCGGCATAGATCTCACCCAGCAGGGTCACGTCCGCCAATTTCAGCACCCGGCAGAAGTCGTCAAACAACTCGTGGGTGCGGGTATAGGTGTGGGGCTGGAAGGCGCACACAATGCGCTTGTAGCCCAGGGGGCGCACGGAGGTCAGCAGAGCCTCCACCTCGCTGGGGTGGTGGGCGTAGTCGTCGTAGATGCGGGCGCCGTTATACTCGCCCTTGAACTCGAAGCGGCGTCCCGCGCCGGTGAAGGAACCTAGACCCTCGGCCACGGCGGCGGCGGGAATGTCCATCACAAAGGCGGCTGCAGCGGCGGCAAGGGCGTTTTTCACGTTGTGCATACCGGGTACCTGCAGCGCTGCGTGAGTATAAATGCGGCCATCGGCCACAATGTCAAACTCGGCCATGCCGTTGGTGAAAACAAGGTTTTTGGCGTGGACAACGCCGGTTTCCACACCAAAGGTGATGATGTTGCCATCATAACCGGCAAGGGCCTGCATGGTGTTGCCATCCTCGCCGTTGGCCACCACCCAGCCGTGGTTGGGTACAAGGTCGGCAAAGGCGCGGAAAGAGCGCTGCACAGCGGCCAGGTCAGCGAAGTAGTCCAAGTGGTCGGCCTCCACATTCAAAATGACCGCCACGGTGGGGAAGAAGGACAGGAAGGAGTCGCAATACTCGCAGGACTCCATGATAACGGTGTCACCCTTGCCCACCCGGTGGCCGGCGTTCAGCAGGGGCAGGTGACCACCGATCATGACCGTGGGGTCGGCCTTGGCAGCCATGAAGATGTGGGTGCACATGGAGGTGGTGGTGGTCTTGCCGTGGGTACCGGACACGCACAGGGCGTTGCGGAACTGCTGCATCAGCGCACCCCAGGCCTGGGCCCGCTCAAACACGGGGATTCCGGCGGCCCGGGCGGCGGCAATTTCGGGGTTGTCATCGTGGACGGCGGCGGTGCGGATGACGCAGTTGGCGCCCTGCACACTCTCGGGCAGGTGGCCGATAACCACGTCGATGCCAAGACCACGCAGCCGCTCCACCGTGGGGCTGACCTGCATGTCAGAGCCGCTGACCGCAAGACCTGCGCCCAGCAGCACCTCTGCCAGCGGAGACATGGAAACCCCGCCGATGCCAACCAAGTGGGCGCGGCAGCCGGGGTGCAGATATTCCTGAATGGTGTGGGAAACCATGCGGTTTACACATCCTTTAATTTAGTTTATAATGGCATTATTATAGTACAGCGAACGCGAAATGACAAGGGGTGTGCTTAAATATAAGCAGCCCCAGTCAAATTCATACCGAAGGGGGTGGGCAAATGCTTTGGCAGAATGTGGATAAAAGCGCGGCGGCCTGCTGTGAAGTTTTGTGGCGGGCGGGGTTTGAAGCGTATCCTGTGGGCGGCTGTGTTCGGGACCTGCTGCTGGGCCGTACCCCCGGGGATTGGGACGTGACCACCAACGCCCTGCCGGAGCAGGTGACGGCGCTGTTTGACCACACTGTCCCAACGGGCATCAAGCACGGCACGGTCACGGTCATTTTGGACGGTACGGCGGTGGAGGTGACCACCTTCCGTACCGAGGGCGGCTACTCCGACGGACGCCACCCGGACGGAGTCCGCTTCGATGCCACCCTGGAGCAGGACCTGGCTCGTCGGGACTTTACCATCAACGCCATGGCGCTGGGCCGGGACGGCTCGGTAATGGACCCCTTTGGCGGACAGGCCGACCTGAAGGCCAAAATCATCCGCTGTGTTGGTGACCCGGACCGCCGCTTTTCCGAAGATGCCCTGCGGATGTTCCGGGCGGTGCGTTTTGGGGCGCAGTTGGGGTTTTTGATTGAAGAAAAAACCATTAAAGCCTTGAGGGGAAATACTTGTAAAGCTGAACTGGTTGCCGGCGAACGGGTGCGGGTAGAGGTGGAAAAGACCCTGTGTTCCGCCCGGCCGGAGCAGGTGAAAGTGCTGTTTGACCTAGGCCTGATGGCCGCGTGGAGTGGGGAGAAACCCACCAAGACCAGGCGGCTGTCACGCCTGCCGGCTGAACCTATGCTGCGCTGGGCGGGCCTGTGCGCCTGTATGGGAACGGGTAATGTGGAAGCGTTTTTGCGCGGGTTGAAACTGGACGCCGCGACCATCCGTGCCTGCGGGGCAGGATGGGAACTTTGGCGGCGTGGTGTTCCGGCAGATGCTGTGGGTTGGCGCAAGGCGCTGATTGAATACGGCGCGGACGCCTGCCGGGCCGGGGCGGCTATGGCCGGGGAAGATGCGTTGTGCCAACTGGAAGCGGTGCTGGCGCAAAACCCCTACATCCGGGTGGAACAGCTGGCCCTGTCCGGGGGAGAACTGGCAAAACTGGGCCTTTCCGGGCCGGAAATCGGCCGGATGCAGCGGCGCTTGCTGGCCTTTGTGGCGGAACACCCCATGGCCAATACCCGGGAACAGTTACTGGCTGAGATTCGGCGCCTGTCAGGAGGGTCGTGTTTACACGAATATTGACCGAACCTGCTCTGTGGTGGAGCGGCCCGAAGAAACAAACGTGAAAAAACATCCCTCACCTGTCGCAAGATGGGTGTGGGATGTTTATTTTTTGAAAATCCGTACAAACTGAACGTGCCGCAAGCCTTTGATGCGGAAATATCGTTTGCAGAAACAGCGATACTATGTAAGCTGATGCAATATGTTGGTTGGAGGAATAAACATGAAACGACGTATTTTGACCCTGCTGGCAGCCGCTGCGATGGCATTTGGTATTTTGGTCGGCTGCGGGGAAGAGGACAAGGGCGGCGTCTACTGGCTGAACTTCAAGCCGGAGGCGGACCAGGCGCTGCAGCAGATCGCCAAAACCTATAAGGAGCAGACCGGGGTGGAGGTGCGCATCGTCACCGCCGCCTCCGGACAGTACGAGTCCACCCTGACTGCCGAGATGGACAAGAGCAACCCGCCCACGCTGTTCGTGGTGGGCAACAACGCCGCGCTGGGGCGTTGGGGCGGCTATTGCTACGACCTGAAGGATACGGATGTGTATGGCGAGCTGACCACCGACGATTTCACCCTGTACGACGGCGAGGGCAGAGCCTGTGCCATCGGCTACTGCTACGAGTGCTTTGGCCTGATCGTCAATAAGACCCTGCTGGAGCGGGCAGGCTACAGCGTGCTGGACATCACCGACTTTGCAGCCCTCAAGACCATTGCCGAGGATATCCATGCCCGCTCGGAGGAGCTGGGTTTTGACGCCTTTACCTCCTCGGGGCTGGACGAGAGTTCTGCCTGGCGCTTCACCGGCCACCTTGCCAATATGCCCCTGTATTTCGAGTCCCGGGACATGGGCGGCTGGAAGGATGATCCCGGCGAAATTTCCGGGAAATATCTGGACCAGTATCGGAACATTTGGGATCTGTATATCAACAACTCCTCCGCCGACCCCCGCACCCTTGCCACACCCGGTCACGATGCCCAGGCGGAGTTCGGCAGAGGGGAAGCGGTGTTCTACCAAAACGGCTCCTGGGAGTATGACGCCCTGGTCAACGACTATGGTATGGACCCGAAAGAGCTGGCCATGATTCCCATCTACACCGGCGCCGAGGGGGAGGAGAACATCGGTCTGTGCTGCGGCACGGAGAACTGCTGGGCGGTCAACGCCCAGGCATCCATGGCTGACATTCAGGCAACTCTGGACTTTATGGAGTGGATGGTCACCTCCCCGGAGGGGACGCGGGTCATGGAGGAGCAGTTCGGGCAAATTCCCTTTGAAGATGCAGTGAAAACAGAGAATGTATTCCTGCGCGATGCGGAAACCTATCTGCAAAACGGAAATGAAACGGTGGACTGGGTATTCACCTACACGCCCAACGTGACCCAGTGGCGTGCCGCACTGAATTCGGCCCTGACCCGATACAGCAGCGGCGGCGACTGGTCCGCGGTAGAGACGGCGTTTGTGGATGGCTGGAACAGCCAGACGAAGTGACACGGCCGAAAGGCCGGGGGCGGACAGAACTTGTCCGCCCCCTTTGGACTTGCGTTACATGAAGGGATGGGATGCGACGGATGACAACGGTGCGCCGGTACTGGCCGGTTTTTCTGCTGCCCACGGCGGCAGCTTTTGCAGTAGGATTTCTGTGGCCCTTTCTGCAGGGGATCTATCTGTCCTTTTGCCGTTTTACAACCACCAGCGATGCCACGTTTGTGGGCAAGGAGAATTACAGCGCCGCAGTCAGCGACCCGACCTTCATCCATTCCTTCCGGCTGACAGCACTGTTTGCGGTGGTGGTGCTGGTGGCGGTCAATCTGATCGCCTTTGCGGTGGCCTATGTGCTAACACAGGGGATCCAGGGTACGGGTCTGTTCCGCACCGTGTTTTTTATGCCCAACCTCATTGGCGGCATCGTGCTGGGCTATATCTGGTCGGTACTGTTTGACGGGATTTTGAAGGTATACCACACCTCCATTCTGCTGGATGGTCGGTTCGGCTTTTGGGGCCTTGTGATTTTGCAGTGCTGGCAGCAGATCGGCTATATGATGATCATCTATATTGCGGGACTGCAAAGTGTGCCGGAGTCCATGCTGGAGGCGGCGCGGATGGACGGGGCCAGTCGCTGGCAGACCCTGCTGCGGGTGACCATTCCCAACCTGATGCCCGCCATCGCCATCTGCCTGTTTCTGACTCTGACCAACAGCTTCAAGCTGTTTGACCAGAACCTGGCACTGACCGGCGGCGCCCCCATCCTGTTTGAGGCGGGCGCGGACGGTTCGCTACGCACCATCCGCTCCACCGAGATGCTGGCCCTGAACATCTACAACACCTTTTACGATCAGGGCAGCGCCGCCCGGGGTGTGGGACAGGCCAAGGCGGTCATCTTCTTCCTGCTGGTGGCGGTCATCTCCCTGCTGCAGCTGCGGGTCACCCGGAGAGGGGAGGTGGAGCAATGAGCCGCCCCACCCAGCGCAGCCGCAGGCTGCTCACCGGTCTGTTTTCGGTTATCGCCGCGGCGTATGTTCTGCCTGTGGCGGTGGTGGTCATCAACGCCTTCAAGAAAAACAGCTATGTAAAGACAGAAACCTTTTCACTGCCTGATGCAGAAAGCTTTGCCGGGGTTGAAAACTTTGTGAAAGGTATGACCTTCGGCAACTATCCCTTTGTCAAATCGGTGTTGTACAGTCTGATGATCACGCTGCTGTCCACGGCGCTGATTCTGCTTTGCACCTCCATGGCGGCGTGGTATATGGCCCGGGTGGACAACCGCCTGTGCAAAATGCTGTACTATCTATTCGTGTTCTCCATGGTGGTGCCGTTCCAAATGGTCATGTTCACCCTGTCCAAGACGGCGGACCGGCTTGGCTTGAATACCCCGTGGACCATCCCGGTGGTCTATCTCGGTTTTGGTGCGGGTCTTGCGGTGTTCCTGTTCAGCGGCTTCGTCAAAAGCATTCCACAGGAGCTGGAACAGGCCGCGGCCATCGATGGCTGCGGGCCCATCCGCACCTATTTCCACGTGGTGCTGCCTCTGCTGCGGCCCACCATGATCTCGGTAGGGATTTTGGAGATCATGTGGATTTGGAACGACTATCTGCTGCCCTATCTCGTGCTGGACCGCAACGACTATATGACCATCCCCATCCACATCCAGTACCTGCAAGGCAGCTACGGTGCGGTGGATCTGGGTGCAACCATGGCGCTGATTTTGCTGTCCATTCTGCCGGTGGTGGTGTTCTATCTGCTGTGTCAGAAGCACATTATTAAAGGGGTGGCAGCCGGCGCGGTCAAAGGTTAAAATACAGAAAAAACGCTCTGTTTTTCCAAACAGAGCGTTTTTGACATAAATACAGACAAAGCGGGCCGTCCCGCGCACCTTTTCTTCACCTGCGGTTTTCCTGCCAGCGCAGGAAAGACAGTCCGGGAGTTTTTCATACCCGCCGGGCCATACTGACGGATGTGGACGTGGGCGTCCGCAAAATGAAAGGGGAGCGAGGTGGAAAAATGAAGCAAAAAAACAGACCGATGCGCCGGGTGCTGTCCGGTGGGGTGCTGGCCCTGCTGCTGATGGGGGTGCTGGGGACGACCTCCGACGCGGCGGCACAGCCAGCAATGCTGGCGGCCATGCGCCCGGCGCGGACGGAAACGGACACGTTGGTGCCGCTGGGCCGGACTGTGGGCATCAAGCTGTTCTCCGACGGCGTGCTGGTGGTTGGACTGGCCGAGGGCAGCGGGGTTCCTGCCCGGCAGATGGGAGTAAAGGCCGGCGACCTGATCACCCACGTTAACGGCACCGAAGTGGACACCATCGAGCAGGTCCGGGAGCTGCTGGCCACGCTGACAGAAGGGCCGCTGAAGCTGCGTGTTGCCAGAGGTGACAAGCAGCTGGAGCTGACCGGCACCGTGCCCAGGGGTGAGGACGGCACCTGTCGGCTTGGTGCGTGGATTCGGGACTCCATGGCGGGCATTGGAACCATGACTTTCTATGACCCGCAGTCGGATACCTTTGCCGCCCTGGGTCACGGCATCAACGACGTGGATACGTCCAAGCTGATGACCCTGGAATCGGGCAGCATCATGTACTCCACGGTGACGGGTGTGAAACGGGGGCAGAGCGGTGCGCCGGGCCAGCTCAACGGCAGCTTTGACGTGCAGCGGGATATGGGACAGCTGTATGCCAATACCCGCGCCGGCGTTTACGGCACCCTCACGGACGAGAGCCTGTTGGGCAGCGCCCAACCCATGGAGGTGGCCCATCGCGGACAGATCAAGACGGGGGAGGCCACCATTCTGTCCAACATCGATGGGGCGGAGGTGGAGGAATACCGGGTGGAGATCCTCCACGTCTATCCTGCGGTGGAAGGGGAACTGCGCAACATGATGCTGAAGGTGACCGACCCCCGCCTGCTGGAGAAAACCGGCGGCATCGTGCAGGGGATGAGCGGTAGTCCCATTATCCAAAACGGCAAACTGGTGGGTGCGGTGACCCACGTGCTGGTCAATGACCCGACAAGAGGTTACGGGATTTTTATCGACAATATGCTGGCTGCAGCGGGATAAAGTTTATGGCAGGGGTAAATTGCCCCTGCCATTTTGTCGTTGTACGTGTTATAATGGAGTAAAACAAGCAAAAAACAGCAGGAGGTGTTCAAATGAAACAGGTGAAGTTTGGTACGACGGGCATGCAGGTTCCGGCCATTGTTGCCGGCTGCATGCGTCTGGACGGACTGGACACGGCGGGCGCTGCCGAATACATCGAAAACGCCGTTGCCCATGGTGTGAATTTTTTTGACCACGCGGATATCTACGGCAGCAGCGAGCGCCCGTGCGAAGCGGTGTTCGGCCAGGCGCTGAAGCAAACCGCCGTCAAGCGGGAGGATCTTTTCATTCAGTCGAAATGCGGCATCATCCCCGGCGTGATGTTTGACCTTTCCAAGAAACACATTCTGGAGTCTGTGGACATCATTTTGAAACGACTGGACATGGAATATCTGGACGCCCTGCTGCTGCACCGACCGGACGCCCTTATCGAGCCGGAGGAGGTTGCCGCGGCCTTCGATGAGCTGGAAACGGCGGGCAAGGTGCGCCATTTTGGTGTTTCAAACATGAAACCGATGCAGATCGAACTGCTGAAAAAGTGCGTTCGGCAGCCGCTGGTGGCCAACCAGCTGCAGGTCAGCGTCGCCCATGCGTCCATGATCAGCAACGGACTGGAAGTCAATATGCTGACCCCCGGCGCCGTTGATCGGGACGGCAGCGTTCTGGATTACTGCCGACTGAAGGACATCGCCATTCAGGCGTGGTCGCCCTTCCAGTACGGCATGATCAAGGGGCCGTTCCTGCTGAACGACGAGTTTGCGCTCCTGAACAGGACCCTCGCCGAACTGGGGGAGAAGTACGGCGTGTCTGCCACCACCATGGCGGCGGCGTGGCTTCTGCGCCATCCGGCCAATATGCAGGTGATTGCCGGCACCATGAATTTGGAGCGCTTTAATGAAGTTTGCAGGGCCTGTGACATTCAGATGACCAAAGAAGATTGGTATCAGATTTTCAAAGCGGCGGGGAATATCACGCCGTAATCCGAAAATGGAAAGGAGGAGCGTCAATGGAAAATAAAGAATTGCAGAATGAGGAAATCAGCATCCTCTCTC
Source organism: Lawsonibacter sp. (assembly GCA_045601925.1). Classification (GTDB taxonomy): domain Bacteria; phylum Bacillota; class Clostridia; order Oscillospirales; family Oscillospiraceae; genus Lawsonibacter. Next base: position 9,753 of record JAZSAP010000084.1, read on the forward strand.
TGACGGACGAAGAAGGTAACGAGGCGGAGTTTGAACTGGTGGACAGCGTGGAATACAAGGGCAGCGAGTATCTGATCCTGCTGCCTTTGGACGAGGAAAACGCCGCCGAGGTGATCATCCTTGAAGTGGAAGCCCACGCAGACGGAACCGAGAACTATTTGACGGTGGAGGATGAAGAGACCCTGACGGCGGTTTTCACCATCTTCAAGGAGCGGTTTGCCGACTTCTTCACCTTTGAGGAGTAAGAAAACATACATTCTGCTGTTGCGGCAGCATAAACAGCAGGAGCCATCGGGCAAGGGGAATTTGGACCCCGAAAGGAGAAAGAAGCTATGTACGATTATCTGATTGTGGGTGCCGGCCTGTTTGGTGCGGCCTTTGCCCAACAGGCGCAGGAAAAAGGGAAGTCCGTCCTGGTCATCGACAAGCGTGACCACATTGCGGGTAATGTCTATACCGAACCAATGGAAGGCATCAACGTCCACCGGTACGGCGCGCATATTTTCCATACGAATGATACGCGGGTGTGGCAGTACGTCAATCGCTTTGCGCAGTTTAACCGCTTTACCAACTCGCCCGTTGCTAACTACCACGGCAAGCTGTACTCCCTGCCGTTCAACATGTACACCTTTAACGCCATGTGGGGCGTGGTGACTCCGGCCGAGGCGGCGGAGAAGATCGAGCAGCAGCGGGCCGAGGCGGGCATTACACAGCCGAAAAATCTGGAGGAGCAGGCCATCTCTCTGGTGGGCACGGACATCTATGAGACTCTCATCAAGGGCTATACCGAAAAGCAGTGGGGTCGCCCCTGCGATCAACTGCCCGCCTTTATCATCAAGCGGCTGCCTGTGCGTCTGACCTTTGACAACAACTACTTCAACGCCCTGTATCAGGGTATCCCCGTGGGTGGCTATACCAAACTGGTGGAGAATATGCTGCAGGGGATCGAGGTGCGGTTGGGCCAGGATTACCTGGCCGACCGCGACAGCTGGGACAAGCTGGCGAAGAAGGTGGTATTCACCGGAGCGGTGGATGCATTCTTTGACTATCGCTTTGGCCCGCTGGAGTACCGCTCCGTCCGCTTTGAGACCGAGGTGCTGGACGTGCCCAACTTCCAGGGCAACGCCGCGGTGAACTACACCGACCGGGAGACGCCCTGGACCCGAATCATCGAGCATAAGTGGTTCGAATTTGGCGAAGATGCCGCGGGCAACGACCTGCCCAAGACGGTCATCAGCCGGGAGTACAGCTCCGAGTGGAAGCCGGGGGATGAGCCCTATTACCCCGTCAATGATGAAAAAAACAGTGGCCTGTATGCCCAATACAAGCAGTTGACCCAGGAACAGGACAAGGTCATCTTCGGCGGTCGTCTGGGTACTTATTCTTATTACGACATGGACCAGGTCCTTGCCGCCGCACTGGATGCGGCGGAGTGGGAGCTGGGTTAAATCGAATATAAAAAAGAGCGTGTGCCTTACGGCACACGCTCTTTTAGTTTGTGTTGCAGGAATTACTTCTTGTCCTTGAAAGACAGCAGCAGGTTGGTCAGGATGCCCAGGATCAGGGCGCAGGCGATGGTGGTCAGGGTGACCTTGCCGATAGCCATGGTGCAGCCGCCGATACCGGTGATCAGGATAACGGCGACCACGAACAGGTTGCGGTTCTCGTTCAGGTCGACCTTCTGGATCATCTTCAGACCGGAGCAGGCGATGAAGCCGTACAGGGTGATGCACACGCCGCCCATGACGCAGCCGGGGATGGAGTCCAGGAAGGCCACGAAGGGGGACAGGAAGGCGATCAGCATGGCGATGATGGCGGTGGTGGTGATGGTGACCACGGAGGCGTTGCGGGTGATGGCCACGCAGCCGACGGACTCACCGTAGGTGGTGTTGGGGCAGCCGCCGAAGAGGGCGCCGACCATGGAGCCAACGCCGTCACCCAGCAGGGTGCGGTGCAGGCCGGGGTTCTCGGTCAGGTCCTGACCGATGATGGTGGACAGGTTCTTGTGGTCGGCCAAATGCTCGGCAAAGACCACGAAGGCCACGGGCACATAGGCCACAGCAACGGTGGCAATGTAGGTGGCGTCGATCTCCTTCACGCCCTGCAGAGCTTTCAGGAAAGAGAAGTCAGGTACGGCGAAGAAGGTGGACAGGGTCACACCGTCGGCAGTCAGGGCGGCGAAGGGGGCGAAGTCGATAACAGGGAAACCGGCCAGGGTGAAGATCAGGGCCACAACATAGCCGGCCAGGATGCCGATGATGAAGGGGATCAGGCTGATCATCTTCTTGCCGTAGGTGGAGCAAATCACCACAACAGCCAGAGTGACCATGGCGCAGATGAAGGAAACCCAGGCACCTGAGGACATGATGTAGGCGCCGTTGGCGTCCTGAGGACCGTAGGAGAACACGTCGCTGATGGCGGCGCCGGCCAGGGACATACCGATCAGGGCAACGGTGGGACCGATGACCACGGCGGGCATCAGCTTGTTGATCCACTTCACGCCAACCAGCTTGATGACGATGGCGATGACCACGTACACCAAACCGGCGAAGATGGCGCCCAGGATGATGCCGGCGAAGCCAGCCTGGGCAGACACGGCGCCGGCGAAGGCGGCGACCATGGAGCCGATGAAGGCGAAGGAGGATCCCAGGAACACAGGGCTGTTGAACTTGGTGAACAGCTGGTAGATGATGGTGCCGGCGCCGGCGCCAAACAGGGCGGCGGAGGCGGACATGCCGTTACCCACGATGGCGGGGACGGCGATGGTGGCGGCCATGATGGCCAGCAGCTGCTGGATCGCAAAGACGATCAGCTGCCCGAACTTGGGTTTGTCTTTAATGCCGAAGATAAGATTCACGATGAAAAACTCCTTTCTTTCTCTCCGTTTCCCACCGAAACACCCAAAAAAAGAGGACCGTTTTGCCTGAGTCAGAAAACGATCCCTGTCGGGTGGAGCGGTGGTTCACTTCCTGATTACTGTACCACATATATCGAATGAACGCAATCTTTTTCCACAAAATGTAGTGATTTTCGACGAAACGCACAAAAACACGCCTGCCCCCGGAGATACGGAGGCAGGCGTTTTTTTGTGAAATGAGAACCATGGGCTATGCCCATGGTTCTAAAAAGGCTGTGCCTATGAGTGATCCCGCTGCAACGGAAAGCCTCCCTCTAATGAAGAAGGTGGCATTTGCAAAGTAAATGACGGAGGGAGAGAAAAGAAAGAAAAATCTCTCCCCCAGACGCGGTTTGCACCGCGCCAGCCCCCACGTCAGAGGGGGCCATAGAAAAATGCTGAATTGGCAGTAGGACACGAATGCAATAGAAATAAAATTCGAGAACCTTAAGGCTCTGCCAGCAAAAGCCCCTTATAGGGGCAGAGCAGGCCACCCGTTATACGGGTGGTCCTGACACGTTCTGTTTGAACAGGCCGTGTTTGTTGCAGTAAAAATATACGGAACCCCGGCCTCGCAGCTGCAGTCGGGTCTGCGCCTCGCCCTCTGGGTACAGCTTGACCAATTGAAAGCGGTCAGAGGTGACGAAGGCAATGAAAGAGATATAATGCTGCTTGGTCATGGGGTGGTGGACGGTGAGAAAATGCTCATCCTCCACTTTTTCAATGGTCAATTGGTGTTCAGTGTCCGGCTCCTCCGCGTCCAGCGCGGGAAGGGTAAGGCCGCAGCAGCAGACCACCGCATCGCCCGTGCTGTGGATCACGTTGCCGCACACGGGGCAGACGTAGAGCTTGGAGCGCGTCAGGTTGCCCGACACGTTTCGGTTGACGATGGCTTTGCCGTTCATCAGCTCGATGATCGAAACACCCAGCGCGGCGGCAAGGGGCTGCAGCAGGGAACTGTCGGGAAACCCTTTTCCGGTCTCCCATTTTGAAACAGCTTTATCGCTGACCTCCAGCTGGTCGGCCAGTTCTGCCTGGGTCAGTTGCTTGGCTCCGCGCAGAGACTTGATGGTTGTGCCGGTAACATAGGTGTTCATGGTGTCCACGCCCTTTCTGTTGTTAGGATAGCATGGATGGCGTTGTGGCGCAACCTACGCAAAGTAGATTTGCCTTACAGACCTTCTGCCTGATGACGCAGCAGGGAGAGAGGGGGAACGGGGTGGGGCAGCTGCATTTTGAAACGCATTTCCGGCTTGCGGGGCTGTTCCAGCGCAAAGCCGTCCATGTCGGTCATGGTGGGAGCGATAAAGGCCGTAGCGGGGGTGTTGGGACCCACGATCTCTACCTCGTCCCCGGCAGTAAATTTGTTGCGCAGCGACAGGGTGGCAAGACCGTCGGGGGTGCAGGCTTCCACCACGGCGCACACCTGCCAGTCCCGGATGTAGCGGCCATCCTCATAGTACTGACCGGGATGACCGAAGTAGAAGCCGGTGGAATAGGGCCGGTGACTGACCTTCTCCACCTCGTGGCGCCAAATGGGGTCAAGGGGCTGTCCGGCAGCTGCCGCGTCGATGGCGTGGCGGTAGGCGGCGGTGACGATGGCGGCGTAGTAGGCGGATTTGGCCCGCCCCTCAATTTTCAAACTGTTCAGACCGGCAGACATCAGTTCTGGGATATGGTCGATCATGCACATATCCCGGGAGTTCAAAATGTAAGTACCCTGCTCGTCCTCAAAGACGGGGAAATGCTCCCCGGGGCGCTTTTCCTCCATCAGGGTGTACTGATAGCGGCAGGGCTGGGCGCAGGCGCCCCGGTTGGAGTCCCGGCTGGAGTTGGTCATGTAGTTGGACAGCAGGCACCGGCCCGCATAGGACACGCACATGGCACCGTGAACAAAGGCCTCCAGCTCCAAAGCCGCGGGGGTCTTGGCGCGGATGGTGGCGATCTCGTCCAAAGACAGCTCCCGGGCCAAAATCACCCGGCTGGCGCCCAGATCGTGCCAGGCGTTGGCGGACTGGTAGTTGACGATGCTGGCCTGGGTTGAGATATGCACCTGCACCTTTGGCGCGTGGCGCTTGGCAAGGGCCAGCACACCCACATCCGCGGCGATGATGGCGTCCACCCCCGCGTCCTGCAGAAATTCCAGCCACTGGGGCAGGGCGGCGATCTCGTCGTTGCGGGGCATGGTGTTGCAGGTCACGTGGACTCGCACGCCCCTGGCGTGGGCCAACTCTACCGCTTGCCGCAGCTGGTCGTGGTCGAAGTTGCCCGCAAAGGCGCGCATACCAAAGGTGGTGCCGGCCAAATACACCGCGTCCGCGCCGTAGGCCAAGGCCATGCGCAGCCGTTCCATATCGCCGGCGGGGGCGAGCAGTTCGATATTGGGGGTGGTCATAGTGAACCCTCCTGACAGTCGCGCGCCCGGATACCCTGTGGCATCCGGGCGGCGGGAAAGCGTTTATTTGTAGAGGCTCTGGGTGTTCATCCAGTTGCGCATGGCAGTGTATTCGGAGAAGTAGTGGTGCCGCCCGTCGTCGCCCAGGGCGTAGAAGTAATAGCCGGTGTTGTCCGGGTCCAGAGCTGCCTTGAAGGAGGCAAGGCCCGGATTGGCAATGGGCGTGGGAGGCAGGCCGGGGTACTTATAGGTGTTGTAGGGGGAGTCGATCTCCTTATCCGCCGCCGTGGGTGCGCTGCCGGTGATATAGACCAGGGTGGCGTCCACCTGCAGATAGCCGTTGGTGCCGGCGGAGGAATTGGGGTTTTGCAGGCGGTTGTAGATGACGGAAGCGATCTTGCTCCGGTCGGTGCCGTCGGTCTCGCGCTCAATGAGGGAGGCCACGGTCAGATACTGGCGCAAACTGTACTTGCTGGAAGCCACAAAATCACGCATCTCTTCAGTGTAGACCGCATCGAAGTTCTGCAGCATTTTGTTGATGACGTATTTGGGATCGTGATTAACATAAAATTCGTAAGTGTCGGGGAACAGGAAACCTTCCAAACGATTGGCATCGCCCAGAGGGATGTCCTGCAGGAAGGAGAAGCCGTAGTCGTAGTTGGCGGCGTATTCGGTCAGGACCTCGGCGCTTGCAACGCCGTTGTCCTCCAGCAGCTGGAAGGTCTGGGCCACGGTATAGCCCTCCGGGATGGTGACTTCCACGATCACGCGGCTGTCCGAATGGGCGCCCATGCTGGCGATGAGGGAGCGGTAGTCCATCTCCGTATTCAGCAGATAGGCGCCGGGGCGCAGCTTCTTTTCGCCGTCGGTCGCGCTGGAGAACAGCCGGAACAGGGACTTGAACTCAATCAGGTCGTTTTTCTTCAGCAGGCTGGCCACTTTGCCCATCTTGGCGGTGTAGGTGGTGGTGATGTTGCCCTCGCGGTCGGTTTTGGTGCGGATGTTGAAGTAGTCCTCCGGCAGGACCACAGTGGCGCTGTGTTCGGGCTTGTTCAAGGCCAGCACGTCGTTGGCGGCGATCCAGGTCAGGGCAGCCAGCAGTACGGAAATACCCAGCACTGCAACGATGAACAGGGCGGTAAAGCTGGCGGTACGGCCGGTTCTGCGGCCGCGTCTGCGGTGGCTGCTTCTACGGTGGGTGTTGTTCTCCTGTGACATAAAATCAACTCCTGCAATAAAAACGTGGTATACCGGAACAGGGGACAGGGCTGCGCCATAGTATGGGATGGTACGGCACCTGACCGCAAGCGGTGGGGTGACTATTTTGAATGAGGTGAAGTTACATGTGTGGCAATAACTGGGGTAACGGCGGCTGCCTGTGGATCATCATTCTGATCATCATTCTGTTCTGCTGCTGCGGTGGCGGAAACGGTTACGGCAGTAGCTGTGGCGGGAATTGCGGTTGCGGCAACGGCTGCGGCGGCGACTGCGGCTGCGGCTGCTGAACCGGGAACAGGGGCGGGGCTTCGGCTCCGCCCTTTCTTTATGGGGTGATGACCAGATCCACCGGGCGGTCGTGAGCCTCCACAGGCAGTCGGTCTGCCAGCAGCGCAGACCGGCAAAGGCCCACGGTGGTGCCGTGATAGTGTTCCAGCCAGCGGTCGTAGTATCCGCCGCCCATACCAAGCCGGTAGTTGTGCCGGTCATAGCATAGGGCGGGAACAAGGGCCAAATCGACCTGCTCCGGCCCAAGGGCGGGACAAGCCGCGTCCGGTTCCCACAGGCCAAACTCGTTTTGGATAAGGGGCCGGGCGGGGTCACAGACCAGCACGTCCATCCTGTGTTCCGGCAGCATGCGGGGCAGGGCGACCGTTTTACCCAAAGCGATCAGCCGCGCTACAAGGCGGGCGGTGCGGGGTTCCGTCCCAACGCCGTAGAACAGGAACAGGGTTTGCGTCTGCTGCACCTGGGGCAAGGCGAGGAAAGCGTCAAACAGCACCGCATCTTCCGCAGTCCGCACCTGCTCCGGCATGGCAGCCAGTTGGGCGCGCACCTGTCGGCGCAGCTGCGCCTTGGCCTCAGCGGTTGAAGTAGATCGCACGGCTCACTTTGTCGGCGGCGTCGGCACCGCGCAGAGCTTTGATCAGCTTAAAGCCGAACTCAAAGGTGCTGCCGGCGGCGTTTGCAGTGATGATAGTGCCGTCCTCCACCACACTTTGGCCGTGGGTGGTATCTGCGGTGGTGAGGCGGTCCAGCATGGAGGGGTAGCACACGGCCTTTTTGCCGTCCAGCATACCCAAATCGGACAAGATGGTGGGGGCGGCGCAGATGGCGGCAAGGCGCACGTCGTGTTCATGGGCCCAGCGAATCAGGTCCATGGCCTCGTCACTGGCGCGGATGGCGGCCACGCCGCCAAGGCCGCCGGGTAAAACGACCATTTCCAGTTCCTCACGCTTCACATTGGACAGGGCGCAGTCAGCGCTGACGGCAATGCCGTGGGCGCCGGGGACAACAGCACCGTCCACACCGGCCAGACAAACGGGGATATCGGCTCGGCGCAGCAGGTCAACGGGGACAAGGGCCTCGGCCTCTTCGAAGCCGGTGCCAAGCAGGAAACAAACCATAACAAACCTCCTAAAACCAAAGGCTGTAAAGGGAAATCACATGACAGCGGAAACCAGGTTCCAAATTTGCGCGTGGATGTCCTCAATCGAGCGCAGAACACCGTTTTCCACACAGGGGATCACAGTCCAACCAAGTACCTCGGCAGCCTGCAGGGCAGCGGTGCGGCAGGCGGCGAGGTAGCCCGCATCCACCTCGTGAATGTCGGCCTGGGTGTTGGTGGCCTGCTCACGGCTGCGCAGCAGCTTCACAGCCATGTCGGTGGGCATGTCCAGATACAGGACCAGGTCGGGACGAGGCAGCTCCAGCTTGTCATGCTCAAACTCGTCCAGCCAGCGGCAGAAGTCCGCCCGCTCGTTCTCGGGCAGCTTGCAGGACTGGTGCACGGCGTTGGAGGTGGTGTAGCGGTCAGCCAAAATCAGGCCGCCCTGCTCATACTGTGCGCCCCACACCTTTTTCATGGAGGCGTAGCGGTCCACGGCGTAGAATGCGGAGGCAGCGTAGGGATTGACGTCACCCGGGCGGCTGCCGAACTCGCCGGCCAGATACATACGGATCAGGGCGGAGGAAGGCTCTTTATACTGGGGAAAGACCAAACGTTCAAAATCGGTGCCGTTGTCGGTGAGCCGCTGGCACAGGATTTTGAATTGGGTGGACTTGCCGGAACCGTCCGTACCCTCAAACACGATCAGCTTGCCGGCCATCACGCATCCTCCTTTTTTTCGCCGGACAGGCGGGCCTTGGCGGCCTTGACCAGCACCAGAGGCAGCTTGGCCATGCGGCCGATGCGCTTGGGTTCTTTCATCAGGCGATAGGCCCACTCCATATTCAGCTTCTGCCAAGCCTCCGGTGCCCGTTCCACTACGCCGGCAAACACGTCCAGAGAACCGCCCAAACCGGCGGCCAGCTTGGCGCCGGTGGCAGGACCGAACTGGGCCATCCACTTTTCCTGCCGAGGGGCACCCAGGCAGACGAACAGCAGGTCGGGCTGAGCCTGACGGATCAGCTCCACCACAGGCTCGTCCTCTTTGAAATAACCGTCGTGGGTGCCGCACAGCACCAGATTGGGATATTTGGCACAGATGTTGGCGCCGGCCTGCTCGGCCACGCCGGGTTTGGCACCCAGCAGGAACAGACGGCCGCCGCGGCGGTCCAGCTCTGCCAGCATACCCTCGGCAAACTCGATGCCGGGGACACGGCCCTTCAGGGGCGTGCCCAACAGCTTGGCGGAGTAAATCACGCCGATGCCGTCGGGCAGCACCAGGTCGGCGCTGTTCAGTACGTGGCGGAACGCCTCATCCTGCTCGGCGGCCAAAATAAATTCGGGATTGGGGGTGACCACGTAGTGGAATCCCTCGCTGTCCAGCAGCATGGCACCGTGTTCCAGTGCCTGCTGGGCGGTCAGGGCATCAAACTCCACGCCCAAAACATTGATTTTCAATCCAATACACCTCCCGGAATAGGGTGACATACATATCTACCACATCTTATCATACAATACCTGAAAAGTCCATACAAACCCGGCGCAAAAAGCGGATCACTCCGCCGAGATGTACGCTCGCAGCTGCTCCAGCGTGGCGGGGCCGATGCCGAATACGTTCAGCAGCTCGTCCACGGTTTGGAATGGCCCGTGTTCGCTGCGATAGGCTAGAATGGCGTCGGCACGGACCGCACCGATATCGGGAAGACGCAGCAGATCGGAGCGGCTGGCGCGGTTCAGGTCAATGATCTCACCCTCCAGCAGCCCGTCGGTTGCGGATGCGGAGAGGGACTGGTCGGCAGTGGAAACGTCCCATCGCTCGGTATAAACCTGCCAGCCGGAGGAAGGGATGGTGCTGCGCACAAACAGCCAGCCGGCACAAAACAGGACGAATGCGGCGCACAGCGTCAGTACGATCCACTCATAGATTGTCAGCTTTTTCATCCGGGACCCTCCGCTTGCCTGCCACTTTACCCATTGCATGGGACGGTTACATCTGCTATAATAAGACTATCTCCTTGAAGTTTAACACAGATTCGAGGTTTTTCCTATGAGAAAATGTCGTTTTCCTGCTGTAATTTTATCATGGGTCATGGCGGCGCTGCTGCTGTGTCCCGCCGCCCTGGCATTGGAGCAGCCTGAGCTGACCGCCAAAGCCGCCCTGCTGATGGACGCTCGGTACGATCAGGTGCTGTACGAGAAGAATGCCGACCAGCGCATGGTACCCGCCAGCCTGACCAAGGTCATGACCGCCATGCTGGTGCTGGACGAAGTGGATGCCGGTCGCCTGCGTATGGACCAGGTGATTACCGCCAGCGATACGTTTTCCAGGGGGCTTTCTGCCAACGGCTCCACCCAAAACATCCGCGCCGGCGAGCAGATGACCTTGCAGGATCTGCTGTGCTGTCTGCTGATCCCCTCGGCCAACGAGGCGGCAAACATTCTGGCCGAGACGGTGGATGGTGATGTGGATACCTTTGTGGCACGGATGAACGCCAAGGCGGCCGAGCTGGGATGCAAAGATACGCAGTTTGCCAATCCCCACGGCCTGTACCATCCCGACCACTATTCTACCGCCCGGGATCTGTATCTGATCGCCCGAAAGGCCATGGAAAATGAGATTTTCCGCAATATCGTGTCCACCAAACGGTACGAGGTGCCTGCCACCAATATGCACGAGGCCCGGGTGTTCTACAACACCAACGCACTGCTGGTGACCTGGTATTATCTGGACAGCTACCTTTACGACAAGGCCATCGGCATCAAGACCGGAACCACGGACGAGGGCGGCTACTGCCTGCTGTCTGCGGCCCAGGATCCGGAACAGTATCTGATCTGCGTGGTGCTGGATGCACCCATGATCCCGCTGGAAAACGGGCGCAACGACCGCCGTCATTTCACCGAAAGCCGGGAACTGTTCAAGTGGGGCTTTGACAACTTCAGCCGCCGGCAGATTGTGGATACCGCCACCCCCATCGCGCAGGTGGACGTGACCCTGTCTGCCACCGACCACGTGCTGGTTCGTCCCGCCGCCCAGCTGGAACGCACCCTGCCCAACGACATGGATCTGAGCAAGGTCGTTCAAACGGTCCAACTAGACAGCAATACCGTTGCGGCCCCGGTGGAGGAGGGGCAGGTGATGGGTAAGCTGCTGCTGACCTTTGAGGGGGAGGAGCTTGGCGCTGTCGATCTGGTGTCGGTCAGTGCGGCCGAGCGGTCCAACCTGCTCTACCGCCTGCATCAGGTGAAAACCTTCTTCTCCCACCCCGTTGTGCGCATTATCACCGCTGTGGCCGTGATCGCCATCGTGGCGCTGGTGCTGCGCAGAGTTTTGACCCCGTCCCGCCATGGCCGCTACGGTGGTCGGCGCTACAGCGGCCGCAGAAATTACAGAGGTCGCCGCAGATAATTCCATACTCCCGATAAAACGCGCCCCGGACAGGCAAGTTCACGTCCGGGGCGCATATTGTTTGATAACGTGTTAAGGGGGGATCATCATGCTGCGCACACTGCTTCGCCCAACCTTGCGTCGATTGGTCTGTGCGGGGGCGCTGATCTGCGCAGCTGCGGCCCTGATGCTGTGGCCGCAGCAAAGTATGCAGGCGGCCAGGGAGGGACTTTCCCTGTGTGCGCAGACCATCGTGCCGTCCCTGTTCCCCTTTTTCGTCCTGTCGGGCATGGTGGTGGAGCTGGGTATGGCCGGGTATCTCGGGCGGCTGCTGGAGCGGGTCATGTGGCCCGTGTTCCGTGTGGGCGGGGCCGGGGCAACGGCCCTGGTGCTGGGATTTGTGGGCGGCTATCCCGTGGGGGCGCGGACGGCCATCGAACTGTATCAAAAGGGCGTCTGTTCCCGGACGGAAACGGAACGGCTGCTGGCCTTTTGCAACAATTCCGGCCCGGCGTTTATCCTTGGCGTGGTGGGCGCCGGGGTCTTTGGCAGCGGCAGGGTCGGTCTTGTACTATATCTGACGCACATCGCGGCATCCCTGTGTGTCGGCATGATCTTTCGTTTTTACGGCAGGACAGAGGCGCGTGGCGGTCGGGGGGTGTCGCAATCGGTCAAAACCGTGCGGTTCTCCACAGCCTTTACCGACAGCGTGCGTGCTGCCCTGTCTGGGGTGCTGAACATCTGTGCATTCGTAGTGGTCTTTGCAGTCGTGATCCGGCTGCTGAACTTGGCCGGGGTGGTAGAGTTGGTGGCCCGCGTGCCGACGGCACTGGGGATGGATGTGGGGCAGGCTCAACAGCTGCTGCGCGGACTTTTGGAGGTGACCTCCGGGGTCAGTGCCCTGGAGGGGGACGGGCGGCTGACCATAGCCGCATTTATGCTGGGCTGGGCAGGGATGTCCGTACACTGTCAGGTGCTCTGTTTTCTTTCCGACAGCGGATTGCGGGCGGGCACCTATTTGGCGGGTAAGGCACTGCACGGGGTGCTGTCCGCCCTGTTTGCGGCGGGGGCCGGCAGAGTCCTTCAGGGCGCGCTGCCGGCAAGCGGCTGGCTGGGGCAGCAGGTGGAGCAGGTGACGGGACTTGGATTTACCGGCATGTTTGCTTTGGCTGTGTCTGCGGCGTGGCTGCTGTGGCTGGGCTTTTTGGCAGTTGTGATCATCGGGGCGAGAAAAGCGAAAAAAGGGGTGGAAAAGGGCAGAGAAATGCGTTATAATAAAGTCAATCTTTCGCAGGAGGGAACCTTATGCCCAAACTGTTTCAAAAGAAAATCGACCCGCGCTGTGCCTACTGCGCCAGGAGTCGTTACCTCAACGACCAGCAGGTGGTCTGCCCCAAAAAGGGCGTAATGGACGTTACGTCCCATTGCCGCGCATTTGAGTACGACCCCCTCCGCCGCACCCCGCCCCGGGCCGCCAAAGCGGAGTTTTCCAATTTGAAGGATGAGGATTTTGTGTTGTAAGTGCAGGGCGGCAGGATTTTCTGTCAGCAGACATTTTTCTCTTTACTTTTCCAAACGGCCTTGCTATAATAACAGGGTCGTTGATACGCGTCCGTAGTTCAATGGATAGAGCGTCAGATTCCGGTTCTGAAAGTTGGGGGTTCGAGTCCCTTCGGGCGTGCCAAAACAGCCGTCACCCATCGGGTGGCGGCTGTTTTGTTATGCACGACCCAGGGACTCGAACCCTGAGAGGGTGAGCGGCGGTCACAGAACATGCCGGGGGCATGTTCTGCGCCGCGAAGTCCGCAGCGGCTGTGCCGCAAGGACGGCAGACGCGCAAGCGGATGCGTCCCTTCGGGCGTGCCCGCCCAGCCAATCAGGCTTCGCATTCCGCTCGCCTTCTTGGGAAGGGACCCGCAATGGCGAAACGTGCCCCCGGCACATTTCGCTCCATCGCGGCTTCGTCCGCACCAAAGGCCGTCACCCATCGGGTGTCGGCCTCTTATAATTATATTTATTCCATTCTGAATTCTATGATATCGCTTACTTCACATTCCAGTGCATAGCATAACGCATCCAGTGTTTTGGTACTGATAGCCTCACCTTTTTTAATTCTGTGAAGCGTGTTTGCAGAAAAGCCCTGCTTGAATATTAAATGGTACTCCGTTATTCCCTTTTTGTATAAAGTTTCATAGAACGGTCTGTAACTTATCATCAATTCTCACCAAATAAATTTTATCCTACGCAAACCCTTGACTAAGCTCAAAATATTAAGTATAATTGCGCAACAAAACCAACGGGAAGTGAGTCCATTGAAAATACTTATGATTTTGTCAATTCCGGTAATAATTTTTTTGTTATTGTGCATCGCAATGATGCTGCTTATTACCAAAAAGCTGAGGACACACAACACACATGACTTTTATTTCAAAAGAGGTACTCGCCTATATGATTTGGCGTTCAAAGATGATCTGACACATCTGTTTAATCGTAACGCTTACATTCGCGATTTAAAAAAGCTGGAAGGCAAGAAATTAAAGCCTTTTTGGTTTTTGATATTTGATATTGATAATTTCAAAACCATAAATGACACGAAAGGCCATCTTTTTGGAGACAAGGTTTTAATTGCTGCGTCGAATAGGCTGCAGATGATTTTTAATGGAAAGGACCACACAATCTATCGAATTGGTGGAGATGAATTCTTGGTTATGTCCAGGGATGTCTCTGAAGAGGATATTGTGGCCCTTTTGTTGAAACTCGAAAATGTGGAAATTGAAAAGGATGATTTTAGATTTTCAAAAGGATATTCCCTTGTAGAAAATGCAGGTCTGAAACATTTTAACGCTGCTTTTGACAATGCGGATAAAATGCTATACGCGGATAAAAGGGCCCAAAAATGCAAGGCCAAAAATTAATTGAGTTGTTTGATTCCGGAGGTCGCAAGGCTGTCACCCATCGGGTGGCGGCCTTTTTGCACATTCTGCCCCAAGGGACTCGAACCCTGAAACAAAGCGGTATATTGTATTCTGAAACTAAATATGCTATGATACCGGTACATTTCAGGAGGTGTTTATCATGGTTTTCCCTGCATATTTTTGGGCGGTGGTGGCAGTTGCGTTTCTCGTCAGCGCCATCGGATTTAAGCAGTACGTCTGGTTTTTCTCCATCGGCTACGGCTTTGCCATCGCCGGTGAGGGCGTTTTGCTGCTGTGTCTGTACCGTAGCGGATTGACGCTGGGTACGGCGCTATGTTGCATCCTGTTTGTGATTTATGGTTGTCGCTTGGGTGGTTATCTTGCTTATCGTGAGGCAAAACTCAAGTCTTACCACAAGCATCTGGGTGATGAGATCAAAGACAGCAAGACCATTCCCTTTGTTGCTAAAGTTTCTATTTGGGTCGCCTGTGCGGTGCTGTATGTGGCTATGGTGGCCCCAGTCTTCTACCGCATGGCCAACGCCAGCGCCGACAATGTGTGGACCTATGCAGGCGCGGCGCTGATGCTGATCGGATTCCTTATGGAGGCCATCGCTGACCAGCAGAAAAAGACTGCCAAGGCAAAGAATGCACACCGTTTTGTGGACACCGGTCTGTACCGCATTGTGCGCTGCCCTAACTATTTGGGCGAGCTGGTTTTGTGGACAGGCGTGCTGATGGTGGGGTTTGGCTCCCTGACCGGTGTTGGTCAGTGGGTGATCGCGGTGCTGGGTTATATTGGCATCGGCTACGTCATGTTCAGCGGCGCCCGCCGGTTGGAACTGCGGCAGAACCGCACCTATGGCGCCGACCCGGAGTATCAAAAGTACAGCACCACAGTGCCCATCCTGCTGCCGCTGATCCCGCTGTACAGCGTGGTCAGGCACAAGTGGCTGGTGGCGTAACAAACAGAAAAACGAAAGGCCGCTATCCGTTGGGATGGCGGCCATTTTGTGCATGTGAAGAGGACGGGAATGTGGGGGCACTATTGACAAAATGAAGGAAATATGTTCTACTAACATATGGAATTATTGTGAGAAGGGGAGCCAGCTGTCTGTAGGGCGAGTTGGGTCCCTTATGCTTTATTTTGAGGTGTGAAACGATGAAAAAAGTCGATGCCACCGTGCGCAGGGAGACGACCTATATTCTGCTGTGGGTGCTGGTGCTCAGCGTGCTGCTGCAGGCGGTGTTTCTTGTGCTGCGGCAGTGGGATATTACGGTGCTGCTGGGCAATGCTTTAAGTGGCGGGGCTGCGGTGCTGAACTTCTTTTTCATGGGATTGACCGTGCAGAAGGCCCTTGAAAAGGACGAAAAGGACGCTAAAACTGCCATGAAGCTGTCCCAGACCTACCGGATGCTGTTCCTTGTGGTCGTGGCGGCGGTGGGGGCGGCGTTCCTGAACCTATGGGCGGCGGTCATTCCGTTGTTTTTCCCGCGCATCGCCATTTCGTTCCGCCCGCTTTTTGACAAGAAGCAGGGCTGATGTATTTCTTGTTTGATTGAATGGGGTGATTGCATTATGAAATCCCGCAGCCGCTGGTTTGCGGCGGTGGACATTCTGCTGATTTTGATGATGGTGCTGCCCATTGTGGCGGCCATCGCGCTGAAGGTGCTGACCACGCCGGTGAGCGAGGGTATCAACATCACCGGCGCGCGCATTTTCTTTACGATCCCAATGCCTGTACAGGATTTGCCCATTACCGAGGCACAAATCAACTCCTGGCTGGTGCTGATCACCATCTTCGGCCTGTGTCTGTACCTGACCCACGGCCTGTCGGTGAAGGGCGGCTCCAAACGCCAGCACGCGGTGGAGTGGATCGTGGAGAAGTGCCAGAACATGGTGGTGAGCAATATGGGCGAATACTTCGCCGGGTTTGCCCCCTTTATCACCGCCATCATCGGACTGTCCGCCTTTTCCAGCCTGATGTCCCTGTTTGGACTGTTCCCACCCACATCCGATTTGAACGTGGTAGCCGGTTGGGCGGTTCTGGTGTTCGTTTTGATCACCTATTACAAGCTAAAGGCAGGACCGCTTCAGTACCTGAAGAGCCTGACCGAGCCGGTGGCTCTGCTGACCCCCATCAACATCATCGGCGAGTTCGCCAACCCCATTTCCATGTCCTTCCGTCACTACGGCAACGTGCTGTCCGGCACGGTCATCTCCGTGCTGCTGGCGGCGGGTCTGCAGGGACTTTCGTCCATGGTGCTTGGGTGGCTGCCCGGGTTCCTTGGGGAGTTTCCCCTGTTCCAAATCGGTATCCCGGCGGTGCTGTCGGTGTACTTCGATTTGTTCAGCGGCTGTCTGCAGGCGTATATCTTCGCCATGCTGACCATGATGTATGTTTCCGGGGGATTCCCGGCAGAAGCGTATTTTGCCAAAAAAGAACGTAAACAGCAGAAACAAAAACAAAAACTGGAGGTAATTTGACATGTTGGAACTGGCTATTGGTATTATTCTTGGCGCCTGCGCTCTGGGCGCCGGCACAGCTATGATCGCGGGTATCGGCCCCGGTATCGGTGAAGGCAACGCCGTTGCCAAGGCCTGTGAGGCCATCGGCCGCCAGCCCGAGAGCAAGGGCAGCGTGACCAGCACTATGCTGATGGGCTGCGCCATCGCGGAGACCACCGGTCTGTACGCCCTGGTTATCGCCATCCTGCTGATTTTTGTGGCGCCCAACCTGCTGGTCAACGTCCTGCTGCGTGCCATCGGTGCATAACAAGGAGAGGTAAGCAATGCAAACGCTGGACGTCATTTCTGTCAATCTGTGGCAGACTGTGATTTCTTTGCTCAATCTCGTCCTGCTGTTTCTGTTGGTGAAAAAGTTCCTGTTCAAGCCGGTGAAGAAGGTGCTGGAGCAGCGGCAGAAGGAAATCGACGACCGCTATGACCAGGCTGATGCCGCCAATGCCGAGGCGCAGGAGAGCCGCCGGAATTGGGAGGAGAAGCTGGCCGGTGCCGATGCCCAGGCCGACGCCATCCTGCACACGGCCACCGAGAATGCCCGCCGGCGCGGCGACACGCTGGTAGATCAGGCCCGTGCGGAGGCCGACAGCATTATCCGCATGGCCCAAAACGAAGCGGAGCTGGAGCGAAAGAAAGCCGCCGCCGGCATCAAGCAGGAAATTGTGGAGGTCTCCGGTGCCCTGGCCCAAAAGCTGCTGGAGCGTGAGATCAACACCCAGGACCATCGCGCCCTCATCGACTCGTTTATCGAGGAAATAGGTGACGAGAATGGCTGAAATCAGGAAAGAATACGCGCAGGCTTTGTTTATGCTGGCCTGTGAAGAGGGCCGGCAGAAGGAGTACGGCCAAGTGCTGGAGCAGGTGAAGGCGGTTTTTGAAGAACAGCCGGACTATGTCCAGCTGCTGGCTTCTCCCGCCATCCCCATGGCCGAGCGGCTGCGCACCATCGAGGTGGCCTTTGCCGATATGGCGCCGGAGCATGTGCTGTCCTACCTTAAGCTATTGTGTGAGAAGGGCAGGATCGGGTGCTTTATAGAGTCGGCGGAAGTCTACCAAGCGCTTTTGAACGCATCGGAGCATATTGCCAACGCAAAAATCACCAGCGCCGTGGAACTGACCGGGGAAGAAAAGCAAAAGCTGCAGCTTGCGCTGGAGCGGCGCTGCAAGGGTCAGGTCCGGGCGGAATACGTTGTGGACAAGGAACTGCTGGGCGGCATGGTCGTTGAACTGGACGGGAACGTTCTGGACGGCAGCCTGCGCCAGCGCCTGTCTGAAGTGAAGGAAGTGATACGAGTATGACCACAAGACCGGAAGAGATCAGCAATGTGATCAAGGAACAGATTAAAAATTACAACGCCAAGATCGAGATGAAGGAGACCGGCACGGTCATCCTTGTGGGCGACGGCATTGCCCGTGTCTATGGTCTGCAGGCGTGCATGGCCAGCGAGCTGCTGGAGTTTGAGGATGGCAGCTTCGGTATGGCCCAGAATCTGGAGGCGGAGACCGTCTCCGTGGCTCTGCTGTCTAACGAGAACAGCATCCGTGAAGGATCCACCGTCAAGCGCACGGGCAAGGTCCTGTCCGTCCCAGTGGGTCAGGCTATGCTGGGCCGCGTGGTCAACGCGCTGGGTGAGCCTATTGATGGCAAGGGACCCATCCCCGCCGATGCCATCCGGCCCATTGAGTCGGAGGCCCCCGGTATCATCGAGCGCAAGAGCGTTTCCGTTCCTCTGCAGACCGGTATCAAGGCCATCGACAGCATGATCCCCATCGGCCGTGGCCAGCGCGAGCTCATCATCGGCGACCGTAAGACGGGCAAGACCGCCATCGCGATCGACACGATCATCAACCAGAAGGACACCGATATCGTCTGCATCTACGTCGCTATCGGCCAGAAGGCCTCCACGGTCGCCTCGATCAGGGAGACCCTGCTCAAGTACGGCG